>JBBSJJ010000096.1:0-14569 GCA_038257335.1 Chitinophagales bacterium | reverse complement strand
TCTATGAGTAATGCATAGGTTTCGCTGTGTATGTTTTCCATCATTATCTGGAAACCATAAAAGCAACGGGCTTCCGGCAGTTGCACTTCGCTCATGAAGTTTACCGCAAGGTTTTCGTTTACGATGCCATCGCTGGCGGCAAAAAATGCCAGCACATGCGAAATGAAATGACGTTCCCCATCATTCAAAGCATTCCAGTCTTTCATGTCGCTGCCCAGGTCAATTTCTTCGGCCGTCCAAAAGCTGGCTTCGTGTTTTTTATACTGTTCCCAAATGGCGGGATACTTAATGGGGAGAATTACAAAGCGGTCTTTGTTTTCCCTTAATAAAATTTCATCTTCTTTCTGCATCGTACTTACTTTTTTATTCCCTGCAATATAGCAGGCCGGTGTGCTGTTTTATTTTTCGGGAAAAGGGTGAGGCTGATTACAAGGAAATATTATTTCCGGTGTTTTCAGTGTTGGCCTTTCTCCCGAAAGCGTTTCAACTTTTGTTGTTCATGGCAGGTCTTCTGACTTAGCGTTCACTTCACCTTCCCGCCCAAAGGAGGAGCAGTGGTGTGAGAGAAGTTGCTTCCAACCTCCTCCCCTTTGGGGAGGCCGGGTGGGGCCGCTTTTACAGCTACGGGGATAGTTACGGATTTTCACCGGATTCCCTATTAATGCAACAATTATAGAATATAATCGTTGTCACCATGAATACACTACAACATTACTAATGAATATTAAATAATTGTAAAGGATTTATTAAGACATTGTTGAAAACTAAGCAAAGGCAATACAGGAGTGAATATGAGCCGAAAAAGGCCACTTTGGGCAAAAATAATTTTGGAAACATGAAGAGGCAGGGTGGTGGCTAATTGAGAGATAAAAATGCAGTTTGGGTAAAAAAAATCGTCTTTTTTTGGGTTGCTGGTGATATAATTAAACAACTCTTTTGCGGGCACTTAAAACGTACACAAGACCTGCAATGGTGGTTAAAAATATAAAACCGAAGAACCACATGATCTTTTCTGATCTGTCGATTTTTTCAGAGTTGCTTACTTCCTTAATAGCGGTAAAAATAAAAACAACTCCGGCTATAACGCTTAAAAGAAGTAATGTGTCTGCACCGGGTTTGTGCATGAGTTTAAACCAGGAACCGAGTATAGCAATACCTATACAGAAAAATAAACTAGATCTTAAAATCTTTTCTTTCATCATACCGGGTAATATAATCGCTATTGCTAACTTAAAGAAAAATTTTAATCAACCAGCTGGGCAAAATCTTCACAGAGAGCATGCTTATGATATTTTATAAATAATAGGATGGTGCTACCTGTAAATGGTGAATGGTCAATAGAGAATACCCACCATTCACCCTTCACCCCCCTACATTCTACAGGGGCAGGCTTTGACCTTTCACCCCCTACATTCTATAGGGGCAGGCTTTCACTTTTGACTTTTCACCATTGAGACCTTTCACCATTGCCCATTCACGCTGAAGGTTACACTAGTTGTATTCGTACTCGATGCTGCCCATCAGCCTTTGTTCTTTGTTGTAACATTTCTCTCTTGTGCGCAGGCCATTGTCGTAGGTATACTTCCACACATAATAATAATTACCACCTTCTTCGGTAGTGGTCATTTGCGATAGCAGACCAGAGCTGTTGTTGTATTGAAATATATACTCTGGTACCATGCCTTTTTTAAAATCGTTTTCCTGCACTATGTCGGTGATCCTTCTTTTGCCATCGTAATAATAATAATACTTGGTGCCGCTGCGGGTATCTTTCTCAATGCCTACATTGTCATTTTCATCGAGAGCAAATAAAATAGTGGTGCTGTCTGTACGATTTTTTATGCGGATCATTTTTTCTGCCTGCCCGGTTTCGTTGTAATGCCAAATATGCTCCTCCCTGATCGTGTTTGTAAAATCATCATCCTGCGAGCGGATGGTAGAAACGATGGAATGAATGCGATCCATAAAGTCGTAACTGTACTGGTTGCTGGTAACCGATATATCTGAACTGTCGTAGGTCTGCAACAGCTTACCGTTTTCATTAAATGTAGAACTGAGCAAGGAGGCGCCGGAAATTTGGGAACGGGTAAACAGGCTGGCCTTAGAATAATCTTTGGAAAACTTTTTCTGGCAAGAGAAGCCTTCGCTGGCACTGCCATCGTCTTCAAAACTTTTTATTTTGATGGCTTTTACTTTGTTCATTTTATAGGCAGCCATATCTGCCAGCAACTGTTTGTTGCTGATGATATCTTTGTAATAATACTGTGCCTGGGAGGAGCCGCTAAGCAGGCAGCCGAAACCAAAAAGGAATAGGATTTTTTTCATGTGAGAAAAGTTACTTTCGGCCGAAGTTACATCTGTAAAAGGGGCTTAAAAGTTAAGGGCTAAAAAAACTTCATTATTTTTAACAAAATTAACTTCCTTGAGTCATTTAAAAGAGCGCAAGCAGAAAAACTGCCTAAACTGTAACGCCCAGGTTTACGGAAAATATTGCCACATCTGCGGACAGGAAAACCTGGAGACGAAAGAATCTTTGTGGCACCTTGTTACTCATTTCATCAATGACATCACGCATTTTGACGGTAAATTTTTCAGCACACTTCGGTTGCTCGTTACCAAGCCCGGATTTCTTTCGGCAGAGTACCAACGGGGCCGCAGGAACAATTACCTGAACCCGGTGCGCATGTATGTATTTACCTCTTTTGTTTTTTTTCTTGCATTCTTTTCTACCATACACATTGATGAAAAAATGTTCAACAGCCGCAGCACCACTTCCATGGTAGAAGCGGTGGCAATGGCGGACAGCGCTGGCTACGCCAGCTTTAACCAGGAGATAGCCGCTATGGATAGCGCAACATTTAAAGAAGTAAGCAAGGCTCTCAACGATGGGCGTTCTGTTAACAAAAATGAATTTCAAAAAACTTTAACCACTCTAAGGCAAAGGCGAAAAGGTTATTTCGTACCGTCGCCCATGAGCGTAGTTCGAAACATAGATAGCATTCGTTACAACAACATCAGGAATATTGTGAGTGATATGGACAGTACCACTGTGGCTTCTTTTACCAGGGCCATCAACAAAAGTAAACCCATGACGCAAGCTGAATTTTTTGAGCACCGGGATGGAGCCAGGAAAAACACTTCCACCATATTTGGGAGAACGTACCGGGACAGGGCCGAGTATGACTCTCTCCTAAAATCTGGCCTGGTAAAACATGGCCGTCTCAAAAAAGCCATTGCTCAAAAAGTTTTCGAAGTAAATGAAAAAATAGTCAATAGCAATGGTAAGGTAATGGGCAGCATCTTTAACATTGTACTGCATAATTTTCCGCAAATGCTATTTTTATCGCTGCCCTTGTTTGCGTTGTTTTTAAAACTTATTTATTGGAGGCTCAAAGATTTTTATGTGGTGAACCACGGTATCTACACAGTTCATTTGTATATTTTTTATTTTATCATCTTGTTTGCCATGATCTTTTTAAGCCAGTTGGCTGGCTTTATGCACTGGAACTGGCCAAACGATGTAAGCGTGCTGCTTACCATCCTCCTGTTCTTTTATGAATACAAGGCCATGCGCAATTTTTATGGTCAGCGGCGGGCTAAAACAATCATCAAATTCATACTGGCAGGTATGGGCCGCTTCACCATTATTTTAATATTGTTCCTCTTCTTTTTATTGTTTTCTTTTTTAAAAGTTTAATGTATGGATGTAACGGCTAATGAATTTATGCGCCTCGTAAAAATAATGGATGAGTTAAGGGAAAAATGTCCGTGGGATAAAAAGCAAACCATAGAAACCCTGCGCCACCTCACCATCGAAGAAACCTATGAACTGGCGGATGCCATTACAGACAAAGACTGGCAGGGGATTAAAGAGGAGCTGGGCGACTTGCTGCTGCACATCGTTTTTTATGCAAAACTGGGGGCAGAAAAAAAGGAGTTTACCTTGCAGCAGGTAATAGAGGGAGTATGCGAAAAATTGATTGTGCGTCATCCGCATATTTATGGGGATGTAAAAGTAGCCAACGATGAAGAAGTGAAGCAGAACTGGGAAAAGATAAAATTGAAGGAGGGTAAAAAGACCATACTCGGGGGTGTGCCCCGCTCTTTGCCCGCCATGGTAAAAGCCATTCGCTTGCAGGAAAAATCAAAAACCGTTGGCTTTGAATGGGAAGACAAGGCGCAGGTGTGGGACAAAGTAAAAGAGGAACTGCAGGAGTTGGAAGAAGCGGTGGCATCCGGAGACAGGGACCTGATGGAAGACGAAATGGGGGATGTATTTTTTTCGCTGGTGAACTTTGCAAGGTTTTTGCAGGTAGATGCAGAAAATGCATTGGAACGAACGAATAAAAAATTTATGGCACGTTTCAATGGCATGGAAGCAGCCGCACAGCAGCAAAACAAACAGTTGCACGATATGAGCCTGGAGGAACTAGATGTATTATGGAATCAAATGAAACAACAGAACAAATAAAACCGACCATCTTTGTTTAACAACATTACTATTCCACTTTTTTTAAGAAAGAACGTTTACCTCCTGGTGGTGGCCGCCTGGCTCATTACCCTGTCTTTTCTCATTAACAATTACTGGTCTTCTTCTTCTTCTCTCAACTCCGTAAAAAAGGAGATGAGCAGTTATGTTCGGGAAGCGGAAGTTGACTTCACAGAGCTGATGCAGGATACGGCTTACAGCCCTCTGCATGAGGGCAAGGTAGTGGCAGAAGGCCTGCCCAGCCTAACAGAGCGCAATTACTTCATCTTTTTTTACCAGCCAGATACCAGCGGCAATTATGCCTTGCAGTATTGGAACACACAACAAGTATTGCCCGACTCCGGCATTTTACAATCTTCGCTCAAAGCTGGCTTTGCCCAATTAGCCAACGGTTTTTATGTGTGGAATAAACTGGATAGTGCAGGCACCATTGCCATATGCCTGGTACCTGTAAAATGGAATTACATCGTTACCAACGCTTACCTCAGGAATAGTTTTGTGAACAATCATCGCATAGGCGATCAGTATGATATCTTTCCCGGCGAAGGGCTGAGTGGAACCATTAGTTCTGTTCATGGAGTGCCTTTGTTTTACCTGGTTAAAAAAAATTCCAGGGTAATTGCATCAGACAACATGGTATCGGTATGGCTGCGACTATTGGCTGTGTTACTAGTCCTGCTTTTTGTACACCTCTGTGCAGTGTATGTAGCTGTGCACAAAAGTTTTTTACATGGATTTTTATTTTTAATTGGCACCATCGTTTTCTTGCGCACCATCACTTATATCTTTCCTATTCCTTTAAACCTGCGGCATTTCGAGCTTTTTGATCCTACTATTTACGGGTCTGGCTTTGTGCTACGTTCCCTGGGCGATCTCCTCATCAACGCTTTACTTTTTGTATGGCTTGTTATGTTTATTCGTCACCAGTTGGCAGCGTGCAATACAACGCTCCGGGGCAATCATAGATTTCAAAAATGGTGGTTGCTTGCCGGTGGATGTTTGCTACTGCTCTCAGCTACTTTCATTGGGATACATATTGTGCGCTCGCTCGTTTCAGATTCGCAGATATCTTTTGATGTGATCAATTTCTTCTCACTTAATATTTACAGCGTTATTGGATTTATTATTTTATGCTGCCTGGCCGTGGGATATTATTTTTTATGCCAGCTGGTGCTTTACCTCATCAAGCCTTTTTTTACGGCTGTTTTCCCGGAGCTCTACCTCTGCACAACCATCCTGGGTTTGAGCCTGCTTACCCTGAATATTGGCAACATGCAGCAAGGTATGGAGTTGTATGGCCTTGCGTGGTTGTTACTTACTTTATTTCTCTTAAACAGCCGGTACGTCAATCAAATAGCCACACGCATCATCAGTTCGAAATTGGTTTTCTGGATATTTTTCTTTTCTATTTCTATGACCATCCTTATGATTGTAGAAAACAACCAGAAGGAACTACGCAACCGCACACATTATGCAGAAGTGTTGGCCACCAAAACAGATCCTGCCAGCCAGTCAATGCTAAACTCCATGCTTACAGATTTCAGGCTCGATTTTCTATCTAATAATTTTGACAGGTTGAGGAGCCCCTATGCGAACAGGTTTTTAAAAGACAGCCTCATCAACAATAATTTTTCTGGCTATACCAACCGCTACGACACCCGCATTTACAGTTTCGATGCAAAGGAAACTGCCTTGTTCAATGATGACAATTCCAGTTACAACCAACTCAATACAATTTTAAATACCCAGGCAAAAGCCACTTCGGTAAAAGGGCTTTACTATTACGATGAATCCTATGATCGTTTTAATTACATCAGCAAAAAAGTGATCAACGATTTTTCCGGCAATTTTTTGGGGACTATTTTTATTTTGGTAAGCCCTAAAAGACTCAAGAATGATATGCTTTACCCGGAGCTATTTAGCAAGGGAAGCAATGCGGCAATTGAGAATTCTTCTACCTATGCCTATGCTACCTACATCAAAGGAAAAATTGTAAGCAGTCACAATGATTATCCTTTCTCAGCAAGCTTGCCGCCGCTCACATTCAACGGCAGGCAATACCTCATGGTAGGCAGGGGAGCATACGATGAACTTTGGTTCCAGGCCGGCCCTGATAAATTCATAGTGATAGCTAAGAAAAATGGCACAGCCCTGGCCACCATTACGTTGTTTTCATATTTCTTTTGCGCCTTCCTGTTCCTCACTGCTATTTTTTGGTTGCTTACCGTATTTGTGCGCTCCAGGCTAGACCCTGAAAAATTGCGGGGTTACTGGCAATTGAGCATTCGCAACCAAATACATGGTATCATTATTTTTATAAGTGCCCTTTCATTCCTGGTAATAGGTATCGCCACTATTTTGTTTTTTATCAGCCGTTATCAAAGTAACAACCAGGAGAAACTGAGCCGTGCAATCCAAATTATGAAGACACAGGTGAGTGAGTCTTTATCTGAAGGCTGGCAATTAAACGATTCTATGTTGATGGGAGATAGAGTAGCTGCGCCTACTTTAGAGCAAAAAATTATAAACATTGCAGAGATACATGGGGTAGATATTAACCTCTATGATTTAAACGGCAACCTTAAGATGGCCTCACTCCCCCTGCCGTATACAAAAGGTATTGTGAGTACCAAAATGAATCCTACAGCATTCTATCACCTAAGCCAGCAACGGGAAATTCAATATTTTCAACAGGAACACATCGGCAACCTGGCCTATGTGAGCAGCTACGTGCCGGTGTTTGATGCAGCAGGTAATGCAGCGGCCTACATCAACATTCCTTATTTTACCTCGGAGAGTAAGCTGCAGCAGGAGATCGCCAACTTTTTGGTAACCATTATTAACCTCAATGCTTTTATATTTTTGATGGCGGGCATTGTGGCATTATTCATCACCAATAAAATTACCGGCTCTTTTGCTTTGATAAGCGAAAAGATGAAAAAAACAAACCTGGGTAAAATTAACGAGCCAATACAATGGAACAGGAACGACGAAATAGGAAGCCTTGTAAAAGAATACAATAAAATGCTGGCAAAGCTGGATGAGAGTGCTACGGCTCTTGCTAAAACAGAACGGGAAGGTGCCTGGCGGGAAATGGCCAAACAGGTAGCACATGAAATAAAAAATCCGCTTACACCTATGAAGCTAAGCATGCAGTTCCTGCAAAGATCTATTGAAAACGATGCACCTAATGTGAAGGCGCTTACTGCCACCGTGGCCAATACCATGGTAGAACAAATAGATCACCTTAGCAATATTGCCAGCGAGTTTAGTCAATTTGCCAATATTGAAAATGCCAACAAAGAATTGCAGGATATTAACGAGGCTTTGCTCTCTATAAAACAGCTGCATACAAGCAACGACCAGATAACTATGGATTGGAACTTGCTGCAGGATAAAATTTGGGTGCATGCAGATAAGACGCACCTGAACCGGCTTTTTACCAACCTTATTTTAAATGCGCTTCAATCGGTGCCGGAAGGTACCCGGCCGCAAATAGCCATAGATGAAACCATGGAGGATGGTAATGTTTTAATCAAGATCAAAGACAATGGCGAAGGCATACCTGCCAACATTCAGCCGCAAATTTTTACCCCCAACTTTACTACCAAAACTTCTGGTACGGGCTTAGGCCTTGCTATGTGCAAGCGCATTGTAGAACAAATGAATGGGCAGATATGGTTCGAAACATCTACGCAGGGTACCAGCTTTTTTGTACAGCTACCTTTGAGCGATGCCTAGATATTTTTCAAAGCCTTTCTTGCTGCAATAAATTTTTCAAAATCTGCCAGGCTAAAACTGCTCAGGTTATTTTCTTTACTTACCATTGCTTTCTGCGCCACCATCACACCGTACAAAGTGTCATCAAGCCCTTCTATAAAATGTGCATCAGGATCTATAGAGATGAGTACATTTTTGTCAAGGGCTTTTTTAATGTGCCTCCAATCCATGTCTAGCCGGCGGGGATGCGCATTCAATTCAATCGCAACATGGTTGGCTGCACAGGCATTTATAATCACATCATGATCTACCGGGTAGCCTGGCCTGCTTAGCAGCAGCCTGCCGGTAAGATGCCCAAGTATAGTTGTATAGGGATTTTCTATTGCCCTTAGCAAACGGGCCATTGCTTTTTCTTCACTCATTTTTAAATTACTGTGCACAGAAGCAATCACCAGGTCGAAAGTAGCCAGCACATTATTACTGTAATCTAAACTTCCATCATTGAGAATATCGCTTTCAATACTTTTAAAAATGCGGAACGGAGCCAGTTTGATATTGAGCTCATCAATATAACGATGTTGCTCTCTTATTTTTTCTTCGTGCAAGCCTTGAGCATAGAAAGCAGATTTGCTATGATCGGTTATTACAAGATATTCCAGCCCACGTTCTATAGCGCCCAGCGCCATTTCTTCAATAGTATTGCTGCCATCGCTCCAGTTGCTATGGCTGTGAATGATGCCACGAATATCTCCAGGTTGAATGAGTGCAGGAATGCTGTTGCTGCTGGCAAGCGTTAAAGCTGCGGGGTCTTCCCGCAGAGGGGCAGGAATAAACTGTAAGCCCAGGTTTGTAAAATACATTTCCTCGGTGGTAGCTTTTTGTGTGCTGCCATTTGGATACGCAGCAAGCATGGCTTCCATAAATTCTTGCGAAGAGGAAGTACGCAACAAAGCATGTATAAACTCATCGTTGCCGGATGCATGAAGTTTCAATTTTATACCCGTGCTCGTTTGGTAGATTAAAATGTTGTTGTTGTTTTCCAATAGTTGAAAACCGTCTAACTGCTGCAAAGTTTTTTCAATGTCCTGCTGCTTATTTTCAATGATAAATTCCAGCTCATTGATCACTTCTGATTGGCGCTTAAATGCACCCGTGATGGCGATCCTTTTTTGTGCAAATAATTTTACCAGGTATGCATGTATTAATTCTGCTGCATCTACTACCTGCGAATACAAAAAGCTTCCCTTACTCTTTAAATAAAACTCTATACTGTCTGCAACATTCTGTTGTGTTTTTTCTCCGAAGCCTTTAAAAAGTTTTAGCCTGTTTTCCTGGCAGGCATACAAGAGTTCACCAATACTTTCTATCTCCATTTCCTTCCAGATAGTGTTGATTTTTTTTGGTCCGATGCCTTTAATATTTAACATCTCTACAATGCCCGGAGGGGTGTTAAATACGATTTCTTCGAGGCTTTTTAGTTTCCCGGTGCTGAGTAATTCAATTATTTTTTGTGCAGAGGAAGCTCCAATTCCTTTGATGGATGATATTTTTTCTATCGGAATTTCGCTTAATGGCGTTGTAAATTTTTCAACTGCAAACGCCGCGGAAGAATATGATTTTGACTTAAAACTATTTTCACCATGAATGTCCAGCAGTTTTGCAAGCATTGAAAACGTATCTGCAATTTGATAATTATCCATGCATCAAAAATAGCAATAACTTTTTTGTTTAACGGAGTGTAGGTTTTTGTTGAGCTGCTTCAATTTTTACAAGTGCACAATAGGCGATTGGCTGAAAGGCAGGATAGGAAGGGGATACAGGGCATAAAAAAAGTTCCGGTAGAAACCGGAACTTAGATTTTTTATTACTTTTCAAGAAGATTACTTCTTTTTTGCAGCAGCTTTTTTAGGAGCGGCTTTTTTTGCAGCGGCTTTTTTAGGAGCAGCTTTTTTTGCTGGTGCAGCTTTTTTAGGAGCGGCTTTCTTTGCAGGAGCAGCTTTTTTAGGAGCAGCTTTTTTTGCAGGAGCAGCTTTTTTTGGTGCAGCTTTTTTAGGAGCGGCTTTTTTTGCAGCGGCTTTTTTAGGAGCGGCTTTTTTTGCAGTTGCCATTTTTTTAGAATTTAATTGGTTAGTAAATAATACTTAAAAATAAATACTATTTTGATATAACCAAAAAAAATATTAAAAAACTAAGCAGTTGCTTCAACGGCTACAACAGAAACAAAAGTTTTATCTGCTTTTGTTTTCCTGAATTCTACCACACCATCGGTTAATGCGAAGATGGTAAAATCTCTTCCAACACCTACGTTTTTACCCGGATGATATACAGTACCACGTTGACGAATGATGATGTTACCAGACAATGCAGCCTGGCCACCAAATATTTTTACACCTAGTCTTTTGCTTTGTGAATCACGACCGTTTTTAACCGAGCCTTCACCTTTTTTGTGTGCCATTTTTTACTGATTTTATTCGTTAATTAATTGGTTAGTTTTTTAAGTTTTTTTTGTTGAAAAACACGGGGTGCATCACAACAAAATTTGCAAACTTAACTAAGCAATTGCAGTTACTTTTAAATGAGTATACTGCGTACGATGTCCGTGCTTTTTACGGAAACCTTTTCTTCTTTTCATTTTAAAAGCGATTACTTTATCACCTTTAACCAGGTCGCTTACAATTTCAGCGGTTACTACTGCTTTTACATCTGCACCACTCACAACGGTTCCACCGTTTGAAGTGAACAAAACTTCAGAAAATTCAATAGAATCTCCTGTTTTACCCTCTATATGAGGAACGTAAAAACTATCTCCTGCTTTTACTGTAAATTGTTGACCTGCGATTTTTACTACTGCTAACATAACATCCCGAATTTAGGACGGCAAAGGTAAGGTTTTATAGTTATCAGCAAAACGTTTTCAAAAGTTTTTAAGGAGTTTGTTACGGCCCCATCCGCCTAACGGGAAGGCCTAGCCAGCCTAAACGTTTGTAAACCAGTAGTTACAGCTCCTTTGCCGGCAGGTCGATCCCCAATCTTTTAAGGTTTCTATGCCCCAGTTAATCTATATTCGTGCTTATTTTATGAAGCTAATTCTTAGATTTATACAAGTCATATATAGTATATATGCTTTTGTTGTCTTTCTCAGCCTCATGCTCGCTTTGTTCCCCTTGATCGTATTGGCTTCGTTTATGGGTAAGGTTAAGGGCGGAAACCTCGTTTACCATATCTGCAGGTTTTGGGCACAAACCTGTATGGCCTTGTGGGGCATAAGGCACCGAAACATTTTTGAAGTACCGCATGATGCCGGTAAGCCCAGCATTCTTGTTTTTAATCATATTTCTTATATGGATATACCGGTATTGATGTGCGCCTTCCGGTACCAGCATATAAGAGTTTTAGGTAAAGCGGAAATGAGCCGTATACCCATTTTTGGATTCATCTACCGCAAGGCAGTGGTAACTGTTGATAGAAGTGATGCCAGGCACCGGGCTAAAAGTGTAGCTGTGTTGAAGCAGGTACTCAGAAAAAATATTTCAATAGTAATAGCACCAGAAGGTACCTTTAACATGAGCAACCGGCCGCTGAAAGATTTTTATGATGGCGCTTTCCGAATTGCCATCAACACACAAACTCCCATCAAACCTGTTTTGTTTTTAGATGCGTATGACAGGCTACACTACAGCAGCATCTTTTCGCTCACGCCTGGCAGGTCGAGAGCCGTTTACCTGAAGGAAGTGCCTGTTGATGGCTATAGCTCAGCTGATGTGGGCACTCTGAAACAGTTGGTATATGATAGCATGGAGAAAGGACTTGAAAAATACCAGGCCACCTGGATAAACACTTAGATGGAGCAAACAGATCCCATATTATTTAAAGAAGCCGAACCCACGCATTGGGCAGAAGTAGTGTTGCCCCTGGCGTTGCCGGTGGTGTATACTTATGCAGTGCCAGCACATTTGTTGGCGGCGGCCTTGCCGGGTTGCAGGGTAGAAGTAGTGCTGGGAAAAAATAAAAAATATGCAGGTATTGTAAAGTCTATTTCAACAACGCAGCCGGCGTATCGTACCAAGCCCATCATCAATGTGCTGGATGATGCGCCACTCCTGTACCCACAGCAATTGCTGTTTTGGGAATGGATGAGCACCTACTATATGTGCACCGAAGGAGAAGTGATGGCCGCTGCATTGCCGGCCAACTTTAAACTAAGCAGCGAAACAATTGTAATTTATAACGAAGAGATAGGAGAGGATTTTAGCAACCTGGGCAACGATGAATTTTTGGTAGCAGAAGCATTGTTGTTAAAGAAGCAATTAGATCTCACCGAGATCCAGCAGATACTGGATGCAAATCATGTGTACCCGGTTATTAAAAAGTTGATAGATAAAAATGTCTGTTTCATTTGGGAAGAATTGAGCGAACGGTATAAAGTAAAAAAAGAAAATTATGTGCTCTTGCATCCGCAGTTTCATTCTGAAGATGCCCTAAGCAAAGTACTGAATGATTGGAAAGGTGCGCCCAAACAAATGGAGTTGCTGCTGGCGTTCTTGCACCTGCAAAAAACAGCAGGTGATGTTACGCAACCCGCCCTACTCAAAAAGTCTGGAGCCACGGCAGCACAACTAAAGGGGCTGGTAGACAAAAATATTTTATTGGTAGAAAAGCGCAGCGTAGATCGCATTGCCAGTTTACCCAAAGAGGTAAACATACAATTTACCTTGAGCGAAAAGCAGGAGCAAAGCTTAGCGCAGGTGCGCCATTCCTTTGCAGATAAAAATGTTTGCCTTTTGCATGGAGTAACCAGCAGCGGTAAAACGCAATTATATATTAAATTAATCGAAGAGCAGTTTTCGCAGGGTAAACAAGTGCTTTACCTACTGCCCGAAATTGCGCTCACCGCACAACTCATCCGTAGGCTGCAAATAAATTTTGGCGGCAACATCACCATTTATCATTCTAAGTTTAACAACCATGAGCGCATAGAACTCTGGAATAAAATTCGCACCGGTGAAGTGAAGATAGTGCTGGGTGCACGCAGTGCTTTACTCTTGCCGTTCAAGGAACTTGGTCTCATAATAGTAGATGAAGAGCATGATAGCTCTTACAAACAACAAGACCCCGCCCCACGCTACAACGCAAGGGATGCAGCCGTTTTTTATGCATCTTTATTTGGTGCAAAAGTGTTGCTGGGTAGCGCTACGCCTTCTGTAGAAAGTTTTTACAATGCCAAACAACAAAAGTATGGCTATGTATTTTTAAGCGAAAGATTTGGCGGCATAGACCTGCCGGCCATCGAAATTGTAAACACCCGGCAGGTTGTGCAAAAGTCCGGCGGTAATGACAAGACAGGTCGGGGCAAAGTAATGATTAGCCCGCAACTGAAGGAAGCTATTCAGCAAGCGATGGACTCAAACAAGCAGGTGATTCTTTTTCAAAACAGGCGTGGTTACAATCCTTACCTAATTTGCAATACCTGCGGCTTCATACCGCAGTGCACGCATTGCGATGTGTCGCTCACGCTGCACAAATACAGTAACAAATTGCATTGCCATTACTGTGGCAGCACTTATCCTAAATTGATAGCCTGCCCCGCCTGTGGCACCAACACCTGGCTGGAGAAAAATTTTGGTACAGAGAAAATTGAAGAACAACTGGAAGAAGAATTTTCTAAATATAAAATTGCCCGCATGGATGTAGACAGTGTGCGGGGCAAGTCGGCGCATGACAACCTCATCCAATTATTTGAACAGCACCGCATCGATATTTTGGTAGGCACACAGATGGTGGTGAAAGGCCTGGATTTTGAACATGTGAGTCTGGTTGGTATTCTGGATGCCGATGGCTTGCTGAGCTTTGCCGATTTCAGGGCCAATGAAAGAGCCTTTCAACTCATGGAACAGGTAAGCGGCAGGGCTGGTAGAAAACATGCACAGGGTAAAGTATTGATACAAGCCATGAACGTAACACACCCGGTATTAGAACTGGTGAGGCAGCACGACTACGATCAATTTTATTCTTTCGAAATAATAAACCGCAAAGACTTTTTTTATCCTCCCTTTAGCAGGATCGTGATGCTCACCTTAAAGCACAAAGACAAAGCAACCGTAGAAGCTGCCGCAGAAAAACTGGCCGCATTTTTAAAACGTGACCTGAAAGATTTTGTGGTGGGGCCGGCAGCGCCCATGATTGGCCGCATCAGGAACCAATACCTGATGGAGATTATGCTGAAGCTGCCAAAAGAACCCGGCATGAGCTTAACGTATAAAAAAGTAATACGAAACCATATCAATTTAATGCAGAGCGAAAAGGCTTTTAAATCTGTACATGTAATTGCTGATGTGGATCCGAATTAATTTGAAAATTTGA
>JBBSJJ010000095.1:0-14692 GCA_038257335.1 Chitinophagales bacterium | reverse complement strand
GGCCCTTATTTCTACATTACTCAGTGCCGGGCTGGCTATGCCATTGATGTTTATTTTGAACGGCGAAGCGGTGCCGCCCATTAGTTTGATTTCTGATAATCTTATTTGCTGATCGTTTTCGTTGACTATTTTAAAAGATTGGGTTACAGAGCCGGTGCTGGTAAATACGGTATCAAATTTTAAGGAGTCGGTGCTGATGCGGAGGCGGGCATTGGGGCTGCTGGTAAAAGAATCTTTTTTACAGGAGGGAATAAGACTGAGCAGGGTGGCGCATAAAAGGACTAAAAAAATATTTTTCATTGAAACAAATCTACAATAAAACTACTTACTGGCTGTTGCCAGCGTGGCTAAACTGACTTGAAGCCCGGCAACCTGTTGCATACATTGGGCACAAGCTTCAAGCGTGGCGCCGGTAGTTATCACATCATCTACCAACAATATATTTTTACCGGCAAGTATCAAAGGATTTTTTATAGCAAAACTACCTTCCACGTTTTCCCATCTTTCTGCCCGGTGTTTTTTAGTTTGGGTATCTGTGTAGCGTTGTCTTATTACGTAGTTGTTCAACACGGGTACTTGCATGGCTGCACTCATCCCGTTGCAAATAATGGTGCTCTGGTTGTAGCCTCTTTTAAATTCCTTGTCTGCATAAAGTGGGAGCGGCACCAGGTAATCTATGTTAGTAAAGCGGCTGCTTTGTAATAAAGCGTTGCCCATTAGAGCGCCGAGGTATTGCCCCACTTGTTGGTTGCCCTTATACTTTAGCTGGTGAATAAACTGCTGCACCAGGTGCCCTTTTGAAAAGTAAAAAGTGCTGGCAGCTTCTTTGATGGTTGTCCTGCCCCTAAAAATATCTTCTACCGGGTTGTTCTCTATATTTTCATAACCGGTATAAGGCAAACTGCTGATGCAGCGCAAACAAAGCATACTGCTGTCTGATAGTAAATCGCTGCCGCAACCCATACAATTGTGAGGAAAGAAGAGCTGCATGGCGTCGGTAAAAATATGCTTAAGAGAAACCACGAGTGTTTTTCTTATAAATTTAAAACAAATGCTGGTAAACTTCTTCTACTTTTCCAAGGGCCACTACCTCAATTCCAAACTTTAATTTACCCAGCGACTTAGAATTGTATTTACTCAGTATGATCTTTTCAAAACCCAGTTTCTCTGCCTCGGCAATGCGCTGTTCTATCCTGTTGACGGCTCTTATTTCTCCGCTAAGCCCAATCTCTCCCGCAAAACATATTTGCTGCGGCAATGCTACATCTTCATAGCTGCTCAACAGTGCACAAACAATGGCAAGGTCAATGGAAGGGTCTTCTACTTTAATACCACCCGCAATATTGATGAACACATCTTTTACACCAAAATGAAATCCACCACGTTTCTCCAAGACTGCTAATAGGAGTTGCAAACGGCGCAGATCGAAACCACTCACCGTTCTTTGCGGGGTGCCGTAAACACTTTGCGTAACCAATGCCTGGGTTTCTATGAGCAGCGGCCGCATACCTTCTATGGTGGCAGCAATAGCAATACCGCTCAGGCTATCTTCTTTTTGGGTGATGAGTATTTCGCTGGGGTTGGTTACGCCCCGCATGCCTTCGCTGGTCATTTCGTAAATGCCCAGTTCGGCAGTGCTGCCAAAACGATTTTTTAAAGTTCTTAAGATGCGGTACATATAATGACGGTCGCCCTCAAACTGCAGCACGGTGTCTACCATATGTTCCAGAATCTTGGGCCCGGCAATGCTTCCATCTTTGGTAATATGACCAATGAGAAACACGGGTGTGTTGGTTTCCTTGGCGTAGCGCTGCAGTTCTGCTGCGCATTCTCTTATCTGGCTTACGCTGCCGGGAGATGATTCTACAAAGGGTGATTGTAATGTTTGAATCGAATCTACAATTACCAATTGCGGCTTGAGTTTTTTTACTTCCTGGAAGATGGTATTGGTATTCGTTTCTGTTAGTAAATAGAAATCATCGCTGCTGATGCCTACCCGGTCGGCACGCATTTTAATTTGCTGCTCGCTTTCTTCGCCACTTATGTAAAGCGTGCGAACGTTTTTTAATTGCAAACCTATTTGCAAAAACAAGGTTGACTTTCCTATACCTGGTTCGCCGGCTACCAGCACGATACTTCCTAATACGATGCCGCCACCCAGTACACGATTTAACTCTGCATCGCCGGTTACAATTCTTTTTTCTTCGGCACTGCTCACATCGTTGATAGAAACTGTTTTTAATTTTGCCACACCGTTGTATTCTTTCCAGTCATCTTTGCCGGCTGCTTTATCATTTCCTTTTACAACCACTTCTTCTACATAAGTATTCCACTCATTGCAACCGGGGCATTTGCCAATCCATTTTGCACTTTCGTATCCACAGTTCTGACAAAAAAATGCTGACTTCGTTTTGCTCATGCGGTAAAAGTAATTTGTAATTGTAAAAACAAAAAGAATGTTTTCTATTCAAATAAACTGGTAGGCTGAGAGATATTTTTGCAATTTTTGAGCCCTGGAATTTTAAAAAAACAACGCAGGCATTTTAAATGATTCTTGTTGCGAAGGAGTTGCTACAAAGTAAAAGGGCCAGACATTTCTGTCGGCCCTTTGTACTTACTAACCCATTAAATTCTATTGCTAAATTACAAATTGAGCGCACAATAAAAAATTATTTTTTCAGATGTTAATAAGTTATATGTGGTGGGCTATTTGGATTTTAGCCTTTAGGATGTACACTTAATAATCTGTAAGTCAACGGATTAGTCTAATATTTTAACATATTTCTGAATTAAAAGAGGCTCAATAAGAATTAATTAATCTAAAAATAATTTGGTTTATAAAATAAACTACTTTATGTTTGAGATAAATTTATAAGCAATGAAAAGTTTCATTTTCTTGTATTTAATCTTCGCCTTCCAGCAGTCATATGCGCAGGTGATTATTAAGGGAAAACTGACAGACACCAAGAATAAACCCCTGATGGGTGCGAGCATGACCCTAAAGGATACCTACGACGGAGCTACTTCAGATTCCCTGGGAAGATTCTCCTTTTCTACCATTGAAAAGGGTGCTTTTATACTGGAAGCCAGCTTGTATGGCTATAGCACATATAACAAAAACATACAAATTGAAGGCAAGGAAATATCGCTGGACATATCTATAAAAGAACTTATAACAGAATTGAATGCGGTGGTAATTACAGCCGGATCTTTTGAGGCAAGCGATAAAAAGAAGGGTACAGTACTCACCGCACTGGATATTGTTACAACGGCAAGCGCCGAGGGAGATATTACCGGTGCCCTTAAAACCCTGCCGGGTACCCAGCAAGTAGGTGAAACCGGTGGTTTGTTCGTGAGAGGGGGCAGTGCCTCGGAAAGTAACATTTATATAGATGGAAACCTGGTGTCTAATTTCTTTTACAGCAGCCTGCCGGGAATGGCATCAAGGGGTCGGTTCAATCCATTTTTATTTAAAGGGACCATTTTTAGTGCCGGGGGTTATTCAGCTTTGTATGGCCAGGCGCTATCATCAGCCCTTATTTTAGAATCGAACGATTTGCCCGAAAAAACCGAAGCTAACCTAAACCTAAGTATCATTGGGGTGGGCGGTGGTATTCAAAAACTGGCTAAAAACAAAAAAGCCTCGTGGGGAACTACCTATAATTTTACTCACCTGGGCCCTGCTTTTGCCATGATCAAGCAAAGGCAGGATTATTACCAGAACCCGGTATTTCATGAAGGCGATGCCAATTTCAGAGTAAAGACCAAAAAGGGAGGGATGCTGAAGTACTATGGTTATTGGAGCACTGGCAAAGTAGCTTTTAGAACGAATGATATAGATTCTGCCACGTTGAAAAATGCTTTTTCCCTGGACAATTTGAACACCTATCAAAATATAAACCTGCGGGAAAATATTGGAAGCGGATGGAAGCTGCTGGCAGGCCTTAGTTTTGGCACCAATAAAGATGACATCCAAAATGAATTGCAGGATGCAAGCAAGCAAAAGCAGGTAATCGTTAGCCCCATTGGATATGCGTTTAAAAATTTCAGCCTGCTAAGCCGGAGCTACAATGCGCAGGCAAGGTTTGTATTGGAAAAAAAGTTGAAAGGGTTAAATACCCTTCGCTTTGGGTCTGATTATTTTTATACCAAAGAAAAAGCACGCTTTACTTTATTTGATGGCACAGTATATAACACTAAGTTGGAAGACAACTTGTACGCTGCTTTTGCAGAAACCGATTTTTATATTTCAAAAGACCTGGCTGCAAAAGTGGGTGGTCGTGTAGAGCACTCCCAATTGGTAGATGACTGGAATATTGCCCCCAGGCTGTCACTGGCATACAAACTCAAAAACCAGGGCCAGGTTTCTTTTGCCTATGGCATTTTTTACCAAAAGCCAGAGAGCCAATACCAGCCTGCCGCTGTTGGTGCTGGTTATGCCCAGGCAACACATTATATTGTACAATACCAGCGTATGGCAAACATGCGCACTTTTAGAACAGAGCTGTTTTACAAAAAATACGATCACCTTTTTAAAACCGGTGCTGGCACGGGCATTAGGGAAGTGGCCATCAACAACAACGGCAGCGGTTATGCAAAAGGAGTCGAATTTTTTTGGAGAGATAAAAAAACACTTAAAAATGTTGACTATTGGGTTTCCTATTCTTTTCTGGATACAGAACGAGATCACCTTAATTTTCCTCTTGCAATGACGCCGGCCTTTGCAGCCAAACATACAGCATCGCTGGTAGTGAAAAAATTCTCTCTTCCTCTCAAAACCGGTTTCAATGCGAGTTATACATTTGCCACGGGCAGGCCATGGTACCAGTTAAAATACGACCAGGCGCAAGGCAAGTACAATGTGGCCGATGCGGGGCGCACCATTTCCTACAACAATCTTGGGTTTAGTGTAAACTACCTGCCAAACCTCGGTAAACAAAACAAGAAAGCCTTTATAGTTTGGGTACTGTCTGTGAGCAATGTGTTGGGGCAAACGCAGGTATTCAATTACAGTTATGGAACCGTTACTGATAACAAACAACCCATCGGTCCTACCTCGAAACGATTTGCGTTTATTGCCTGCTTTATCAGTTTTGGAGTAGATAGAACACAGGATGCTGTCAACAACAATTTGTAAAGCCCCTACCCAACCCTTCCCCGAAGGGGAAGGAGTGCGAAGGCTTTAATGCAACATGTGTGTTTGAAATGAAAATATGTATTAATCATAGAGTTTGAATAACATTATTAAAACTCTATTCATAAACCGACTTGAATGCAATTAACTTCCTTTCTGGGAGAGATTGAGGAGGGTCACCAAATTCAACCACCATGTCTCGTTATTATCAGAAAGCGCCACCATAAGGTAAAGATCCTGTTTTGTGGGGAATAGCACAACGCAGGGCCAGTTTCAAAAGCCACTTGAACACTATCTTATCGTTAACGCTCTTTTATGGGGGTTATGGTATTTTGGCTCGGTGTTTACTCGTCAGGAAATTTTCCGTGCCGGTATGGACTCCGTTGGTTGGGTTATAGGGCTGACATTTCATTTTGCCGGGGCCTATGTTTTTCCCAAAGAAACTCTGTTGAAAAGGAATAGGAAAAGCTAAAAAAAAATAAATTAACATATAAAAACACACACATGAAGAAGATAATTTTTGCCGCAGTATTAGTATATGCAGCACAATTTGCCACAGCACAGAGCGATAAATACAACAATGCTATGGCCAAAAACCTTTCCCAAATGGGAGAAGCCTTTAAGAACCCGGCCAGCCTGCTGGCCCTGGCCAATAATTTTGAACGCATAGCAGAGGCAGAAACAACGGAGTGGCTTCCATATTATTATGCGGCCTTTTGCCAGGTGAATTATGGTTTTATGGAGCAGGATAAATCTAAGACTGATATGCTGGCCAATAAAGCTACGGAGCTGATTGATAAAGCAAATGTTTTGAATCCCAACAACTCTGAGATAAGCTGTATTAAAAGTATGATAGCAAGCTGTCATATGATGGTAAATCCTATGCAACGCTTTATGCAGTATGGCCAGGAGAGCAGCAAACAACTGGAGGAGGCCAGGCAACAAGATCCTACCAATCCCAGGCCGGAGCTGTTGATTGCACAATCTTTGAAATACACACCTGAGCAATTTGGTGGCGGCTGTGGCACTGCTAAACCAAAAATAGAATCGGCTCTTAAAAAGTTTGAAAATTTTAAGCCAGCATCTCCTATGCATCCACAATGGGGTAAAGAAATGGCCCAGCAAATATTGGATGAATGCAAATAGTTTGCTCAAAGCATGAATGATTTAACTTGGGTGCTTAAATGAAAAAAGCTTGCTCTTTTTAGGAGCAGGCTTTCTATATAAAATAGCGTAAATATGATAGAAAGCAGTTTTTCTCCGCAGGATAGCCTAAAGCTGATACAAGGCATGATTGATAAGGCCCGTCAAAACATGGGCGACAATAGCCGACACTTCTTGCTTTGGGGCTGGGTAAGTTTCATTGGCTGTGTAGGCCAGTTTGTTTTAAAAACTATTTTGCATTATCCCCACCACTACCTGGTTTGGTTGCTCACTTTTCCGGCTGCCATCATAAGTATCGTAATGGGCCAGCGGCAGCACAGGCAAAAAGTTGCTGTCACTTATTTAGGAGAAAGCATGAAACATTTGTGGATAGGGATGGGCATCAGTTATTTTGTGTTAAGTATGATTTTGACACGCCTGGGTTGGGGTACCAGCATCTTTCCCTTCTTTATGCTGCTCTATGGCCTGGGCACTTTTATATCTGGCAAATTTTTACAATTCAAACCCTTTGTGTGGGGAGGGTTGATGTCATGGATATTGGCCATAGCCTCTACTTTTTTCAGTTACGACTACCAGATGTTGTTTGGAGCAGCTGCCATCCTGATTAGTTATATTATTCCGGCTTACCTGTTACGGAGGAAAAATGTACAACCAATTCATACAGGCAGAAATACTAGTTTTTTAGCTTAATAAAATTTCAACCCAAAAAGCACAACGGATGGAAAATAATAAAATAGGTGCAGAAGAAAGTCTGCAGTTGATTAATACCATGATCCAAAAAGCAAAAACAAACTTTACAGATAATGGGTACGGGTGGTTAATTTGGGGTACTATGATTTTTTTGGCTTCCTTGTCTACCTATTTTTTTATAGAGTTTCAATTTTCCAATATTTTCCTGGCGTGGAATATTTTTGGCGGAGTAGCCATTATATTATTACTATACAATTTTTTAAAACCTGCTAAATCCCTAACGAGAAGTTATGTGAACGATATTTTAAAATATGTTGATATAGGATTTGCTGTCTGCTTATTCATCATCATTTTCTCTATTAATGTATCTGTAGGAGCCAATAACGGTTTCGGTTATCTACTCATGATATATGCTTTTTTAATGCTCATTCAATCTGGTGCTTTACAATTTAAACCACTCTTGTATGGCGCCATCATAAACTGGATAGGATCTATGGCAATTTTTTTAAATACAGAACTTAAATATGATATGCTTATTACTGCCATAGCAGTTTTTATGGGCTATATTATTCCCGGCCTCATTTTAAGAAGCCAATACAAAAAAGAAATAGCCGCATCTCAAAAAACAATAGAGCCGTAACTCATGGAATTTAAAGAACTAGATCCCATATTACATTCACAATTGCGACTGGCAGTCATGAGTTTGCTCATCAGCGTAAAGGAGGCAGAGTTCACTTTTATAAAAGAGAAAACGAATGCCACGGCCGGCAACCTGAGCGTACAACTAAATAAACTGAAAGAAGCAGGTTATATAGATGTAACCAAACAATTCAAAGACAATTATCCACTCACTCTTTGCAAGATTTCAAAAAAAGGCATCGAGGCTTTTGAGTCCTACGTTATGGCACTCAAATCCTATATGTCACCCGGCGAAAATTAATCAGCTCTGTGATACCGATTCAATAATTTTCGCTTTTATTTTATGACCCGTTCAACATTTGCGGCAGTTATACTGTTAATTTTGTAGTATGAGCGTAATGGTCCGGGTAAGCAATCTTTCCAAACAATTTGACGGGTTAAGGGCGGTAGATGAACTTTCTTTTACAGTAAATGAAGGGGATGTGTATGGTTTTTTGGGTCAAAATGGGGCCGGAAAATCTACTACACTGCGCATGATGCTCACACTCATCAAACCCAGCAGTGGCGATATTGATATTTTTGGAGAATCATTGCAACAACATCGCAACAAAGTATTGAGCCAGATAGGAGCTGTAATTGAACGCCCCGATTTATATAAGTACCTTACTGCATATGAGAACCTCTCCATTTTTGCGAGGCTCAGTGGTTTAAAAGTATCCCGCAAATTATTGATGGACCAGTTGCAGATGGTAGGCCTGGCCGATAGAAGCGACAGTAAAGTAAAAACCTACAGCCAGGGAATGAAGCAACGCCTGGGTATTGCAGTTGCGTTGGTACACAATCCTAAATTGATTTTACTGGATGAACCTACCAATGGTTTGGATCCCCAAGGTATAGCAGACATGCGCAACCTCATTCTGAGCCTTAGCCGGCAACATGGCAAAACGGTGATTGTGTCGTCTCACCTATTGTCAGAAATTGAGCAGATAGCCAACCGGATGATTATCATTCACAAGGGAAAGAAAATTACGGAAGGCGTGGTGAGTGAATTGCTGGATCCGTCTCATACTGTGGTGGAATTAGATACTACCGACAATACAACAGCGCTATCGCTCCTGCAACAATCCCCGCAATGGTCGGCTTACTTGCAGCCCGCATTCAACGGCATCAAACTGCAAATGAACAAAAGCGATATTCCTGCCCTTGCAGCCTGGCTAACGGGAAGGGGTACTGGCATTTTGGCCATCAACCCAAGAAATACATTGGAAGAATTTTTCTTATCCTTAACCAACCCCGCCCGATATGTGGAACCTGTTGCAAATTGAATTGTTTAAAATTTCCCGTCGGCCCCGAACCTACATAGCCTTTGCCGCCATTACCGCTATTGTGGCCATTTTTCAATTTGCCTTTAAGGTAGATGGGCAGAGTTATATGAACCTGATGCTGCAAAGTGTGCAGGATACTTTCGACATGGATAAGAGCAAGGCCATCAACGGCTACTTTATGTGTTACATCATATTAAACACTTTGCTCATACAGGTTCCAATACTGGTGGCCCTTGTAGCCGGAGATGCAATTTCTGGCGAAGCCAATATGGGAACGCTTCGTTTATTATTAACAAAACCTATCAGCCGTAGCCAGGTAATATTGGTGAAATTTGCAGCATCCATGATTTACACAATTGGCTTGCTCATCTGGATGGCGCTGATGGCACTATTTGTAAGCCTGCTCATTTTTGGTGCCGACGATATGCTCATTTTTAGGGTCAAGGGGGATGAGTCGCAAATATTGCAAATAACCAAAGATGATATCATGTGGCGCTATTTTGCTGCGTTTGGCTATGCGGCGGTAGCGTTGACGGTTATTGCAGCTTTAGCCATTTTATTATCAGTATTTGCCGAAAATTCAATTGGCCCTATCATAGCCACGGTTTGTATAGTAATTGTCTGTACCATTATAAGCAACATCAGCGTGCCCATCATAGATAATACCATAAAGCCCTGGCTTTTTACTTCTTACCTGGTCGGTTGGAAAGGCTTCTTTTATATTGGCACCAATGAAGATGGCGAACCGTTGAAAGGAACCATAGAAAACTGGCCGGCTATCAGGAACAGCCTTTTTATTTTAGTAGCTCATATTTTTATTTTTATAACCGCTGCGGTGATGGTTTTTAAAAGAAAGGATATTCTTTCTTAAAGTTGGAATAACTTTTTATGAATGTAGAAAATATCCACAGCACAGCACACAGCCTGGTTACAGGCACATCTAAAAAATACCCGATGAAAAAAATTTGCAAGTCTCTCTTTTTAACGACCCTAATTTGCGGCAGCGGCCTGTTGGCAGCAGCACAAGATATCAGTTCGCTTATTTTAAAAGCAAGACAAAAATTAGATAAGGTAAATGATTACGAAGCGGCAGCGAAGATGAAAACGAATGTGACATTTTTAAAGGTTCCGATTGCCAGCGTGAAAGTGTATTTTAAAAAGCCCAATCAGCTTAAAGTAAAAAGCGAGAAAGGAATTTCGTTTATACCAAAAGGTGCGGTGAGCATAAATATGAACAGCATATTGGGAAGCAACGACTACACAGTAATTGATGCCGGTAAAGATAAGGTGGGCAACATACCTGTGCGGGTAGCAAGGTTGCTGCCCAACGATGATAACAGCGATGTGGTGTTGAGCACTGTTTATATAGATGAAACAACGAATCTTATACTAAAAGCTAAAACAACCACCAAAGAAAATGGCACTTACGAACTGGAGATGAGTTATGGAAAGTATGCATCTTTCGGCTTGCCTGACAAAATAGTTTTTTCGTTTAATACCAAAGATTATAAACTGCCCAAGGGTGTAACCTTCGATTTTGATGATGGAGCCAGCAAGACCCCTGCAGATAAAGCAAAAGCCAAAAAGGGCAGGGCCGAAATTACTTTTAGCAGTTATACCATTAACAAAGGCTTGCCGGCTTCGGTTTTTTTATAGAGTTTCAGAGGTTTCAAAAGTTTTAAAAGTTTGAAAGGTTAGCCAACCTATTAAACCTCTGGAACCCCCTTGAACATTTGAAACCTTCATTCAACTCTCGTCGAGGTTTATTTTTTCGTCTACTGCATTGCGCAATACAGCAGCACTCATTTTTTTTAATGGGTTTTTGTACTGCTCTGCGTTTTCTTTTCTGTTATGCAATATTTGAATGCAGGTAAAGAGGGCTTCCCTAAAAGAAGATTCATCGGCAATGCCTTTGCCGGCAATATCGAAAGCCACGCCATGATCCGGAGAAGTTCTCACCCCTTTGAGGCCGGCAGTATAATTAACCCCTTCGCCATGCGCCAACGATTTAAAAGGTATCAGTCCCTGGTCGTGGTACATTGCAAGCACAGCGTCAAATTGTTGATACTGGCCTCTTGCAAAAAATGCGTCTGCAGGGTATGGGCCAAAACAAAGTGTATTTTTTTGCCTGGCCTCTTTGATGGTGGGGATCAATACTTCTATTTCTTCTTTGCCGAGCAAGCCTTCGTCGCCGGCATGTGGGTTTAACCCTAGTATGGCAATTTTTGGTTTGTTGATGCCGAAATCCTTTTTAAGAGATTCGATCATTATATGCAATTTGCTCAGTATATTTTCTCTTGTAATATATTGCGCCACATCTTTAATCGGCACGTGTTCGGTAAGTAAAGCCACTCTCATGTTTTGCGCAACCATGAACATAGCCACGTCTTTAGCCTCAAATAAATTTTTAAGATAGGGCGTGTGGCCGGCAAAATTAAACTCGTTTGACTGTATATTTTTTTTATGAATAGGAGCGGTTACCAGGCCATCCAGTTTGCCTCCTTTCAAGGCTTCCGCCGCAACTGTCAAACTTATTACAGCATGGTTTCCTGCATCAGCAGTAAGCTGGCCGGGAGTAATGTCTCCATCTTCTTCCCAGCAGTTGTAAACATTTACCTGCTTGGGATTAATGCGGGTAGCATCTCTAATGCTGCTAAAGCTAAAATTTAGGTCGGGAAGCGTTTTGCGGTAAAAATTGATCACCTTATTGCTGGTAAAAATAACCGGCGTACAATGTTCAAGTAATCTGGTATCACTAAAAGTTTTAATAATTATTTCAGGTCCAATCCCATTGGTATCTCCGCAGGAAATGCCAATCACTGGCTTATTTTCATTTGCTACATTCATATAATAAACGCTTTGTGCCTGTAAAATTACATGTTATTGCCAACATAGCTTGCCCCTAGTTTACCAGGCATTCGGGTGTATTATGTTGATGCCTAAGCAATACGTAACTATATCATACCTTGTAGTATGGCATGCAACAGCATAATGCATCATATAATTTACCCAAACGAAAGGCATTATATTTCGCTACAAAATCGCAGCTGAAGATTGCGTTGGCCTGCCAGTGTTTTGTGTAAGGGGAATCCTGCAGGTAGGCGTTGTAGTTACAATAATCTAAACTGCGTTGCAAGTCACGGTAAGGCAGGAAATAACTTTTGGTGCATTTGCCCATTCACCTTCCAGTGGCAGCATCAGTATTTCTACAGAAGGCATGAGGACAGCAACTGGCGCAATTCACACAACCGGTATCCTTAAAGAAGAATACAGCAATACTTCCGTGAAAAATTCTCTCCTTGCAAAACAGAAATAGTATTTTAGCTACCTCCTTTGTAGTGTGATTTTTAAGCGGTGTACATATTAAATCTCTGTATATTATCAAGCTCACACAGTCCTATACAGCATTATGTAGCCACTATCTGTAGCTCTTTTACTACATCAAACCCTTCATTTGCACAATATTACATTGCCTTCTGCGTTATTGAGTTACAAAAATCCTAACGAAATCCAAAACGAGCACAACATGAAAAACTTTTACGCTGCAATTACCCTGCTATTTGTAGTACAACTATCCTTCGGCCAGGTTTCTCCCGCATATAAAAAGATGCAAGAGAATGAAATGCAATCTCATAAAACAATGTTGGGAACGGAAAATCAAACTGAGTGGGTAGGCTTAGATTATGATGTAAAATATTACCGGCTCCAAATAAGGTTAAACCCAGACAGTACCGGACCTGCAAGCGCTCCCGGTAAATACGTTAGAGGTGTAATAACTACCTATTTTACTACCAACAAAACAAACTTTAACCTGGTTAAATTCGATTTTGCATCCCAACTCATCTGCGATTCAGTTTATTATAACGGGGTTAAACTGGCTGCAGGCAATAAGGTGGAAGATGTAGATACTTTGAAAATTACCATTCCCAATATTGCAGTCTTAGGCACGTTGGATTCTATAAAGGTTTATTACCAGGGTCTACCTCCGGTGGTGACCGATTTTGGCGGTGCAACCGGTTTTGTAAAAGGAGTGCACAGCCCTTCAGGAAATTACCTTTATAGCCTATCCGAACCCTACAGCGCATTTACATGGTGGCCATGCAAAGCCAGGGTTGCTGTAGATAAAGCAGATTCTGTAGACATCATCATCAGCACCCCATCAACATTTAGGGTGGCGGCAAATGGTAAAAGGATAAGTGAGATTACGACCGGAGCCAATAGAGTAACTACCTGGCAGCACAGGTACCCCATTTCTTCTTACCAGGTTGCTATTGCCGTGGCTAATTATGTGCAATATCCCACAACGCCCACCATCGTTAATATAGGTGGTACCAACATGGATCTTTATAACCTCCTTTGGTCGGGCACGAATACAGCCGCTGCGCAAACTGCTTTGAACAGAACAGCAGAAATGCTCACGGTTTTCAGCAGCAGATTCAGCGATTATCCATATAAAAAAGAAAAGTATGGTCACTATACTTTTGGCTTCAGTGGAGGTATGGAGCACAACACATTTAGCGGCATGGGAACGGGCACTTATGATGCAACGGGAGACTGGAGTATAATTGCGCATGAACTGGGACACCAATGGTGGGGAGCAGCAGTTACCTGTGGTAGCTGGAGAGACATCTGGGTAAATGAAGGCTTTGCCAGGTATAGTGAAATTGTTTACCTGGAAGGAAAAACAGATCTCAGTATCACAACTACCGCATTGGCACATCGTAGAAGCTTTAAGACAACTGCTTTTAGTTACAACGCCAAGCCAATTTACCAGGCAGATACTTCAACCATGACGGCCATTTTTTCTCCAGCACAGTACATCTACGAAAGAGGCGCCATGTTTATCAGTATGCTTAGAAAAACAGTAGGCAATGCTAAATTTTTCCAGGCATTAAGAAATTATCAAACTGACCCCGCTTTGCAATATGGGAATGCATTTACAGATGACGTAAAACGGCACATGGAGGCTATTAGCGGACTTGACCTTACAGAAATGTTTAATGACTGGGTGTATAAAACCGGGCATGCTTCATATGTAAATGCCAGGTGGAACAATGAAGGAACTGACGTGGTGCTGATGCTGCCTCAAACTACTGTTACATCTAATATCAGTCATTTTGATATGCCCATAGTTTTGCGTTTTAATAAAACTACAGCGCCAGTAAGAGATACAACCATGATATTTTTCGATAGAGGGGGAGTGTTGTACAGGGTTGACAGCGATGGCATACATTCTTCCTCATCAGGCGGCAGCGTAATACAAATTTCGTTGCCATTTGTGCCCAACTCCATATCTTTTGATGCTGAATCTGAAACATTAGCAAAGCCAGATGTAGGTATTTCACCCACCTTTACTCCTGCACTACTTACTAAGGACGCCGCCCTTACTTTGCTAGCCACCAAGCTGGTTAATTTTACAGCGCAGAAGGAAAATAAAAATGCTAAACTTTCATGGAGCATCGATCAGTCTTTTGATTACAATTCTTTTGAAATAGAAAAAAGCGTTAACGGTACTGTGTTTGAAAAAATAGGTACGCAAACGGCCATGCAGTTAAATGGAGCAATAAATTTTGGCTTCACCGATTATAATTTACCTGCTGGCATTGTGTATTACCGTCTTAAAATTATAGAGAAAGATGGCAGTTCGTTCTACACCAAAATTGCAAGCCTCAACAACAAATTTTCAGAGTCATTTGTGGTATCACCAAACCCGGCTACAGATCATATCATGATCAGTCAT
>JBBSJJ010000094.1:0-14719 GCA_038257335.1 Chitinophagales bacterium | reverse complement strand
CAACCAATTTTTAGTCCCTGCCTTTTTTCTATCACACGCACATATTCACTGGCGTCGCTCAGGGAATCAAATGTTCCCGTATCTAACCAGGCAAAGCCACGGTCTAAAACGGCCACATGAAGCTTTTTATTTTGCAGGTATATTTTATTTACATCAGTTATCTCATACTCACCCCTTGGGCTGGGTTGAAGATCTTTCGCTATTTGCACCACACTGTTATCATAAAAATACAGCCCGGGTACGGCGTAATTACTTTTTGGCAGTTCAGGTTTTTCTTCAAGGCTCATTGCTTTAAAGTCTTGGTCAAACTCTACTACACCATATCGTTCAGGATCGCTAACCGGGTAGGCAAATATAACGGCACCGTCTGGATTTGAGGCCTGTCGCAACAATTTACTGAATCCGCTACCGTAAAAAATATTATCGCCTAAGACGAGGGCTACGCTATCGTCCCCTATGAACGATTCGCCTATAACAAAAGCTTGTGCCAGGCCATTAGGCACCTCCTGTTTTGCATATTGAATATTACAACCCCACTTGTCCCCATCGCCTAGCAGCCGCTGGAACTGGGCCTGGTCATCTGGAGTAGTAATAATAAGTATGTCTTTTATGCCTGCCAGCATAAGCGTGCTGAGCGGATAATAGATCATTGGTTTATCGTAAATAGGCATGAGTTGTTTACTGATGCCCATTGTAATAGGGTAAAGCCTTGTGCCGGATCCGCCTGCGAGAATTATTCCCTTCATTTGATTGGGTTTAGAAGTTTAGGGGTTTAGAAGTTTAGAAAGGAGAGAAAGCCTGCTCTTTGCTGCGACTTTCTTAAACCCGAAATTAAGAGCGTTTGTTTCTCAATGATTTCTCTTCCTTGCTCATATTGTTCTTGTGAAAGCAAAGAAAGATCAATACTTATTATTAAATGATTCAGCAATTCGATGGTACTGCTGTAAGCAATAGTACTAAAATGAGCCTGGTCCTTTGAAGTCATGCGGGATGCTCCTTCGGCAATGTTGGATGCTACAGAAATAGCAGCACGACGCATTTGGCTGACAAGGCCAAATTTCTCCTGTTCTGGAAACGCCTTGGGTAACAGGTACGTCCAAACAGCCAATTGCCTTGCATTTTGCCAGCACTCCAATTTTTCGAAAGAATAGGTTTTCATGACTAAATCTTTTGTTATAGAATAAATACGCATCCTAAACGCCTAAACTTCTAAACCCCCAAACCCCTAAACTCTCTTCACATATTGATCTTCGTAATAAGATGCGTAGTGTCCACTCACCACTTCATTTAGCCATTCTTTGTTGTTCAAATACCAATCAATCGTTTTAGACAATCCTTCTTCAAATTGCAAGGAGGGCAGCCACCCCAGTTCGTCCTTCAATTTAGTGGCGTCTATCGCATACCGCAAGTCGTGGCCGGCCCTGTCTTTTACATAAGTAATCAGTTGTTCTGATGTGCCGGGAGCGTTGCCTAGTTTATGATCCATCTGCCTGCACAATTCTTTTATCAAGTCTATATTCGTCCATTCGTTGTGGCCACCAATGTTGTAGGTCTCTCCAATTTTTCCCTCGTGAAAAATAACATCAATAGCACGAGCATGGTCTTCTACATATAACCAATCTCTTATGTTTTCTCCTTTTCCATAAATGGGTAAGGGTTTATTGTTCATGATATTATTTATACTTAGCGGTATTAATTTCTCCGGAAAATGATAAGGTCCGTAGTTGTTACTGCAGTTGGAAATTTTTACCGGCAGGCCGTAAGTATGATAGAAGGCACGCACAAAATGATCGGAAGAAGCTTTAGAAGCAGAGTAAGGGCTGCGGGGGTCGTAGGCGGTATCTTCATAAAAGAAACCTGTTTCGCCTAACGAGCCATACACTTCATCTGTAGAAATATGGTAAAATATTTTATCGTTGTAGTTCTCTTTCCAGCTTTCTTTGGCTGCCAGCAAGAGGGTAGATGTGCCCATTACATTGGTTCTTACAAAGGCCAGCGGATCTGTGATAGACCTGTCTACGTGGCTCTCTGCTGCACAATGCAATACAGCAGTGAATTGATGCTGGGCAAATAAGTCCTGAACCAGGGCCATGTCTGTAATGTCTCCTTTCACAAACGTGTAGTTAGGAGCAGCCTCTATATCTCTTAAATTACTAAGATTGCCGGCATACGTCAGTGCATCCAGGTTTACAATTTTGTATTGCGGGTACTTTGTTACAAAGAGTCGGGCAAGATGGGAGCCTATAAAGCCGGCACCTCCGGTGATGAGAATTGTATGTATCATAAATCTAAAGATCGTAAAAGTACAAAAGTAGCATACGCAAATAAAATAATTTAAAAATAAACCACAGCTTCTCAATGCAACAAACTGTTGTGCTTTTATTTTAAAAAAACGTTATTTCAAACTTTAGAGCCACTCAAATTAACTTTTATATTTTTGCGGTCCAATAACAGTTATATGATCAAGGATTACAATACCCTACCCCTGTAGGTAATAAAAACTAAGCACACTACCCTGGAGCACCGGTTGTTCCGGAAGGAAGTAATTGAGATGATGGAGAACAGCGGTTTAGAATACGTAGTCGTGAGTCCGGGCAATCCTTACAACCATGCTGTAGGCCGCAAAAAGTTTTGACTATTTTATTCCGTTTTTAAATCTTTGATACAAGTACTGCCAAATGGTGGGGTGATACCATTGTTGGGAAGGACCATCTGGCCGATAAGGACTTAAGTTACCTTCCAGCGCATTTTCGATGGCCTTTAAGAGTAAAGGGATTCCTGCATACAACTGCTTGATGGGATAAGTTGTAAAATTATCCTCTTTGTGTGTTTCAATAGTTTGTTGGAACAACACTTCGCCAGTATCCACACCTGCATCTACCAAGTGAACGGTGAGGCCACAGTGAGCCTTGTCGCCCGAAACCAAGGCCCAATAAGCGCCATGCACTCCCCTGTAGCGAGGCGTGATGCCGGCATGCATGTTTATAACAGGGCATTGAATACAGGTTAATATTTTTTTAGAGATAATTCTTGTGCCGTTAACGACAACTACATCGGGCGAAATGTCCTGGATAATCTGAGCTACAGATAACTCATTGACCGATGTTACCTCGTAAAGTTTTTTATGATGAATGGGTTTTTCTTGAATTTCTTGCTTTTCTCTTAGTGACTGTACATATTTGGATGCGCTAGAGCGCAATACCGGCACTACCAGTGCCTGGAATGCCAGTTGACCTGCCGTTTCAAAATAGCCTAGTTTTTTAATGCGGCGTTGTAAAAATTTCTTGGTGGGTTCCTTTTGTTCAAGTACAATGGCGTGTACCCCAAAAACCTGATGGATGGCCTGAAAAATAACGTTCGTAGAAAATCCCTTCCCTGCGAGAATTAGTATTTTTTTATCATTGTTCATTGTCCAATAATTCCAGGCTCAGTTCCGTCATCGTTTTACTGCTAAACGAGTATTGCTGATGGAGATCGTTATAATGCTGTAATATTTTTTCAAGGAAAGAAAAATTTTCTGGTTGGTTTATTCCAAAATTATGAGGATGCCACCACAAATGATACACTTGGTTATGTTTAGCGGCATATGTCATGGCTCTTGTTATTCTTCTAAGTCGAAGTGTCTCAAGTAGACGCAATGAGTGGGTATAAGGCCTTAAAAAACGGCTACTGGCAATATTGGCCACCTTGTTTGTAACCAGGCCCTGGTAACCATAACAATGATGGCCGGAAAGATTGATGTAGGCATCCGTAAGTCTTATAAAACGCCTGAATAGACTTTCGTTTTTCAAGCTTCGGGCACTATAGATCCAAGATTGTTCTGTTCCCCTGTAACAAGTTAAACCCAGCCCTTCGCAAAGCCTTAAATACACATCGCTTACCTGGTTCCTAGGGAAAATGATAGATTGAATCTTAATATTTTTTTCGGCAGCAATTTTCAAAGCCATTTGTATGTCAGCCTCAAATTCTGCTGGTGTCTGGCCTTTCTCCAGACAATAAAAATGCGAAAAGGTATGGGTGCCAATTTCTTGTTCCGGATTTTGCAAGAGCAAATCTATTTGTGGCCAGCCGAAGTGATATTGGTCATCCCCATAATCATTGCCCACTTCCTGTTGAATATATTCGCCGAAAGGAGATAGATTCTTATCGGAGTAACTTGGTAGCTTGTCCGGCAAATGAGACAGTATCTCATCTTTATTTTTACAAAAGAGAAACCCTACGAATGCAAAGGTTCCCTTTATTTGATACTGGGTAAATAAGTTGAGCAATCCGGGAATTACCTTATGATCTCCTAATATATGTTGACCATATGCATTTTTACCTACTTCGTCTCTCACACCCCACATCAGTTCGCAATCAAGGGATATAACAAAGGTTCCGTTTTTTGGAGGCATATTGATAAATAAGGCGCAAATATAGCAGAATTATGTTGCCCAACATTTACATCCAGAATGTAGTTGTTGTAATATATTTTTTGCTTATTGCTTTTAATGAAATTTGCACAGAGGAGAAACACATTTCATAAGTTTGCAACTCAGCGGCGGGTAACTACCATAATTTATACTGACTAGTAATGTCTTATATTAACGTAACGGATTTCTTCTTTTTGCTCTTTTTCCTTTTGGCACTGGGTATTCTAAGTGGTTACTTAGCCAAAAAAAAGGTAGATAGAAGCTTGCATAATTTTTTTTGGGGAGCATTAGCTTTAAGGTTACTAGGCAGCATCTTGTATGCTTTAGTTTACCAGTATTACTATGGGTATGGAGATACTTTTACTTTTTTTAAAGGAGGTAATTTTTATACTGATAGAATAGCAGAAGATATTTCCAATTTTAAATATTTTTTTGCTGGTGAAGAAGAATTAGCCAACTGGTATAAGTCACAAGCTGATTCTGATATTATTTTTGCAGGCTATTTTTCTCATCCATCTGGAAATATGGTCATGAAGATTAGTGCGTTGCTGTCCTATATCTCTTTCAACCGATACATTATAATCGGGCTGTTTTTTGGGTATTTTTCGTTTTGGGGCCAATGGAAACTTTTTGAAGTTTTTCATGATCTATCAGAAAAGAAAAATTCAAAACTACTAGGATACCTGATTCTTTATACACCTTCTGTCTGGTTTTGGGGAAGCGGCCTCCTTAAAGATTCTATATGCATCGGATGTCTCGGATTTATTCTGTATTTTATTTACAAATTCATAAAATATAAAAAAAGATCCTTTAGAGATATATTGCTTCTCATCTTTTTTTCGTACCTCCTGTGGGTAATAAAGCCCTATATATTAGTCATCAGTTTGTTGACCCTGGGGCTGTGTTTCTTCTTAGATTACTATTTGAGAAATGCAAATTTCCTTGTCAAGTTCGCTTTGCTGGTAACATTTGTTTTAAGTGCTATTTTCCTGATGTCTTTTATAGATCTTCAGCCTTTGATAGAAAGTTTTGTAGCGGACTCTGTAGCACAAATAAATTCTTCCATTCAAAATTATGGGGCCAGCACTACAGAAACCAGCAAAGGCGGCTTTGCAATAGCAGAATTAGACCCTACATTGAGCGGCGTACTAACAAGTGCACCAGGGGCAATTTTTAGGTGTTTTTATCGGCCATTTATGTGGGAGGCTGGATCTGTCATGATATTACTTACTGCGCTGGAATCTACGCTCCTCTTGTTATTCACTCTCAAGCTATTGTTGAAAACAAAAGTTTTTGGCTTTTTTCGAATTGCGCTTTCTAACCCATTTTATACTTTTTGTCTGGTGATATCCATTTTGTTTGCCCTGATCATTGGCCTCACCACTTTTAACTTTGGAACTCTGGTGCGATATAAAATAATATTGCTCCCGTTTTTTTACTTTTTGCATACCCAAATTCACTTCATCGCAAAAAAAGAATTTGCCCCACCAAACAAACGGCGGCCTTATTGATTTAACAACTTTTGGTAAAAAGCCTTGTAGGATGTATACATATTTTCGGCTGTAAAATGGCTGAACACATGTTGTTGCTGGTGGGCCATGTATTGCTTTCTTTTATCGGGATTTTCATAAAGGGACGTTATTTTCTGTGCCACCAAATTTAAATCGCTGCTGGACCAAACCCAATCTTTTGCACCCAGAACATGAGCCGGCAATAACTGTATACCTACCACCGGAACCCCACTCATAGCAGCTTCAATCATAGATATTCCTGTTATGTTGCCCACACTCAATGATACGTACGCATCAAGGTTATGCAATATTTCAAAAGGTTTATTCACGAGGCCTATCATATGAAAATTGGAAGCGTAGCGTTTACCCTGCAGTGCATTCTTTAAGTTTTCAAATTCCGAACCTGCACCTCCCATTACGAAATGGACATCCGAACCGAGTTCTTGATAAATATGCTCAAATAAGGGTAGGTATAACCCTGGATTCCTATCAGGGCGCAACACACCAATTGTTCCCACCAGGTATTTGCAGGTATTCGGAACACCTGTTTGGGCAAAAAAACCGCTCTTCTCCTGTTTGATATCTTTTTCTGAGGGTACGGCTACTCCATTGGGAATAACTGTAAGATTCATTTTTTTTTCTTTTTCAATAAAACGTTTCCAGTAGTCATCCAATGCCATGAACACTACGCCGTCTTTTACCGAAAACATTTTTGCATTGATCCAACGCTTAAAATTGGGAATACCCATTCCTACAGAATGATTGGTAGCAATCACCACTGGCTTCTTCTTGCGAATAATTTTTTTGAGAAAATATATCAGACAAGCAAAAAAAGAACTGTATGTAAGATGGCAATGGATAACATCGGTAGTCAGTAAGAATTTTCTATTGCTGAAAATCCACCATGGCATTTTTAAAAATGCCTGGTTCTTATCAGCACCTATAAATCTTATGGGAATAGAGGGATGGATACTGTTTTGTAAAAAAGTTGGATCAACCGCCCAACCAACAACAAAACTCACGTCATCGCCGTGCTGATGAGCCATATTAGCCAGATCGACTGCTACTTTTTCGCCACCTCCCTTGGTTAATGCTGGTATTACATGAATAATTCTCATTGAAAAATACTTTACAAACGCACTTACAGTAAAAAACAAAACTTTGTTCACTGTAGTGTATCAATACCCACAAAAGTGTAAATGAAAATTATTTTGAATTGTAATGGTTGATACACTCAATTACACGACTAACCTCTTCATCACTTAATTCCGCAAACATTGGCAGTGACACACAATGAGAAGCAAGGTGTTCAGAATTAGGGAAGTCTCCTACTTTATATCCCAAGTGGCTATAGGCTTTTTGTAAATGACATGGTACCGGGTAATGTAATGCAGGAAAAATGTTATGCTCATTTAAATATGCCATAAACTCCTCCCTCTTTTCGGTGGTTATTACAAAAAGGTGGTATACTGAATTAGACCATTCAGGCTGAGCCTGCATTTTAATAGCAGGATTAGATATCTCCTTTTGGTAGCGGGCGGCGATCAATCTCCGGCGATCATTCCATTCGGGCAAGTATTTCAACTTTACAGAAAGTGATGCGGCTTCCAATCCGCCCATTCGCATATTGAAACCAATTTCATCGTGGTAATACCTTACAACACTACCATGATTTCGCAAGCTTTGCAAATGTTTATAGTAATTTTCATTATTGGTGGTGATTCCGCCAGCCTCGCCGCATGCGCCTAAATTTTTGCCGGGATAAAAACTAAAACAAGCCATTTCGCCCAGGCCACCAACCGGTACATTTTTATACGTAGCTCCCTGCGCCTGCGCTGCATCCTCTAATAAAAAAAGATGGTGTTTCTGGCAAATAGCCTTTACCGCATCTACGTCAAATGGTTGACCATACAAATGGACGCCTATTATTGCTTTTGTTTTGGAAGTAATTTTTTCTTCAATTTTTGAAGCATCTATCTCCCAGGTATCTGTTGTACAATCTACAAATACAGGAACAGCGCCTACGTACGATACACCCCAGGCAGTAGCAATAAATGTATTAGCAGGAATGATCACTTCATCTCCTTCTTTGATTCCCAAAGCCAACATCGCTACATGCAGTGCAGATGTTCCGTTATCTAAGGCAACAGCATAGGGAGTGTTGCAATAATCAGCGAAAGATTTTTCGAATGCTTCGGCAAATGGGCCACCGGAAAAGGCGGTTTTATCATATACTTTTTCAAATGCTTCAAAAACTTCTTGTTTTATTTGCTGATGTTGTTTTTGAAGATCGAGGCAGGGAATTTTACTTTTTAATAAGGTTGGCATAAAATAATTTAATCGATATATTTAATAATACGGGCAGGATTACCAGCCACAATAGCTTTTTCTGGAACGTCTTTAGTAACTACGGAGCCGGCTCCCACAATCGCTTTTTTCCCAATTTTGATTCCACAAAGAATGGTGGCGCTGGAGCCAATGGAGGCTCCGTCTTCAATATGCGTATCAACGCAGGTCCAGTCATCTTCTGTTTGCAATGAACCATCTTCGTTAGCTGCACGGGGAAATTTGTCATTGATAAAGGTCACGTTGTGCCCAATAAAAACATTATCGCCAATGTGCACTCCTTCGCAGATAAAAGAATGGCTGGATATTTTACAGTTACTTCCAATGGTGGCCCCTTTTTGAATTTCAACAAAGGATCCAACTTTCGAATTGTCGCCAATGCTACAACCATAGGCATTTACGAAATTGAAGATCTTCACGTTCTCTCCTACCGTTACATTTTTCAGGCTTTGTTTGCCTGTGTCAATATTCAAAACTTCCATAGTAATTAATTTAACAAAACTTCGGCACCCCTATTTTTTATAGATTTACCAGAAGCCTCCAATATTTTAACGATATCCATACCTATGGCGGAGGATGAACGAGGTGTTGTGTTATTCATAATGCTGCTTAGAAAATCTGCGGCAATTGAAGCCAAAGCTTCTTTGTTGTCTACTTTAGGTACGTAAATATCCCCTACCCTGTAGTCTACTAATATCTGTTTCTTTTCTTCGTCTGTTGTATGCTGGTAGGTAGTATCGTACACTTTAATTTTTTCGGTAGGCTCCACATCGTTGTACACAATCATTCTCTTATCACCGCCAATGAGCATTGATCTTACTTTAACCGGGCTGCTCCAGGAGCAGTTGATATGTGAAATAAAGCCGGAAGGATAATTGATTGTGACGAAGGCAATATTTTCTATACCATTATCCGTATGGCTAACTCCTGTAGCGTTGATACTGTAAGGCTTCTCATCGTGCAAATAGCGTAAGATAGAAAGGTCGTGGGGTGCTAAATCCCATAACACATTAATATCTGGCTGAAACAAGCCAAGGTTAATGCGTGTAGAGTCGAGATATTTAATATTTCCTAACTGATTGGCGTCAATCAGGTCCTTAATTTTTTCAACTGCACCTGTATATAAAAAGGTATGATCCACCATCAATACACGGTTTTTTTGCAATGCGATTTCTATTAAGCTTTCACACTCTGCAACAGATGAAGCCATTGGCTTTTCAAGGAACACATGTTTGTTGTTTTCTAATGCTTTTTTGGCTAATGGGTAATGTGTAAAAACGGGTGTAGCTATAATTACAGCATCAATTTCAGGATCGTTGATGATTTCATCGGCGTCCTTGACCCCCTTAATAGAAGGATAAGATTGAGACAATAGATCCAACCTGTTTTGACGGGAATCAGCAACAGCTTTCACCACACAATTTTTTTGGGCAAAAAAGTTACGAACTAAATTAGGGCCCCAATATCCATACCCAATGATACCTACTTTGATCATAAAAAATTTTTGCGAAAGTATTTAAAGTCTTTCGCTTTGCCCGTTTTGCAGGGATTTTTTTTCGCTATGTTTCCTTTGTTGCAGGCCGCCGTCCATCAATTTTTCAAATTCGAACTGTTCGTGTTCGAACAATTTTTTCGTATCACTCACTTCAAGAGCTGATATGCGACCCTTGGCTCCCATATCACGTGCCACTTCAGGATGATCTAAAAGGTAAATAGCTGATTCGGCCATTTTCTTCCAATTTCGGGACGGTACAATAATGCCAGCTCCATTTCTTCCTAAATACTCAGGTTGCCAGTCAAGATCGTAAGCTACTACTGGAATGCTGGCCAGCGTGCATTCAATGAGCGATCTGCCAGTTAACGGACTGAGCACAGCGAAGCATTTGGGCAATATAGCTGCAAGCCGCTGCTGACTGATATTACCTAGAAAATTCACTCTGTCTTTTATTCCCGAATCAGCAGCTAATTTTTCTAAGAAGGGTCGCATGGCGCCTTCTCCAGCCATTAGCAATTCCGTATTCGGATGTGCCTGATAGATCAGTTCAAAAGATCTTATTACATCATCAGGATATTTGATATCAATCATTCTTCCTATGTAAATGAAGTATCGAATTCCCGGCTCTGGATGAAATAATGTATCTGGCCTTCTTTTATCTGCCTCCAATAAATGTTCGGGATGTATAAGTTTGCCAACTGGAAAAACGGTGGATTTTGCTAATTTCGCACCGTTCTCGAGGCTGTATTCAAGATTATCCTGGTTACCGCCGGCTACTAAATCTGCATTGCGAAACACCCATCTTTCCACCATTTTTTCAACCCATCTTTTTCTAAAAAGCTTGGGCATAGTAACAGCACCAGTGTTTTTATAAATCATATCATAATTGGCTACAACCCATATTACCAGTTTCGCTTTAGTAAATTTTCTTATAAACACCCCGATCAAGCCGCAAAAGTTAGGATCTGTACTTAGTATATGTGTTATTTTTTCCCGCTTCACCAAGGCTATCAAAAAGATGGTAAATCGGATTTGAGAAACGATAAAGTTAAGCGGGTATAAAAATTTGAGAAATGCATAGTAAGCAGAACTGCCCTCAATGGTTATTTGGTTGGGTGAGAACTCAACGACTTTTGGTTTGAATCCGTCATATTCCAATGTTCTGTTTTCGGGTATATCGGTTATAGGATGTACGCCCCACACATGTTCAAAATAGCCCCCACAGTCCCTCGAAGCAAACTCTTGTTCTAACTGGCGCTCTCTAACCATCTTTAGCGTATAAGCCATATCAAGACATAAAATACTGCGTTTATAAGCTGCTCTACCGTTTTTTACCTCAGCCATACTCAATAGTATTATTTATTTTTTTCGGCCCGCAAGATAGGTTTTTCTCAATTTAGAAATATAACTGTATCCTACAATGGTAGTAAATACTAATAGCGTAAGCAATTTGATAAATATAATTTCCCCTGTTATTCCTGAGGGAACCAACAAAATTACAGCACTCGCAATCGCAATTGCGAAAAGTGCAACCATCCCCAATTTTTTCCAATTCACTGGTACATGATAAAGTTTTTGACTGATAGTATACCAGGAAAAAAAGAAAGCCGCTGAAGAAAGCAGTGTTGAAATCGCAGCACCCCTGATTCCGTCAATTTTGATTAGAATGGAAGCTGCAATAACAGATACCACAAAACCAATAACACTAGCCAGTAGCTGCAAGGATGATTTACCCTTAATTATCTTTCCCGGAAAAAAAATATACAAGCCATTAAATGCTATCGCAAAAGCTAACACTGGCACATAATAGGCTGCATTCAGGTACCCATTCGTACTAAACACTATGATTAGTTCTTTTGAGAACACTGACAGTACTACACAAAACAATAAGGACAGGGAAAAAAATACTTCAAAAAGAAACCCAAGTTTTTGAGGGGTTTCAGGGTGTTGATGGTTAGCCAATACTGAGGGGGTAATAGCTGTTTGCACACCTATTAGTGCGAGGCCAGAAAACCCCGCAATCTGCATCGCCAACCCAAAGATGCCAACCTGCTCCATTGTACCATACATCCCTAGTATTAATTTGGCTGCCTGTTGAGAACCCAGCAGGAAAAAACTAGCCGGAACAAGAGGAAGCGAATATTGAAGCATTTTTTGCAGTACATCTCTTTTAAATCCAAAGCTGAATTTCTGCTTTATAAATAAAAATGTAACAATACCTGCAATGGCAGCACCTAAAGCTTGCCCCCCTATTACACCAACAGCAGGTTGTGAATAATATTTCGCTCCCAATACTGCAGCAACGCAGGTAAGCAAAACATATAAAAAAGTAAGTACTCCATAAGCGGTACTTTTAAACTCCAACCTCAATTGGTTTTGAACTAAAAGAAAAAAACCATTACAAGCCAATAAAACTATACTGCTGAAAATTAGCTGCGGACTGATAGAAGCGCCGGAAATATTGGTCCCTTGTCCTAAATTCAAAAACAACGCAGCCAGGATAATAATAATGGAATACACTCCAACGATAAACCACAACGCTGTTGCCGGAAAATATTTTTGTTGCGGATCGGATTGCCTTGTATAAAAAAGCGTGACTGACTGGGTTACTTCTAAAGTGAGAATGAAATTTGCCAACTGCACGATCGTAATCATGATATTCACGGCACCATACTCTTCCACAGACATAATTCTGGTAAGGATAGGTATGAGGATAATAACCGCAATTCTAGATACAATGGTTGCAGCAGCATAGGTAATGCTCCCTTTAAGTAAGCTGGTCTTCATTGTTTAAATTGCCTAATGCTTAAAAAATCTTGCTGTGTGACAAGCTTCTTCCTGGTGAAAAAAACGAACTTCTAATTCATTGTTTTTTGCCATTTGCAGGAATTCCTCTTTAGTGAACCTTTTAGCATTACTAGGCGCATACCAGTCGTAATTAGTGCTCTTACTCAAATCAAATCCCCAATCTTCTTTCCAAAAACACTTTAGAAAATTCCAGTAAATAAAACGTTGTATATCATAACTGCCTCCTTTAATTCCCAATACAGGTATGTCAGGACACTCAAATGAAATATTCAAATCGCTTAGGTTCTTCCCCAACAATGTGAGTTGCTCTGAGAATTCCCACATTTTTTCATTTGAAATATCATGGGTGGCTTTCCTAAAATAATCATCTACCAACTCTCTTGGAAGTGCCTTCTTCGTGTATACATAACACGCAAACTCGCCGCCGTGCGCTGTTATGGATGATAAATGCATGAAGGTCTGTTCAGGTACTTCCGTATGCATGATTACCTGATCGCACACCGTAAAATCAATACTGTTATCCTTAATCCCCGTATTTGCTATATCCCCTCGAAAAAAATAAAGGTTTTCGTACTCAGTAAAATTGGTAGCAGCCACGTTAATAGCATCCGAAATATCTACTCCGAGTACAAGCGCATGCGGCGCTAATTTGGCAAACCAGGCGGCTTTATATCCCAACCCACAACCTGTATCAATGATGGTATGTTTGTCCTTTAAATATTCACGGAAATTATCTTCTGTTTCAAATCCATACAGTTTCAAGAACCAATCTAGTTGAAAAGAATACATTTTATCGATGCTTTCATACGTTGAAGCTTCTACCCACTTTTCAGAAAATATATCAGACGTTTGCGCCTGGTTTTCCGCTTTTTCAATCGCTGATTTATCGAATGAAATTTTATTGCCGTTCAGAAATATTTCTTTTGTGAAAAGCTGTTCCAATTTTTTAATCATCATAATAATTTTGCCGGGTTCCCGCCAATTTTAGAATTTGCCTGAAAGCACTTGTTAACAAAACTATTAGCACCTACGATACATCCATTGCCTAAAACAACTCCTTTTGCTACTACAGTGTTGGGACCTATATAGCAATTGTCTCCTATTTGCGTAGCATCATATTCATATTGAGATTTGCCGCCAGAAACCGCCCATTGTACTGAGTCATGGCTATATAGCTGAACATTGGCTGATATGCTACAGTTATTTCCTACGGTTAGTTTGCCTGATCCATCCAATAGGGTATTTGGGCCAATCCAGGTATGCTTACCTACAATCACATCTCCCAAAATTACAGAGGAATCGTATATGGAGGTGCCTTCTCCAAAACCAAGTTCAGATGCTCTTTCCCATCTGTCGAACATCAGTTCTGCAAAGGGTAAACTCCTGTTATACTTTTGCTTGTAAAGTACTCCCAGTTTTGAGGTTAACTCCTTTATTTGTTTAAATAAAGAGGTAAGCGCTTCATCATTTTGCAAAAATGCCTCTCTTTCCATTAATTGATTTTTTCATTGTGTAAAAAAATCCGACACCACCACTCAAAATTCATCAGGCTCCAAAGCAACAACCGGTGGTTTATTCTTTTTTCGCAATGCTCGTAAATTGTTTTTTCTATAAATGCCGGTTGTATGTATTCGTGGCAGGCAATGTTTGTTCCCAACAATAAATTTTTTACATACGCCGCATTTTCTCCCCGGTACCAACTTTCATCGGGTGCGCTAAAACCCTGCTTTTTTCTATTTACAATTTTTTCGGGTAAGATGTCTTTCATGGCTTTTCGCAATACATTTTTGCCATCGTCGAAATTACTGTAGGCTTGTTGCTTTTTACCAAATTGATTTTCATCAATTTTCTTCATCGTCTCCAAGTTACCCAACTTGTACTTTACAGGTATTTTTTGAGCAAAATTTACGAGGTCATTATCTAAAAAGGGAAATCTTTCTTCCAGGCCGTTTGCCATGGCGAGTTTATCGCCTACTAAAAGCAAGCCTGGTAAAAAAGTTTTGATCTCAAAGTATAAACTATTTTGAATTTGCTCTTCGGCCGTGCTGTATTTCAGTTTGGGGTTAAATGTAAAAACCCGTTCAAAAATATTCCTGGGCTCATCTACTTTTATCTTATCAAAAATGGCTGGTTGAAAAAGATTTTTT
>JBBSJJ010000093.1:0-14782 GCA_038257335.1 Chitinophagales bacterium | reverse complement strand
CCCCAGTTTAACCTGCCAAAGCCCCGCCAGAATATATCCACCAGCAACACCAATAAAATCAATAAGGCAAATACCGTGAGACTTAAAGCGACGATTCGAAATATTTTATCCTTCCTTTTTGATATGGCTAAATGTTTATCCATTATTCATACTGATTTTGAAATTTCTTACGCAGCCAGAAACTGACATTGTTTAAAATAAAAGTGAATACAAATAGTGTCATACCCGCTGCAAAAATGGTTCGGTATTCCAGTGAATCCTGGGGCACATCTCCCATGCTAACCTGTACTATATAGGTAGTAATGGTTTCTACTGACTCTAAAGGATTAAAAGTAAGATTTGGCTCCTGGCCGGCGGCTATCGCTACGATCATGGTTTCTCCCAATGCCCGGGATACGGCCAGTATTATTGATACCAGTATGCCCGAAGAGGCTGCAGGTATCATTACCCGAAGCGCTGTCTGCAATTTAGTGGCTCCCATTCCGTAAGACGCTTCTCTCAAAGATTTTGGTACTGCCCTTAATGCATCCTCACTCAGCGAAGTGATGTAGGGAATAATCATCACACCCATGACCAGGCCGGGTGATAATGCATTGAACCCCCTGAGACCAGGAATAAAGGATTGCAGCATGGGCGTTACAAATTGCAATGCAAAAAAACCATACACCACAGTAGGAATGGCTGCAAGAATTTCCAAAACAGGTTTTACGATGGCCGTAAAACGTGGAGAGGCATATTCATTTAAATAAATAGCAATGATTAACCCAATGGGAACTGCAAATAAGATTGCAATGGTTGTCGTTAGCAGCGTACCGCTCAAAAGCGGAAGTATGCCGAAATGTTTGTCAGAAAACAAAGGCGTCCATTGGGTGTCTGTAAAAAAATCTACGATAGAAACTTCCCCAAAAAATTTAAATGTATCTATTGCCAACACGATAATGATGCTTATGGTTGTAAGCACAGTAATGAAACTGCATAGCATCATAATGCCCTCTATTATTTTTTCTTTTGTGCGACGGTGTAGCATATTTGTTATTGAGGGGCATTCATTAATTTTTCCAGGTCAGCTCCTACAGTACTGGTTTTTTCAAACATAGTTCCTTGTTTATTTTGTAACATCCTGTTATATGCAGCCTGGTACACTGCTGCAGGCAATGGAACATAACCCACTTCCTGTACCAATTGCGGTGCATGATCTATGTAGAATTTTATGAATTCCTGCACGATAGTATTTTTTGCAGAAGCTGCATTTACATAAATAAATTCGGGCCTTGATAGCGGAGCATACACGCCGCTTTTAACCGTTGAATCGCTCGGGTAAATTGGGCCTGCCCCATTATCGATGCCTACGAGTTTTAATTTGTTTTTATTTTCAAGGTAATAGGCCAATCCAAAATAACCGAGGGCGCCTTTATCTGAAGCTACGCCTTGCACGAGCACATTATCATCTTCACTGGCGGTATAATCTCCCCGGGAAGATTTGGCTTTCCCCACGATGGCTTCTGTAAAATAATCGTACGTGCCGGAAGATGTGCCCGCACCATACAGCCTGAGTGGTACATCCGGGAAACTTTCTCTTACCTGTTTCCAGGATGTAATTTTATTTTGAGCTGCTGGTTCCCATATTTTTTTAAGTTCTGCCACCGTCAGGTAATCTACAAAATCGTTGGAAGGACTCACAACCACAGCAAGCCCGTCATACGCAACCGGAATTTCTATAAATGCGATGTTATTTGCTTTGCAAGCGGCCACTTCTTTTGCAGAAATGGGGCGGGATGCGTTGCTGATGTCCGTTTCTCCCCTGGCAAATTTCTTAAATCCGCCACCCGTGCCAGAAACGCCCACGGTAATGCGAATATCAGAATGGTCTACCCGGTATTCTTCTGCCACTGCTTCAGTAATAGGATACACTGAGCTGCTCCCATCAATTTGTATTCTTCCTTTGTAATCTTTAAAACAGGACACCAACGTGCTGCAAAAGAGGGTAAATGCTATGGGTAAAAGGAATTTCATTAAGTGGTTTGTATTCCCCACAACAAATACATAACCATTTTGAGAATTGGCCTGCCTTAGGCGCAAATCGCCCCTTAAAAATGAGTTTGCCACTAAAGAAAGAAATATCTCAAAGAGTACTAACTTACCTATAAAACAGGCTGGTTTTACACACGGCAGGTTCGCTATGTTAAGAAATCATTACCAAATCTAAAACTACATAAGGGGGTTTCATTAAATTTACTTTTGCGCAAAATTATATTAGCATGGCAGGCATCAACTCAATACTGAAAATTTTTCTACCAAAAGACAGGATCTTTTACCAACTATTTGAAAGTGTAGCCGAAGAGTTGGTAAAAATGGGAGACAAATTGAAAGATGTGGTTACCGAACCCGATTTTGATAAAAGGGGGAAAATGATCAAGGAACTGGAAGACATGGAACATGTGAACGATGAACTTACCCACCGCATATTTACAGAACTGGGCAAAAACTTTATCACTCCTTTTGACAGGGAAGATATTCACTACCTGGCCTCTGCCCTGGACGATATTGCAGATTACATTTACGCCTCTGCCAAAAAAATTAATTTTTACAGGGTAAACCCGGATGATATCGGTATTCAAAAATTTGCCGACCTTATTCCTTTGGGTTGCCGGCACATACACAAAGCCGTTACCGAACTAAGGAACATGAAAAACATGCGCCAGATAACAGATGCATTGGTTGCTATTAACAGTATAGAAAACCAGGGAGATGATATTTTTGATATGAGTATCGAACGACTGTTTGCTACCGAACCCGATGCTAAAGAAGTAATTAAGAAAAGAGAGATTTACCAGGTAATGGAAATAGTTACAGACAAGTGTGAAGATGCAGCCAATGTGATTGAGTCTATCATTGTAAAATATTCTTAACAACAGTGTTTTTCAATTGTAGCATTTAATTTAAACAGCATTCAATGGCAGACTTCTCTATACTTTTAATATCCATTATTGTACTGGCCCTTGTTTTTGATTACATCAACGGCTTTCACGATGCAGCCAATGCAATTGCCACGGTAGTTTCCACTAAAGTACTTACGCCTTTCCAGGCAGTAATCTGGGCGGCGGTGTTCAACTTTGTAGCCTATTTTATTTTTAAGGATCATGGTGTAGGCGAAACCATTGCTAAAACGGTGAATGGCAGCATTGGCCTTGAGGTAATACTGGCCGGTCTTATAGCCGCCATCATTTGGAATCTTATCACCTGGTGGTATGGCATACCCTCCAGTTCTTCTCATACGCTCATTGGTGGTTTTACCGGTGCGGCAGTAGCTTCGGCAGGGAGTTTTGCGGTAATCAATACCCCCATTATGCTAAAGATTATCAGTTTTATTGTGATAGCACCTATCCTGGGTATGTTTATGGCGTTCCTCATTTCTGTGTGGTTTTTAAATTCCTTTCGCAAAGGCATTTTACCAAAGTTGGTTGCCCTGCTTATTATCGCCGGCACTATGTTTTTGTTGTATAACATGATTATTACAGATCCATCCAAATTAAAAACCCATTACGAAAGCCCTGTATTACGGGTGTTGTTTCACTCACATAATTTTAAATGGGCACTTATAGGTTTTATTATTATTTCGCTCAGCATATTTTCGCTATTCCTTAGCAACCTTAACTATTCCCAATCTGACAAGTGGTTTAAAAAAATGCAGTTGGTTTCTTCTGCTGCATTCAGCATTGGCCATGGTGGCAACGATGCGCAAAAAGTAATGGGTATTATAATGGTAGCATTGATTAGTGCAGGACAATACAGCAGTTTTAGCCAAATGCCAAACTGGGTACCGCTGGCTTGCTACACCGCCATCGCTTTGGGTACCATGAGTGGTGGTTGGAAGATTATTAAAACCATGGGAACAAAAATTACAAAAGTAACTCCATTTGAGGGCGTGGCGGCAGAGTCGGCCGGTGCCTTAACACTGTTTATAACAGAGATGCTTAAAATACCTGTGAGTACCACACATACCATAACGGGTGCTATCATCGGTGTAGGAGCTACCAAAAGACTGAGTGCTGTACGTTGGGGTGTTACCATCAATCTAATATGGGCCTGGATATTGACCATACCCGTGAGCGCTGTTTTAGCAGCCATTGTTTATTACATTATCAAATTCATTTTCTAATCTTTTTCAACTTATAAATTTTGCAAAAAATCACTCGCTTACCGTGAGTGATTTTTTGTTTTCTTTGCATCATGAAAAAAATATTGGTTACCGGAGGATGCGGCTACATTGGTTCTCATACAATAGTAGACCTCGTAAAGCAAGGCTTTGAAGTGATTTCGGTTGATAACAACAGCCGCAGCAACCCCGCCGTAATGCAGGGGATAGAAAAGATTACCGGCCGCCCCATTAAAAATTACCATGTAGACCTCTGCATTTTTGATGATACGCATGCTATTTTCCAGGAGAACAATGACATTGCAGGCATTATACATTTTGCGGCCTACAAGGCCGTGGGAGAATCGGTAGAAAACCCGTTGATGTATTTTGAAAACAACCTGGCTTCTCTTGTAAATATTTTAAAATGCGTGGCCGAATTCAAAGTGCCGCATTTTATATTTTCCTCTTCCTGCACGGTGTATGGCAACCCCGACCAAATACCAGTGACAGAACTCACGCCGCAAAAACTGGCAGAAAGCCCCTATGGCAGTACCAAACAAATGGGTGAAGAAATTGTGAAGCAGACGATGAACAGCCTGCAAGATCAACAGGCTATTTTATTGAGATATTTTAATCCTGTGGGTGCGCACCCTTCCAACTTTATTGGCGAAATACCTGTTGGGCGCCCTGCCAACCTCGTGCCCGCCATCACCCAAACAGCTATTGGTAAATTGCCGCAGATGCAGGTTTGGGGCAATGATTACCATACCCGTGATGGCAGTTGCCTCAGAGATTATATTCATGTAAGCGATATTGCGCATGCCCATACATTGGCGCTTAATTACCTTTTAGAAAATAAAAATGAAAGCAACTGCGATGTGTTCAACCTGGGTAGCGGCAACGGTTTTACCGTGCTGGAAGTAATAAAAACTTTTGAAAAAATAAGTGGTCAAAAATTAAACTATGCCATCGGCCCACGCCGGGCTGGTGATGTAGTAGCCATTTATGCCAACAACGATAAAGCGGTAAACCAATTAAACTGGAAACTTGAATATGGCCTCGATGAGATGATGCGCACCGCCTGGGAATGGGAATTGAAACTGAAGGAGGATGTATGATTTTTGATGTAGGATTTCGGATGTAGGATTTCGGATGTAGGATTTCGGATGTAGGATTTCGGATTCCCCGAAAATTGATAGCAGTTTTCAGTTAACTGATTACTCACACTTTTTTTTGTAGGTGAGTCCGGCTTAAAGATTTCTGATGTGTGATTTTTGATTTCAGATTTGTTCGAGCTAGCTAACTTGATGCCCCGATGCAAAACGAAAAATATTTGTAAAATAACAGAGCCACCCATCTTTACTGGTGGCTCTGCATTCTATTTTTTGCAATCCCGAAACTTGCCGCTATAATACCAGTAGTTTAATACTCAGCCATTGCTCTCCGTTAAAAACCTGCACAACGTAAGTATCGGGTGCAAGGCCGCTAAGGCTGATGTTCTGCGAGCTGTTGCGGCTTTTAAAACTAAACTGCCTTTTCTGCATCCCTGTTTTATCGGTTATCCTTATTTGTTCTATTACATTCATGGTGCTCCTTTTGGTGCCCATTTCCTTGCTCACCAATGTAATGGTTACGTTGTTATTTGCCGGGTTGGGTGTAGCCACCACCGTTAGCACAGCAACAGATGATTGTCGGCTTTGAGGATCCGTTACAATCAGTGGCGCTGGGCCGCCGACACCTATCTGCACTGTTTTAAAAACGCCCGTTCTCTCGCCACAAACATTATCAAAGTCCATCTCTACGGCACCACCGGTGTTGCCGGTCATTACCTGGATGTTATTGGTTCCCTGCCCGCTTACTATGGTCCAATCTGCGGGTACCCGCCAAAAGGGGTTGGTTACAAATGTAGCATTGCCGAGATAACCTGCGGAATAATAATAGCCTGCACTTGCATACACTGTGGCAGCACCGAGTACAGAATATGAGTTGGGTGAGGGTGCACCAACTGAAATAATCTTTGTAACTGCAGGGCTATTACATGCATTAGATATCGTTACTCTTAATGTTGCAGTGCCACTACCTGTTTGGGATACAGTTGTTTGCGGCAGGCTCGGTGATCCAAAACTTACGAGTCCTGAAGCTGTTGCTGACCATGTTACCGTGGAGCCGGGGGGCAATTTGAGTACACGATACGTATTCGTGCCGCATAAGGTTATAGGGCCGTTTATAGTGGTCATGCCACAATGATCGAGACAACTAACTGTCTGTGGAAGGTTTTCCATTTCGTTGTACAACCATTCCGCATTGCGTGGAGTGAAATCAGTATGCCCTATATTAAATAAGCCGCCAGCACTTTGTTGAGTGATATACTTAATTGCCCTTGAACCTAACAAACCATTTGCAGCAAAATTAAAAGATTGGCTAAAAGTGGTGGCAGTGACATTTTGAACATCTAGAGCGCTTGTAATGGGTACAAACGTAAATTCTTTTTGAGAAAATGGAAGTTGAATATTAGCATTTACATTAAATAATAAAAAGACAACAGACCTCCATACATTTCCTAAAAAAGTATTGCTTTGATTTATAGCCGGCGTGGTACTGGTTTGAGATATGGGCCCCGTAGTTTCTGTAGATTTTGTACCTCCAGGAACCCCATCCCAGGGGATGGTATTTGCGGGCGAAATTCGTGGAGCTGTGTTGGAAGTTGTTTTCCAACCGGTACCAATAGCACCCCAAAATAACCTGATATTTCTTTCCATAACTACACTACAGACTTGTGATTGAGTACCATAAGCGGGCAATGCATTTACCTGTATGTTCAGCCTATATTTATTATTATAAAAGAATAATTGCCAATTGGCTGATGCCACATTACCTTCTTTTTTTAAAAGCAAGGTACCGGGCTGCATTACTGGTACTGCGCATTGCGAACCATTACTAACTGCATAAAACGGATACGGCGCATTATAATCAATCATTGTTCTGTAAGGCCCGCCATCGGCAAGAAATGTATTATTTACTCTGCCACCATTACCATCGGTTACCCTTAATATCAATTGCTGCTGTGTAGCAGGCAATGTATTCAAGTTGTAAAAGGCTTTCAACTCATCGGATATATCTGCTATCTTTTTTACAATTTTGGCCTCTCCAAAATCGTACAAAAAATGCTGCAAACCTAAGGGCACATTGGCACCCTGGTGCGGGCTGTCCATTGTAAGGAGTTGCTTGGTTTCAGTACTGTTTGTACCTGTAAGTTTGCTGCGCTTGGCCAATGCATACCTGCTTACAAGCCCGCCCATACTTATACCCATTACAACGTTCTGCTCTCTTACGCCTGCTGCATTATTTACCTTTTGGCTGTTTATCCAATCTATTGCCTGCAGCAAATAATCTGCATTTTCGGTAATGCTACGCATAGTGTAATAGTCTACAAAGATTAGATCATAACCTGCGTCCTCATCTAGTTTCTTATTGAAATCGTAACTTGCTGTTAAAGTATTCCATTCCCCGATTAAACTATTAATATTATAATTGTTTGGTTTTAATAACTGCGATGCGTCAGTAATGTCGTATCCCTCTACTACAATAAATGGTTTTACAATTTTATTCGCTAAAGCGGTGCCGATGCGTGTTTTGCTGTAGCGGATATATATTTTCATATCCTGGTTAAACTTTTGTACACTCAATAAATTTTGAGTGGTGGAAGCGTTGGGAAAAAGAGATAAGAAAATTGCAGGGATTTCAGGGTTCACATTTAAATAGCCTGAGGGTACTACCCGGTGGAGTGGGTTGTTTAAATCTGATGGCAATAAGAGTTCATACCTGTTGACAATATTGCCTGACGGGGGTAACACTACTTTTACTGTTTGCCCTGTGTAGCATTCATCTATGCTACCATTGCTGTAAATGACCTTTACCGCAAACTTTTTAAACCCGGTACTGTCGCTATAGGTTTTTATTACGGGTGTTGCTGTACCATTGCTATAAATATTCTGATAGCCTGTACCATCCAAAAAATTTACCTGCACTGCGGCTATCGTATTACCTGTATTGCCATAAAAAAGTGGGCTGTAGCCAAGTCTTATTTCATTGGTAAATTTAGATTCGGGCAGCACAGGCACAGCAGCAAAAGTATGGCTGAGTATATAGGGGCTTTGAGTGCGACCCGCCACATCAAATATCTGGTTACCCACTTTCGTAAATAAATTTTGCTGCAAAGCATCTTCCCTAAGGCTGGCATAATTGGCACTAAAAAAAACAAGCTTGGTTAAGGTATCGTACCTGGTAATGTCTATCATAACTCTTGCAGTATCTAAAGGTGGTAATACAATTGGGTTAACGATTCTGGAGTTTTCAATATCGTTATATAAAAAATTGAAGAGGTTTATATCGGCTACAAGATTACTATCGCTTAATATGCCATTCAGCCATTTTTTATAGACCACTTCGGGCCCGTACTCATTCAAGTAGCCAGTAGGTATTAGTGTTTTGTCTATATTTTGAAAAATAAAAATCTGCTCTGTGCGAACAGGACCTGTTTGCGCAAAGGCAGAAACATTCATCAATATTAATGCTATGAGTGTTATAATTAATTTCATAAAAGGTTTTTTTAAATTAAAAGAGTTTAAAGTTTTTTGTCGAATCGTCCATCCGTAATTCTAATGGGGCTACAACTTGGTTTTATTAACGTAAAACTGAATGTACCCGAAATGATACGATTTTGTAAATCATAACGAGTAAGAGTTACATTTCCCGAAGTTGCAGTCGTAGAATCTGTAGAAAATAAAAAACTACAGTTGGGGGTTAGTTTTTCGTCAGAATATGTAAATCCCATCTGACTGCTTCCGAAGATTGCATAATTAAAATCTACATTTGTATTAGTCGAATCCATAGCAAAGGACATTCTTTCTTTAATATTTTCAAATAAAGCAGAAACGAATACTTTCCCTCCCCCATTAGCATCATAATTAAGTTTAAATGGAGCATCACATAAGAACTGACAGTCAGTTTGTGCCATCCACGCCTTGCCATTTACCAGGCAACCAAAAGTATTGGCGCCGGTTTTGGTGGCTGCTGGTAGTTTATCTATTTCTGCAATTTTTTCCTTTTTACAACCTGCTGCGCATAGCAGCATCAGCGTTATAATTACTATTATATTTTTCATTAGTATTTATTTAAGATAAAAAATGTTTGAGGGCATTAAACACTTAACTTTAATAAAATGCTTAAACCGCCTATAATTTATAGCTGTAGGTTTTACAGTGGCGGCAAAGTTGTAATAGTAAAAATAGTATTGCGTATGCTGTGGCTGATGTCAGCATCGGTTCTGTTGCCTTTTGTTTGGCGGGGCTTCTGTTTCATTTTGTGTTTCGGTGTTTTTACATGGGTACTCTGGTTGTTTGGGATTAAAGCTGTTTTTGAAGTTATTTTAATTTTAAACACTTGGGCAGATAACTTTTCAGACAAAAGGCAACTCCAAAACAATATTTCCAGTTAAAGTAGATTTTAGGCTATCATTGTATAGATTTATTATACAAATACTTGATTTTTGAAGTCTTGATTCAATTAAAAATGGAAAACGTACAAACTGCTTTTTTTGACAGCGTAAAGGCAAAGCTCCCCGCCTCGCAATTGCTTGCCAACGAAATATCACAAGTATTGGGAATCAGTAAAGCTGAGGCGTATAATAAAATAAAAGGCAGCAGCGGGCTTACACTACATCAAATAGAAATTATATGCAATGCTTTTAATTGCCATTTTGAAATAAACCCTCCATCAGATAAAACTTCGAGCCGGTTTAGGTTTACTCCTTTTCACACCGGTAAGGTAGATATGCTGCAATATCTTACAGGCCTTCATACGCAGGTAAATATGTTGGTGAATAATGGTTTGCAAAAACTCAGTTGTTCTACGGATGATATTCCCTTTTTCCATTTATTTAAATACCCGGACTTAACTGCATTTAAATTGTTTTTCTGGAACACCCGAATATCTTCTACAAGTGGACCTAAATCAACGCCAACTTTTAGCAGCAAAAACAAAGACAAAAAAGCCATTACTTCCGCATATGCACTTTATGAGCTGTATCAAAACATTCCCTGCCTCGAAATTTGGAACAATAGTGATACCCTTATTATCCTGGAACAAATGCGGTATGCCTTTGCCAATAACCTCGTAACAGATAAGAAACTAAAACAGGCGATTTGCGATCAGCTTATGCTGGTGCTTCATGATGTAGAAGGTTATGCCATTAACAAAACAAAAAATAAAGAAAGTTTGGCAACCTTTGATTGGCATTATTGCGAAGTAGTGAGTAATGTCTCTTACCTCGCAACCTTAGAAAATAGCCAGGCCTGCTTTCTACGGTTCAATACATTCAACAACCTTGAATCTGGTGATGCGAACATTTGCCATGAGGTAAATACCTGGTTGCAATCTCTTTTAAAAGAGTCTGTAGGGTTTAGTGGCCAGGGAAGCAATATGAGAAATAAGTATTTGCTTTCGTTAAGAAAACAAATAGAAGCTCTGCAGTATTAACACAGCAATGGCTACCTTTTTTGTCTCAGCAGTTTTTGGCAAGCTGGGTACAACATTCATTCTTATGAGTCAATACAGAAAATTGGGCACATAAATTATTGGAACTCTTTTCAGCGTGGTGCCTGCCTGGCCGGTAGGCAGGGTTTAGCGGAGGGGTCCAAAAGTTTGAAGTGAGATCTGCTAAAACCCGGCTGGGACAAAATCATAAACGCTAAATCAGAAATCCGATATCAGGCATCATAAATCGGGCATTTATTTTCTTCTTATCTTGCGCCCCAATTCAACTACAGTTATGCTTAAAGACATAGAAGTTACCGGAAAGAAAGACACCCGCAGTGGTTTTGGTGATGGCATATTGGAAGCTGCCCGCAACAACGAAAACATTGTAGCCCTTACGGCAGACCTTGCCGGCTCGCTTAAACTGGGGCCGTTTATGAAAGAATTTCCCGAAAGATTCATCCAATGCGGCATTGCAGAAGCCAACATGATTGGTATTGCAGCCGGCCTCACCATTGGTGGAAAAATTCCTTACACCACCACATTTGCCAACTTTAGCACGGGCAGGGTGTATGATCAAATTCGCCAGAGTGTAGCCTACAGTAATAAGAATGTAAAAATATGTGCTTCGCATGCGGGCTTAACCCTGGGCGAAGATGGCGCTACCCACCAAATACTGGAAGATATTGGCCTGATGAAAATGCTCCCGGGCATGACCGTTATTGTGCCCTGCGACTACAACCAAACAAAAGCCGCTACCAAAGCCATCGCCAATTACGAAGGGCCCGTCTACCTGCGCTTTGGCCGCCCGGTATGGCCGATCTTTACCAAAGAAGAAGATTTTGTGATTGGTAAAGCACAGGTGCTCAATGAAGGAAAAGACATCAGCATTTTTGCCTGCGGCCATATGGTTTGGATAGCGGTAGAAGCTGCACGCATATTGGAAGAAAAAGGCATTAGCGTAGATCTTATAAATATACATACCATCAAACCTTTGGATGAAGAAGCTATAAAGGCCTCTATCCAAAAAACAGGTTGTGCCGTTACTGCAGAAGAACACAATATTATTGGCGGCCTTGGCGACAGCGTTGCACAAGTGGCTGCCAAGCACTGGCCCATCCCCATGGAGTACATTGGTACCAATGATACTTTTGGAGAAAGTGGCAGGCCCGAAGAGCTGTTGGTAAAATATGGTTTAGATAGCAACCATATTGTGGCAGCGGCAGAAAAAGTATTGACCCGAAAAAAATAAACAAGACACTTTTAATAGCAACTGCATCCCGGAAGGATGCAGTTTTTTTATGGCAATTTTTGCAGCAATGAAATAAACCTCTTGTGCTCTAAAGCGTTATCCATTTTTCATTTAACATCCAGTTAAACCCGATGAATAAAAAACCATCTATGAATTGGTTTTTTTACATTTGTTGTACTACAACTATTATATGGCAGAACACCTAGATGACAAAGAACTGCTGATGCAGTTTAAAAATGAAGGCAGCAAAGAAGCAGCTTACACCCGTATTATAAAAAAATACCAGGAAAAGCTCTATTGGCATATCCGCCGCATGGTTGTTGAGCATGAAGACGCCAATGACGTATTGCAAAATATGTTTATAAAGGTTTGGAAGAATCTCGACAATTTTAGGGAAGACAGCCAATTGTACACATGGCTTTATCGCATAGCCACCAACGAGAGTCTCAGTTTTTTAGAACAGCAAAAAAAGAGAAGCTCTTCGTCGCTGAGTGATGATGATGGCTACCTCAGTAATAAATTGGTGGCAGACAAGGATTTTGACGGTAACAAACTGGAATGGAAACTACAATTGGCCATTCAACAACTACCGCAGAAGCAAAAAGCAGTATTCAACCTGCGGTATTTTGAAGAAATGCCCTATGAAGAAATGAGCCGGGTGCTGGAAACCAGTGAAGGTGCGCTCAAAGCAAGCTACCACCATGCAGTAAAAAAGATTGAGGATTATATTTTGAACCGTTAAACTATTGACCTCCAACAGCGTCTATATACCCGGATGAACCAGCGAGATAACATATTAAACGAATTAAGGGAATTGAGTCCCGCTGTAGCCGGCATCAACCGTGTAAATGTTTTTACAGTTCCTGATGGCTATTTCGAGTCTCTTACCGGCATTTTGTTAATAAGAGCTTCCGCTGATGATCATCTGAAAGGCGCAATACCCACAGTACCCGAGGGTTATTTCGAAAACCTTGCCGACAACATTCTCAATCGTATTAAAAAAGAAGTGCCGCAGGAAACGGAAGTAACTTCTGAATTGCTGGCAGGTATTAGCCGTAGAAATATCTATACCTTACCCGCCGGGTATTTCGAAGCGTTACCAGCGCAAATTCTGGCAAGGATTAAAACTTCTGATTCAAGTGTAAGTGCTGAAACCGCTTCCATCTCCAGCCTTGTAGCTGGCATCGGCAAGCAGAATGTTTACAGCCTCCCTAAAGGATATTTTAGTAACCTGTCTGCTGACTTACTGAAGCAATTGAGAGCCGGCACGGAATTAAACAAAGAAACCACTGAAATCTCTGAACTGGTAGCGGGGATAGGTAAGCATAATATTTACAAGGTACCTCAGGGTTATTTTGAAAATTTGCCCGCAGAGATCTTACAAAGGGTTACGACAACTGCCAAAGTCATTAGCATGAAGCCTCGCTTTTCTGCTTTCAAATATGCGGCGGCGGCAGTGGTTACAGGCATCATTGCCATCAGCGCATTTTTTATGCTGAATAACAACAACGATGCTCAAGGCAATGCACAGGTAGCGCTGATGGCCGAAGCCAACAAAATAATTGAAACCAATAGTTTTGATAAAGAGATGAACAGTATTTCGGATGCAGCCATTGTTGCATTCCTTGAAAATAAAGGGCAAAATGTAGAAGCATCCCTGGTGGCATCTCTGGTAGATGATAAAGATTTGCCCGATGCAGATGAATACCTGCTCAATGCCAATACCCTGGATGAAATGTTGAAGACCCTCGATTTGAACAATTAAAATTTACTCTAATGAAAAAATTTATATTATCACTTGTTATATTCGCCGGTTTTGCCGCACAGGCACAGCCTGGCAATGACAGGCAAGAAAAAGTAGAAGCCCTTTACGTAGCTTACATGACAAGGGAACTTAACCTTACAGAAGAGGATGCACAGAAGTTTTGGCCGGTGCATGCGCAATTCGATAATGAAGTAAAAGCCCTGAAGATGGAGTCATCAGAATTAGACAGGCAACAGGCTGTGCTCAACATAAAAAAGAAATACCAGGATCGTTTCACCAAAATATTAGGTGCAACACGTACCAACGATTTCTTTGTAAAAGATGGGGAGTTCAGAAAGAAACTGGTAGAACGCCTTAAGAAAATGCGGCAGCAGAACCAGGGAAATGGCCGTCCATTTAAACAGTAACGATCAATTTTTGGTAAAATATAAAACCCCTTCTACCAGGGGTTTTTTGTTATGCTGAAATAGTTTTTATAAAGAAACAAACGGTGTTTTTATGTCGTGGTAAAATAACATCGTCCAATGCTCTTCCTGTGCCTGTTTAAACCACTGGCTTCTAAGTTCCATTGCCTTTTTACCATCATAATCGTATTTAGCTATAAACCTGCTTTTCATTTGCTGCATTTGGGGTGCTACATCTGCACCAAAAAAAATAACTTCTCCGTCTTCCTCTATCCAGAACACCATGTGATAAGGAGAATGTGCACCAGTGGTTTCAAAACGAATTCCATTTTCAATGCTACCATCGCCTTCTATGAACACTACATTTTCTGCATGTTGTAAAATAGCAAATTCATCCGGGGTATAAGAAGGTTTCCCTTTTTCTAATGCAAACTTCATTTCGTCCTTATTTACATAATAGGTAGCGTTGGAAAAACTCATGCTTTGGTTGCGCAGCACCTTATCTTCCCTGGCCACGCCACCGGAGTGGTCTTTGTGCAGGTGACTCACCAGCACTTTCGTTACATCCATGGGGTTGATGCCGTTGTCTGCCAGGTTTTGATGCAACTGTAAAATGCCATCGGCGTTGCTAAAGCCAAGGCCGGTATCTAACAGTATAACATCTGTTTTTGTAAGTATCACAAAAGGCT
>JBBSJJ010000092.1:0-14880 GCA_038257335.1 Chitinophagales bacterium | reverse complement strand
GGCGTAAAAACGTTGTTTGCCGCTATGGGCACCGATACCCGTTTTGTAGATGGACTTCCCACCGCACTCATCAAACCCATGAGTGGGAGCGGGGCCAGGGGTATGATGCTGGATACGATGAAGACCTACGGGGCAGATTCATTTGCAGGAAGACTTGCCTGTATATTGCAAGGCAGCAGTGATACTACCTTTTACGTGATAGCAGTTTACTTTGGCTCTGTGTCGGTTAAGAATACCCGTTATGCTGTGGGCGCTATGCTGTTTGCAGATCTGATAGGTATTATTACTTCTATCTTGTTGTGTTACTTGTTTTTTGGATAAAATTTAAAATCACTCCAATACTTTTTCAATATAAATCAGCTGGCCTTTTTTATCTATCCCTTCCAGCACCAGCTTAGATTTTTTGCTTACATCATCATTGTAAAATTCAATGATGGCTTTTCCATTTACTATTGGCACTGAAGGGTTCCAATAAAGTGTAGGGCGATGGTCGGAAAAACTACTTTCCGGGTTTAAGATGGAATAATCCATTGCATAGAATTCCCTGGTTACGGCATAGCCCATTTTCTTTACAAAATCAAAACCTTTGTCTCTCCAGTCCCTGGTGGAAATACCTTTTTTTGTGTAGATGGCTATTGCACCCCGGTCTGCACCAAGACCAAATGCTAATACACCTTTAAATACTTTTATGATACCAATATCCTCGGGATTTACGGTAGCTACAATATCAGTGGAAATGGGCACTTCATTTAAAAAAAACTGTACAGCGCTATTGGGTGCATCATCAGAAAAAAAACTTGCGCCTTCATAGCGGATAAAATTTACCTCCGGGCCAGAATCGGTTTTATTTATACCAATGCCGGGTACCATACGCTGCAGGTATTGCCAAATATCAAAATAGTGACCAGCATCCATTATCAGCGTTTGATCGCTTTGCTCAAAAATTGGAGTGGCATACAGCCGGGATACAGAATCTGTGGCAGATATTTTTATGGCTGTCAGTTTCACTTCCTCTAATAATGTAGTTTTTGCTTCCTCCTCTTTGTTGTATTTATCCCTGATCACTGACTGAATATATGGAGGAAGCATCGAGCTGTCTTTTACAACATTATTGCCGGTAAAAAAACTTAACCGCTGTAAGCTGTCAATAAAGGCGGCATTCATTTTAACCGATACCAATGCATTTGCATTCTTCTGGCTGTTGCCCTGGTAGTACACAGTGGCTTCTTTTTTAAAGTCTATATCACTTACTATAAAATCTGACTGCGCATTTAGCCTGGCTTCAGAAAGTATACTGGTAGAATCTTCTCCTTTAATGATGAGATTCATTTTTCCTGCATTGAGTGCAGACTTGCCATTTGCCTGCAACACTTTACCGGTAATGCTCATACTAGTTTCAAATGGGTATTGAAGCATAGGAAATTTTACTGCCATAACATCTGTCCAACTATACCGGCTAAAGCCATGCACCATCATTAAAATATCAAGGAGCTGCAGGGTATGACTGTTTTTATCTTTAAAATAAACTGCAGGCTGGTGAATATATCCTTTGATATCCGATGATAAAAGCAAGCCCGATAAAATAGTTTGTTCCGATAAGGTATCGGCTGCTTCTACATTTAAAACAGAGACCGCCATATCAGGATGATCGTAGGCGTCAAGGCTGAGGGAGAGTGTATTTTTAGCCCTTTTAGTATTGTTGATTGCAGTAGAGGCTATTGCAGGTTCACTATAATTACTAACAAAAACAGACCGGCCTGCAAGGGGAATACCTTCGCTGCTAAAAACGGTGACTTGCAGTATCCCTGCCGGCAGATTTTTTTTATTAATGGCTACAGCATCCTGTCCTTCATCAAAATTAATTTTGGCCATATAGACCACCTGGTAATTTTGCCGGGCCACCAGCAGCAGATTATTAAAGCGGTCTTTATTGGTTTCGCCTCTTTCTAGTTTTACAAAAATTTTAGAGGCGGTACTGTTGTTTGCCGTAAGTGTAATACCTTCTTGCAAAACAACCGGCAGCTTAAAATTTTTGGCAGGTAAATTTTCATTTATAATGGCAGCATAAGTTTCACCGGGCTCTGGCGTAAAACTTACTATACCCATTCCGTTATGGATGGATGAAAAAACAGCAGATGTATTTCCTTTGCTGTCCTTAATGGTGCCACTGATATTTACCGGCCGGTTTAATTGGTCTATGCATTTGAATGCCAGTTTGCATGGCAATCCTGCTATCATTTGTCCTCCTTCTGGAAAAAAATGCAGTTTTACATTATCAGCCATTACAGCAGGCTTTTTAGTCTTAATGGGCTTTGCATCATAAACGGTAATGTTTTTAGCATAAATGAAGTCGGGAAAATTCATCATCCACAGGGTGAATGCATGCAATCTGTAATTGCCTGCTGTTAAATCGGCAGGTAGTTCCAGTTCGCCCGCTGCACTGCCATTTACCAGCTTTAATTGTTTTTTTTGCAACACCATTCCCATCTCATTGCTAAGTGTTACATACACTATTTTGCTTAGTGTGCTAGGTTTGTCATAAAGCGTTACGTAGGCTTTAAACCAAATGGTTTCCCCAGACAATAAATTGGATCTGTCAGTTTGCAGGTAGCTTTTTTCCTGTGGGTTGTAGGTAGAAAAAGAATCCAGGGAAGCAACCAGCTTTTCTTCCAGTGACTGGCTAAAACAGCAAGTTGAAATAAAAAATAAGCAAAGGGTAATGGCAATTTTCATAAATAGTTTTGGGGTGGGTTAAAAAAAGCTAACAGGGCCTGTGATGCTGCATAGTGAAGGGTAAAACGAACGAAATTACCATGCGATATTTCGCCGTAGTAAAACGCCTTAGCCAGATTCTAAGTCAAGAGGTATCATAAGCCAGGTTAACATTAAAATAGGCTGCCTCATAAAAAAGGCAGCCTATTTTTAACGTCAAATAATTTTAAATTTAAAAATTCAACACTCCATCTATAATATGTACTACTCCGTTTGTGCCGAGCAAGTCTGTTTTTACAACATTGGCAGGGGTAACATTTGTTTTGCCTTTTAGTTTTGCTCCATTTTCAAGAGAAGTGATGGTTCTTCCGGAGCCCAATGCCGTTTGCGGGGTTTGTTTGGTTCCAAAATCATTAGAAAAAAGTCTTAAACTATTAAAGTAATGATAGCGTACGATAGAATCCACTTTTCCTACTGTAGCTGCTGCAATAGCTGTGCTGGTGAGGCCTGCGTTGGTCATAGCCGCATCAGTAGGAGCTAACACAGTAAATACTGAAGCAGATGATAGTTGTGTCCATCTATTAGCTTTTGTTAGGGCTGCAATAAATAAAGTGTGCTGGCCGGTTCTATTAAGAATATTCTGCAGATTACCAATTAACTGGGGCGGGGTATTCACCCGGTTAATGATGTGAACGAGGCCATTGGCTACTTCCTGGTCAGCAGAAACTATTTTGCTGCCATTTACAAAAAAGTCATTGCCATTTCTGCCGATATAAACACTGGTGCCCTGCTGTGTTGTACGGGGGAAACTATTTTGAGCAATCATGTCCCTGGATGCAAACCTGGCATTTACCAGGTGATACGTTACTAAGTAGTTTGCAGCACCTTCTGTCATTTTACCTATGCTGTCCAGGGTAATTCCTGCACTGGCAAAGGCAGCATTGTTGGGCGCAAACCAGGTAAAAGGGCCGCCACCTTCTTTAAATGTTTTAAGACCTGCTTTGTTAACTGCGGCATTAAAAATACTGAGCTCAGCATTATTGCTTAAAAAGCTTTCTAGTGTAGGAGCGGTAGCTACCGTATCCTCTTTATCGCAGGAAGATAATAAGATGCCTGCCGTAATAAATGCAACCACAGCGAGGCTAAGTTTTTTAAATATGATCATTACTTAATAATTTATTTGTTATAAACAAGGGGGTAAAGCGCAGGAAGAAATGGCGCTACGGTACCGTTTGCAAACCCACCACCATACAAGGTTACATACCGCTGGTTGATAGGGGTACCCTGGGTAGGAACAAGGTTATTGCCGATGGGCTGGCCAGTAGCAGTAACAATCATGCGATACCTGTAAAAGGCCCTGGTGGCGCTTATAGGCACAGTTACGTAAGCACTTGCCGATTTAAAGGCAACATTCCTGATAATGGTATCCCTGCTTACCGAAGCGGGGGAGGCACTGTCTATACGAATAATAGAAATATTGGGTGATTTGCCTAGTGCGTTGATGAAGCGGATTTTATAAAATCCACTATCGGGCAAGCTTTGAGGAGTATCTTCTATAGTAAACAAGGTTCTATCTACCCCGGTATCGGCCAAAGTAACAGAATAGAACTTTTTAGCAACCGTAGGCAACGGCCCTGTAAATATGACTACAGAATCGTTGCTGGTTCCCGTGTTGGCCAGAGACATTTTTATACTTCCGCCGGGCACTGTAGCCGCGTAATCGGGAAACAGTACATTAGAAGGAAAAACACCTGCTGAACCTGAGGTATTAGATCCATTAATTTTGATATCATTTACTTTAATCATCACCGCAGGAGTACCGGGTGATAGAAAATAGAACTTTGTATAAGCTTTGTCTTCAGCTAAAAAAGTTTCTGAGGTCCTGAGCGTATTTTTTTCGCAGGCGGCCAGCAGCATCACAGCAGCTATTGCAGCCAACAGCGGAAATTTATATTTATTTAACATCATGGTATAAAAGTTTTAAGGTTGACTAAACCACATTTCGTAAGTATGATAATCCTGGTTTAAAGCACCGATTCTGCGCAATTCATCTATGTTCCAATCAAATTCAGAAAAGTTGGTTGGCCGGAACCTGTAGGCTGGTTTTGGCCCAAGGTTATTGCTGGAATAAAGCGGTATCTGATAGCCCTTGTAAACCGGTAACGAAGTAACGGGATCAAGATCAAAATAATGATAGCGTCTCATATCTGTCCAGCTTTCTGTAAAATTCCAGCCAAAATCGCCAATGTACTTTTGCAGCATGATATCAGTGAGTGTTAGTTCTGCGGGTGTTTGTTTCACTGCTGCGCTTGCCAGGTAATTATTTTTTTCAGTTGCTGTAATCTGTGTAACACCGTTTGCAGAAGTGTTATTGCTGTTTACAAAATCGAAATGAGCGGCGATGCCAAGTTTGTAGGCATCCAATGCGGTTGCTAACTCTCCTTTTCTATAGGCTGCTTCCGCTTTTATAAACTGAAGTTCAAAGTAGGTCATCATCGGGAATTTGGCATCACTCTGAAACAAATATTTTCCTACCCTGGCAGAAAAATTACCGCCGGCGGAATTAATAATGATACTATCGCCATATAAGGTACTGGGTGCTTGCCTAAATGCAGGCGTGCTTTGATTAAGTGGTATGGTATAACCCGATGCAGGAATCAGAAACCTGTAACCGCCATTTAAGGTGGGCATATTGGTGGTAATGGTAGTCGTGTCTGGGCTTGCAGATAGCATTCTGCCTAACCTTGGGTCACGGTTTGTGTTTGGTGTTGAACTACCAAGCAAAGTAGTGCCGTCCAAAAGTTGCACCGTAAACCTGCTTTGCCTTCTCGGGGATAAGTTGTCACGAGCCGGACCCCAGGGATTGGTGTCGTCGTTCCTGGTAGCACTATGAACTACCAGGAAGTTATCAGCATTACTTGTAAAACTTTTGTTTACATACGAAATCACAGAATCCGCATTGTATTCTGGTTTGTTGGTTTGGTGGTGCCAGTTGCGGGCAAGTATTCCATACACAAATTTTTTCCATTTTGTACGGTCTCCACCATATACCTGATCTCCCCTTGACATTACGGGTTGACTTACTTTTCCATCCGCTCTATCCAGGTAACTAATGGCTAACCTGCTAATTGAATCTACAATTTTATACAATGTGGGTTGGTCTTCGTATTTAAAAAACACCCTGTTGGCCTCCCATGCCTGGTAATAGGGCATTTCTCCAAAATAATCTGTGGCGTTTTGCAATCCCCATGCTCTTATGGCAAGTGCCGCACCTACATAATCCCATTGTTGTTCTAAAATCCCCTGACGCACAATCAAATTTATAGCGGGGCCCTGCACCTGGTAAAAGTCTCTCCATGCCTGGTTGGCACCCGATCCTCCGGGATTGCCACCGTGCACATCATAGTTCTCCCCAGCAGCGGTACTGCTCCAGTTTTGAATGTATGCTCCGGAAAATCTACCGTCAAAACCCATTGTTCTGGACATTACTGCAGTTACTGGCGGAAATAGTGAAGCCAGCGTTGGCGTTTGCGGACTGGCTGGATCATCATTTACATCCAGGTATTTTTTACAGCCTCCAGACACTATGCCTAAAAGCAGCAGGCTAAAAATTATTTTACTGTATTTCATAAATTTTTTTTAAAATTAGAATTGTAAGCGAAATGCAATTATTAAACCCCTGGGTGTTGCAAGATTTCCAAGGTCCATTCCCACGCCTCCAATACCACCTCTCGAAGAAGTGTTGTTAGCATTTGCTGAAGGGTCTGCGCCGGAATAATTGGTTATAATAAACAAGTCAGTTCCGGTAAAAGTCAAAGAAGCACCCTTGATTATTTTTTGCTGCTTTATAAACTTTGACGGAAAATTGTAAGTAAGGCTAAGGTCTCTCATCCTTACCCAGTCAACATCTTTTTCTATAAAATCTTCTGCAATGGTTCCCAGGCTGTAATAATCAGATCTGAAGAACGGAGTAATTAAAATATTGTTAGGAGTGGGGTTGCTGGTGTTTTGTAAACCATCGTTTAATACACCTTTTATAACCCTGGGAGTTTCCCTGTCCAGGGTTCTTGTACTCATTCCCCTGGTGTATAAGAATTCCTCCGTTCCATTATATACATCACCGCCTTTCCTTATATCAAGATTAAAGGATAGGGAGATATTCTTCATGATGGTAAATGAATTAATCAGGCCTATATTAAAATCTGGCTGCCTGTCTGCAACCACCCTATAGTCAAATACCCGGATGGGTAAACCTGTTGTTTGAGAAATCACCAGGTCTCCATTTGAATTGCGGTCAAAACGGTTGGCTGCCAGTTGAAATATATTACCACCTTGCACGGCAATGTTTCTCACATTTGCCACCCAGGTATCAGAGTTATAAAACTGCGGAAGGCCGGCTGGCATTTCAACAATTTTATTCCTGTTAGTTCCAAAGTTTACAGTAACATCCCAAATAAAATTTGTACGTTTTACGGGATTACCGGTCAGTTGAAATTCTAAACCTTTGTTTTGCACTGTGCCACCATTAATCCATTGCAATATAGCTCCCGATGCGTAGGAAATGCGTGGATTAATTAATTGGTCTTTTGTTTTATTATCATAGTAAGCTACATCTAAACCCAACCTGTTTTGAAACATTTTTATTTCAAAACCCGTTTCAAATTGCTGGCTGAACTCTGGCTGTAAGGAAGGATTTCCTTGCGTAACAAAGGGAGTAAAACCACCTCCTGTAAAAGTAGATTGGCTAAAGCGGTTTCCTTTTACATAAGGTGCACTTGGATCTCTGCCCGTTGTGGCATAATTAATTCTGAGTTTTGCAAATTTTACAGACGAAGGAAGATTTTTAATTAAGTCAGTAAGAATCACGTTGGCCCCTACAGACCAATAAGCATAAGTAGCATCAGACAAGCTATATTGTACAGGATCTACCAGCCGGCTGGAAAAATCCATTCTGCCCGAAGCTGAGAAATTAAACCAGTTATTGTAATTACCGTTATAAGACAATAAAGCACCCGCCCTGTTCCAACTGGAGTTGGTAGTTATAGAGGCTACAGTAAGAGGATCTGTGTTGTTGATACTAATAAAAGTGGGGTCAAAAAAACGTTCACCTTTTATAGAATTAATTTCGTACTTCCTGCTGTCAAAGGTTACACCTGCAATGAGGGTGTTGCTAACCTTACCAAGTTTCTTTTTCACAGAGGCCCTGTAAACACCATTAATCAGGCGTTGGTTTTCGTTCCATTGAGATAATGAACCACCTACAGTTCTTGCAAAGTTACTTTGAGGGTGTAAGAACCAGGTTCCTTTTGTGGTAAAAAAATCTACCCCTTGAATGGCAGTAAAGTTTAGCCATTTGGCAGGATCGTAACTCAGCGTTACGTTGCCGGTTATTCTGTCATTAACATCAAAGTTTACATTTTTATTTACATCCCAAAAAGGATTGTCATCTTCCGCACCCCCCAATGGGTCGCCTCTCAGGGCTCTTCTGTTCCCGGTCTCTGTTACATATTTCGACATATCATCGTCTACCGGCCATGTAAGCATACTCAGTAAAAAACCGCCTGATCCCTTAGAAGCTTTATCTGTGCGGGAGTTAACGTAAGCAAAGGAATTGCTGATATTAACTTTAGGGCTAACTTTAAAAGTAGTGTTCAACCTGAAATTATATCGTTCAAAACCCGTTTTAGGAACCACACCTTCCTGGTTGATATAACTGGCAGTAAACCGGTAAGTACCCACATCGCTACCACCATCTACCGACACGTTGTGCTGCTGACTTTTTCCTACCCTGAAGAAATTACCAATATTGTCGAAAATGGCAGAGTCAGCAGGAATTTTCTGTCCAAAAAAAGATCTGCTGGTGGCACTCGTCAATCCGCCAATTCCCTGATCGTACACAGTTTGAATTTCTGGCAAACGGTACACTTTTTCCCATCTGAAACTTGCATTGTATGAAACATTTGCCCGGCCTTTTTTTCCCTTTTTTGTAGTAATAACGATAGCACCATTTGCGCCGTCTGAACCATACAAAGCCGTGGCTTCAGGTCCTTTTAATACAGTCAGATTTTCTATGTCTTCCGGGTTAATATCCATTGCCCGGTTACCAAAATCGTTGCTACGATTTGCGAGGTTTAATCCGCCGGTGGCAGGTAACCTGTCCTGCATTTCAAACGAACTGTTATCAATGATTAAACCATCTACTACAAATAGAGGTTGATTATTACCGTCTATTGAAGTAGGGCCACGAAGCACAATACTTGCAGAAGCACCCGGCATACCCGTAGTGGCAGTTACGGTAGCTCCGGGAATTCTTCCCGCCAGTGAGGTGATAAAATTTTCCCGCTTTGTTTGAGCAATGTCCTCGCCTTCAACAACGGTAACCTGGTAAGTTAGATCCTTTTTGTTTTTCTGAATACCGTAAGCTGTTACTACTACCTCTCCAAGTTGTTTTTGCAGCTGCACCAAACGTACGTTCACCAGGTTGCTGTTTCCCACTGTTATTTCCTGGCGCACATAATCTATAAAGGTAAAAGCCAGTACCTGGCCTTCGTTTACATTAAGGCTATAATAACCAGCCTGGTTGGTTTTAGTGGCTACCCTGGTGCCTTTAATAGTAACGGTTACATCCTGTAAAGGGCTGTTGTCGTCATCCCCAATGACGGTACCGGTTACCACTTTTTGCTGTGCATGTGCCGGCCTGCTGACAAGGAGCAGGCTGCTCATGAAAAGCATTAATAGCAGAATTTTTCTCATAATGTCTGTTTTTTGTTTGTTTAAATTTTTAAATAGCAATCGATTTGTTGGTTAAAATATTGGATCCAAATTTACAGCACGGTAATCCCTGCATTTATGTATGGTTGCAGCAGGGGATCATTGGCCGGCAATTCGGTTATAAGGATATCTATTTTATTGACATCGCAAACATGAATAGGCTGCATGGTATTAATTTTTTCTGAAATAGTAAGGCATACAATTTTCTGTGATGAAATAATCATTTGTTGCTTCAACTGTACCACATCCCAGTCGTTATCTGTAATGCCCTGTTCCATATCTATGGCATTGATTCCCAAAAAACAGATGTCGGCCTTAATATTTTTTATGCGTGACAGGGCATCGGCCCCCACAGTAATTTTTGAAACTTTTGATACCTTGTCTCCCAATACAATTACCTCAATGGTGGGATGGTTCATGTACTCTACAATTGCCGGGATGCTTCCAGAGACAAATGTAGCCGCAAGGGTAGGAGGCAGTGCCCTTGCCAATTCTATAATGGTGGTGCCTCCACCGGTTAATACAAACATGCCATCTTTAATAAGTGCGGCAGCCTTTTTAGCAATAATTCTTTTGTTGTTGAGTGCGTAAACATTGTTTAACGGAAAGGCTAGTTTGTTGAAGGACGGTGAAAGCGCACCACCGTGTACTTTGATGAGCTTGCCGATCTCGGAAAGTTCGTGTAAGTCTCTTCGGATGGTATCTTCAGACACTTCCATTTCTGAACTCAGCAAATTAGACAATACTTTATTGTGCAAATTTACCTGGTGCAAAATATAGGCTTGCCTTTCTCTTTTTAGCATTTGACAACTTTATGAATCACTAAAGTAAAGTTAAAAAATGCAAAAACCTGCAATTTTTTTGCAGAAGTATTGCACATAAATGTTGAAAACCTGCAAAAACGCAGAATCATACTGATTAAAGAGAGGGGATATGCGGGAATTAATCTCCTATTTCCACAGTTTGAAAGTAGTTGCCAAAGCTGTTGACCAACTTGTAGACTTTGTAAATGTTCCGGTTAAAACGGTTGCCCATGGCTATAATGGTAACGTCTTCGTCCAGCAAACGCACAAAGGCCGCATTGTTGCCATGCCACCAACCGTTGTGAAATATCACTTTTTTTCCGTTGGGGTAAATGTTCATCCTCCAGCCAAGGCCGTAGTTTTTGATGCCTGGCCTTTCATTGCTGTAAGGCTCATAAGCGGTTACAAGTGTAGCTGGTTTGAAGATAATATTACTATTGAGTGCTCTGTGCCAGGTGAGCAAATTACGGGGCGTACTGTAAATATTTTTGTCGCCATACACTTCATCTAAATAGTTGTTAGAAATGGCCTGTCCACGCCAGTCAAAATTTGGCGTAACCCTTTTGTTGTCTGCCGGGGTATACACAAAGCTTTCTTTCATGCCGAGCGGTACAAAAAATGTTTCTTCCATAAAGCGGGGGTAGGTAAGCCCTGAAACTTTTTCTATCAACAAAGCCAGTAGGGCAAAGTTGGTGTTACAATAATTGAAGCGGGTGTCCGGTGTACCAATGTTCAACAACTCAGCCTTGCGATTTACGAGGGAATTCAAAATATCGCTGTTCTTTATAACAACGGTGTCAGGCCACCCCAGGTCTTCCATAAAGTACAGGTAGTTGGGCAATCCACTTCTATGATTTAATAAGGTTTGCACAGTAACACCAGGATAATTGAAATGGGGAAAGTATTTACTAAACTCATCAGTCAGTTGCACTTTACCCTGCTCCACCAATTTTAAGATTGCCATTGCTGTAAAGGTCTTGGAGACAGATGCAATGTGAAAAGGAGTTTGTGCATCAATGCTGTCTGTAGCTTTCAAGTTGCGGGTTCCCTTGTAGACCTCAAAAATAATATTGCCCCCTTTGGCTACCAGCATACCTCCGTTGAAAGGACCATTTTTTAAAACGCTGTCGTACCAGTGCTGGCATACCTGCTCAAGAGAATTCTTTTCTGCTTCGCTCATGAAAGTAGCCGGCGGAAGTATCAAACCAGCCACAGGCGCTGCCTTTGCGGGGTCGTTTTTTTCCGACGCATTGCAACCATATAGGCCCAACATTAAAAAAAGAAGAACAGTATAACCTTGTATAAAATAGAATTTTGCGCTAAAGATCTGCGGCATAGTTGAAAGCTCGGAAGTTGGAATCATAAAATATTAAACCTTGAATAGAATATATTTGTGCAAAATACACACATATAATCATGCCAGAGAAAAAAACTACCAGTTACCCAAAGGAGAAAATAAATATACTTTTTTTAGAGAATATTAGTGACCTGGCCATGAAACAGTTTATTGATTCAGGCTATGTGAATGTAAAAAGAAAGACCGGTGCCATTAGCGAAGCCGAATTAATAAAAGAAATTAAGAACGTGCACATACTCGGTATAAGGAGTAAGACGCAGGTTACTGAGAATGTACTGGCAGCTGCTACCAAGCTCCAGGCGATAGGTTGTTTTTGTATTGGTGTAAACCAGGTAAACCTTGCAGCAGCTACCGCACAGGGGGTGGCAGTTTTTAATGCACCTTATAGCAATACCCGCAGCGTAGCAGAGTTGGTAATTGGTGCCTCTATTTTATTGGTGCGTAAAATCTTAGATAAAAATATTGCCGCTCACCAGGGAGCCTGGATGAAGGATGCCACAGGGTCGCATGAGCTGCGTGGTAAAACAATGGGTATTATTGGTTATGGCAATATTGGCAGCCAGGTAAGTGTGTTGGCCGAGGCCCTTGGTATGAAAGTGCTCTTTTTTGATACAGAAACCAAATTGCCCCTGGGCAATGCCAACGATAGTAAGAATTTAAAAGAATTGTTCCAGCAGTCAGATGTGGTAACCTTGCATGTGCCAGAGCTGTCCTCCACAAAAAACCTGATCAACAGAAACAACCTGCAACATTTTAAGCAAGGTGCCATTCTTCTCAACTATGCAAGGGGAGAAGTGGTAGATCTTAATGCACTTAGCAAGGCAATAGCAAGTGGACATTTGGGCGGAGCCGCCATTGATGTATTTCCGCAGGAGCCCGAAAAAAATGGTGATGCGTTCAAATCTGTTTTGCAGGGTTTACCCAACGTATTGCTCACACCACATATTGGTGGCAGCACACAGGAAGCACAAAGTAATATAGGGCAAGATGTGAGCGCCAAACTTTTTAATTACCTGGAAAAGGGCATCAGCACAGGCTCCCATAGTATTCCGCCGCTGGCCTTGCCCGCCCAGGAAGGAGCACACCGCATTTTACATATTCACAACAACGTACCGGGAGTACTGAGCCAGATTAATACGCTGCTGAGCGAAAACAACATTAATATTTTAGCACAGTATCTAAAAACCAATGACAGCATAGGTTACGTGGTATTAGATGTAGATAAGAGCCTGAGTAAAAATGCCATTGAATTGTTGAGAGGTGTAAAAGAGACGATTAAGGTGAGGATGCTGTATTAATGAAGGCTCCAATTATTTTCAGGACAAGCTATTTAACTTTATAAACTTTCAGTAATTACTGAAAGTTTAGTATTTTTGCACTCTAAATAACTCGTATGAAACTACTCATCATAGGCGCAGGTTTCGGCGGACTCCGCCTTGCCAGGGAACTAAGCAACCAAACAGGTTTTGAAATCACTTTAATAGATCGTTTTAACTACCACCAGTTTCAGCCGTTGTTTTACCAGGTAGCCACTGCCAGCTTAGACGCAAGCAACATTTCCTTTCCCCTTCGCAAAGTTTTTCATAGCAGCAAAAATGTAAGCATCCGCATGGCCGATGTGTTGCAGATAGACACAGAGGGGCAGACAGTGACCACCAGCATCGGAGATTTTGAATATGATTACCTGGTTATTGCCACCGGAGCCGATACTAATTTTTTTGGAAACAGCAACATGGAAGCACATGCTTTTCCCATGAAGAGTACTACGGAAGCTTTGCAATTGCGCCACAGAATTTTGCACAATTTTGAAGATGCCGTTTCTACCACCGACCCTTTACAACTAAAACGGCTGATGAATATTGTGGTGGTAGGCGGCGGGCCAACAGGTGTGGAACTGAGCGGGGCTTTGGCAGATATGAAACGCTTTGTGTTGCCAAAAGATTACCCCGACCTGGACTTTACAAAAATGAATATCTATTTACTGGAAGGTACCGGTAAAACCCTGGGGACGATGAGTGAGAAAAGCAGCGAACAATCGCAGCGATACCTGGAGCGGCTAGGCGTAACCGTTTTGACTAATACGATCATGACAGATTATGACGGTAAAACCGCCGTAATGAAGGACGGCAGCACCATAGAGTCTGGCACGGTTATCTGGGCTGCTGGTATTAAAGGAAATGTGCCTGCCGGTATTAACCAGGATTTGGTAGCAAGAGGCAATCGGATTAAAACTGACCGGCAATGTAAAGTGCTGGGTTTCGAAAACATATTTGCCATTGGTGATGTTGCCCTCGTAGAGGAAGCCGCATACCCTAACGGGCACCCGCAGGTAGCACCGGCAGCCATACAGCAGGCAGATATGCTGGTAAACAATCTTAAGAGAATAGAAATGAAAAGCGGCAGCAAACATCTGCTCGATTTTGAATACAAGGATAAGGGCGCTATGGCCACCGTGGGGCGCAACCTTGCAGTGGTAGATGTACCCAAACCCAAACTCCATTTTGGGGGAATCCTGGCCTGGTTTATCTGGATGAGTTTGCACCTGATGTTGATACTCGGGGTAAAAAACAGGTTCTTCGTTTTTGTAAACTGGCTTACCAATTATTTTACAAGAGATCAAAACCTGCGACTCATTTTCAAAGAATTTTACAAAGACAAAAGTTAAGGACAACTGTCAGCATAAAGTTTGCATTGCTGCCAAAGGATAAGTAGACGATCAGTAGCTGTCCAACTGTTTCAGCACCATTTTACTCCTGCTTTTAAAACCGGCAGAAGCATTCGGTAGCTGGTCTGCCATTAGTAATTTTATTTCAGGTATTATTTCGGGGTAGGTTTGAGCCAGCCTGCATAAGATGCCCATGCTAAAGGCTTTGATGGCAATAGCGGCTGTAGGTGATGCCAAAAAAAGGAAGCAACCATCCATCAATGTTCCGTGGTATTTTTCAGGAATTGCCAGGCTTTCTAACATCCTTACGCTATTTCGTAGCACTGCATCATGAGCATCCGGATTGTTTAAATTATCTATCAATCTTCCCAGCTGTTTTTGAATAAGCAAAGGATGGGCTTCTACACAATAACTAACCGCCCAGGCCGCTCGTTGGGCCAGTACCCGATCATTGCCAAGCATCAAATCAACGACTTCGTCAAAGCGCCGCTGAGAGCTGCCTACCCAGTTTACCACTTCGTTGCGCTGCGTTTTGGAATGTTCCTTTAAGATGGTTTCTTTTAAGTTCAATT
>JBBSJJ010000091.1:0-15856 GCA_038257335.1 Chitinophagales bacterium | reverse complement strand
TTGATGCAGGCCTGGTTTGATGCCCGCAATCATGCTGTTAAGAAAAATAACTCAGGTTGGTTTTGGGTGTAAGGGTTAACAAGGTTTCGTACATGAGCTTAACGGTATTTTCAATATCATCTTTGTGCAACATTTCTACAGTAGTGTGCATATAGCGCAAGGGTATAGAAATGAGTACTGAAGGACAACCATCATTGGCATAAGCAAAAGATTCGGTGTCGGTACCGGTGCTGCGGCTGGTTGTTCTAAGCTGGTAAGGTATGTTGGCCTTATCGGCTGTTTTCAAAACAAAATCGAGCAACTTGTTGTGCACCGCCGGGCCGTAGCAAAGTGAAGGACCTTTACCACTCATGCATTCGCCTTCAATAATTTTATTAATCATCGGCGTGCTGCTATCATGCGTTACATCAGTTATGATGGCTACATCTGGCTTTATTCTGCGGGCAATCATTTCTGCGCCACGCAAACCAATTTCTTCCTGCACTGCGTTCACGATGTATAAACCAAAAGGCAATTTTTTCTTATTTTCCTTCAACAGCCTGGCTACTTCTGCTATCATAAAACCACCAATGCGATTGTCGAAAGCACGGGCAATTAAAAAGTCGTGGGCCAGTTCATCGTAGCCATCCTCGTAGGTGGCTACTGCCCCAATATGAATTCCCAGGTCTTCTACTTCTTTCTTGTTGCGTGCGCCACAGTCAAGGAAAAGGTTCTCCACTTTGGGAGCTGTTTCTTTATTATCGCCTGAGTTCAAACGTGTATGAATGGCTGGCCAGCCAAAAACTGCTTTTACAATTCCTTTTTTGCCATTTATGTTTACCCGCATGCTCGGTGCAATCTGGTGATCTACCCCACCGTTTCGTTTAAGATAAATCAGGCCTTCGGGATTAATATAATTCACAAACCAGCTTATTTCATCTGCATGCGCTTCAATCACCACTTTAAAGGGAGCTTTCGGATTGATCACTCCTACTGCCGTGCCATAAGGATCGGTAAAAAACTCATCTACATAAGGCTCCAGGAATTTCATCCATAGCTTTTGGCCGCTGGTTTCAAAGCCCGTGGGAGAAGCGTTGTTTACATATGCTTTTAAAAACTGATAAGACTCTTCGGTAATAATTGACTTCCGTTTTGTTGCTTTGGCCATTGAGTTATTTTTTCTACTGCAAAAGTAATTAATGTAGCAATGAGAATAAAAGGAAATTGTAGGCGGCAATAGCCAGCGGGTAGTGAGCAAAAGAATTGAGGAGATCGTATAATTTTAAATTGCACTGCAACATTAAAAAAGGGTAGCTATAAATGTAGCGGCAGCCGAAAATATCATGAGCCCATCTACCACAAAATAATAAAACAAATAGCCTCTCGGTTGTAGCGATAAAAGGTATACCCAGCCCACCACAAGGCCGGTCACTATAAAGGCTGCGAACTGGTAGGAGTCAGAAAAATGATAGCGCACGAGCAAGCCGGCAGCCATGTAAATCATAAAAGCCAGCAGCATTAGCTTGGTCAGCGTTGGCTTGCTAAGGTCTGTAGCTATGCTGTGAATGGCATGGGCTTCATCTAACTTAATGTCTCGCCGGTCGAAAATAACACAGAGCATGCCCACAAAACAAAAGCGGGCCACCATAAGGCTAAGCACCGGCGCAGTTGCTGTTGCCAGCACCGGCGCCGCAGGAATAATGACCGTTACATAGGCCCAGGTAAAAGCCAGTAAGATGGTTTTTAATATGCCTGCCCTTCTTAAATATTTGGCCCAGCCAAAAGGCCACAAAGGCATAGTATAGGCCAGGGTAAGTGCAATGGCGATGGCTACGTGAACCTTAATATGTGGTATAAAAAAAAGGCAGTACAACATGCCGAGACTGGCCGCTGTAAAAAGTAGAATGTATACCCGGTTCGTTTGCAAAAACAATTTCAACGGCAACTTTTTACCAAAACTGTACTTACTAAGAAACCAGTAAAAATTATAACTGCTAAGAGTAGAGAAAAAGACAAATGCATACAATGCCCAACCAGGTTCAATATGCAACAAAGTAAATGTTTGGTAACAAAGTGCTACTGCACAAAGCGAAGCAAAAATAGAATGTGATAAGATGAACCTGAGCCACCCCATTACCTGCAAGTAAAGAAAATAGGCGCCCCGGTAGTAATTACATTGCTTTTATTTCTTTCAAAATCTCTTACATACACATCAAAGTATAGGGTATCTACATGGAGTGCTCCGCTTGGCAGGGATTTACATTCCAGCACTTTGGCAATAGACACAGCAACATCTGCTTTGAAATTTGTTTTACCTGCTGCAGCCAGGTCAGGAAAAGGCAACGAATCGGATTTGCCGGTAAGGTTGTTTTTAAGATAGATGAATGCGGTATCCACCCCTGGCTTCTGACCTATATCACCTTCCTTATCTGTTATGCTAAAAGTGATCTCCGGTATTCTGCTGCCTATTTGTATGCTGGCCACATTCGGATTTACGGACTCAAACTTAATCTGGGGTTCGGTTGAGAATTTATCTTTTTTGCAGGCAGTGAAAGCGAGCAACAGGAAAGCAAATAATAAAATGTTTCTCATATATATTAATTGTGTTCAAATTTACAGAACGCTTTTCACATTATGGGTGCCTGGATAACCTTTTTACAAGAGGCTGACGACTGCTCCTTGAAATTAACTTTTTTTTCCCAATTTTGCAGCAAGCATGAATATGACCGGGCAGGATATAGAATCGAAGATTTTTATGGTGCAAGAGCAGGGCTTTGAGTTAATGGCACTGGAAGTTTTTAATTTTCAATACCAGCACAACGAAGTTTACCAACGCTTTTGCAAAAGTCTGCACGTTCTACCCTCCGATGTAACCAAACTGGAGCAAATACCTTTTCTGCCCATCCAGTTTTTTAAAACAAAAGAAATTGTAACTACGAATTTTATACCCGCCCATATTTTTGAAAGCAGCGGCACCAGCGGGCAGGTGAACAGCGAGCACCGGGTGAAGGACCTGTCATTGTATGAAGAGAGTTTTCAACAAACATTCCAGCTTTTTTATGGAGACATAAAAAATTACTGCGTCATTGGCCTGCTGCCCTCTTACCTGCAAAAAGGGAACGCTTCGCTTGTTTACATGGTAGATGATTTTATGAAGCAATCCAACTACCCGCAGAGCGGTTTCTACCTTGATGAGTATGCCCGTTTGCATAAAACTATTTTACAAAACGAAGCAGCTTCTATTCCTACTTTGTTGATAGGTGTTACTTATGCTTTACTGGATTTTGCAGAAAAATATCCTTCTCCCCTAAAACATACGGTGATCATGGAAACGGGTGGCATGAAAGGCAGGCGGCAGGAACTCACGAGGCAGGAAGTGCATGCACAACTACAACAACATTTTGGCCTAAAGAAAATTCATTCAGAATATGGCATGACGGAACTTTTGTCGCAGGCATACTCACAGGGGGAAGGATTGTTTCACATAGCACCCTGGATGAAAGTATTGTTGCGTGCGGCAGACGATCCTTTCGATATTATCTATCCACAGGCAATGACCAATGCATCGGCAACCGGGGCTATCAATATTATAGACCTGGCTAATTTATACAGTTGTGCATTTATTGCTACCGATGATGTGGGCAGGCTTTACAACAATGGCTCCTTTGAAGTATTAGGCCGCCTGGATAACAGTGACATGAGGGGTTGCGGCCTGATGATCTTATAACATGCCGTAAGATAAACGGCGGTTGCTTGCAAGGTATTTCTCCCGGATGATTTGGCTAATAGACTTCTCGTAAAGCCTGCTCTCTACCCAGGAAACAATATCCAGGTAAGCAAAGGCCCTTGTTTCAAAACGACTCTTTTCAAATTTCTTGATAGCATTTAAAAACTTTTCCAACTCAGGCTTCAGGCTCTGGCGGGGCACGTGAAAAGACTTCCGTAAAAATTTAAACATCTCCTCCTCTATCACCGTAAGGTTTTTCATCTTAGCCATAAAACGGTAAACTGATTTTATGAGATGATCAATAATATCTGTATTGCCCAATTCGTAATGTGCCATCAGGTGCAGCACCCTCGCATAACATTGCAAATCGCTGCGAAGGTCTACATGATCGTTGATGATCTTGCGCAAATAATCAACGCACTTGTCATAGTTGCCGGCGCCAAAATGAAGCGTCGCAATTTTATAATTAAACACCAGGATGCGGTGCCTGTCCAGGTAAAGACTGTATTCATCCAGGTTCTCCTCCAGGTTGGGAATGATCATAAGCCCCTCTTTAAAATTACCCACACTCATTTGCAGGTTTAGCTTTGCGCTGTTAATGTACACAAAGGTTTGTATGCGGTTGTTGTCGTGCTGTGTAACGATATCTGTCTCCGCAAACTTTTCAAATTGTTTTAATGTAAGTGCCAACTTCTGGTAATTGCGCAAATCAAAATGTGCATTCATGAGGTTGTGCATCCCCTTTATGTAGTGGCTTGTTTCTACCCCTATCATGTTGGGATGGTCTTCAAATAAATTGACCCATTTTTGAGTGTAACGGTAATACATCAAAAAGTCCTGGCGAATAAATGCAAACCAGCAATAGCTTTGAAAAAGATAGAGGCGGGCATAAAACCCTGTTTGCAAATGTGCCTCTGCCGGTAGATTCTCCTGAAAATATTTCTTAATGTGCTTTTCATCATCCTCATCCCGGGCGTGCCCGTTCTGCACATACCAGCTGTATAATTTAAGTGCAAGATTACTCAATGCAGTAATGATTCTGCGGCGCTCGTTTACATCGGTAGCCTCTTTAGTGAGCAACTCTGCCCTGTTTTGCATGCTGCGGGTAATGTGCAGCGTTTCTATTTTTTTCTCCAGGGAAATTACCTGCTGCAAAAAACTATCCTGGTTGTAAGCCAGTGCCATCTCTTTGGTTTTCTCCAGTATTTTCAGGCTTTGCAGGTAGAGGCCTTTGTTGTAGAGGATACGTGCATATTCTAATTGCTCGTGCAATTGAAGGTCTATACTTTCTGCGCTCTTTAGCAACCTTAAGCTGGCAAGTATTTGTTTGTATAAATGTGCCTTTGTATTGGAAAGTTGTTGTTTTTGGATAGATTTCAATTTTTTAAGCAACTGTATCTCGTCGTAGTCTGCAAGTTTATCAAGGGCATCAAAGAGCTCGATGATTTTTAAATCTTCGTTGCTGCTGTTGCGCTTGATGTACAGCTTAAAATTGCGCTTTTCAGATTTCTGAAGAGAGCGTATGAGTTGAAAAACAATATCGGTAGAACGGTTGGGCATCGTAACATTTTTTAAGCCGTAAGCAGTACCATTAACGCTTACAGCTAAGTTAAACCAGCTTTAGCATACGCTAATAGCCAATAAGTTGACTTTATTACTACCGGGGTAGTTGTTATTTTTGATTTATCAAACCAGTAGAAGTACAAAAGGCAAGCAAACGAAGCAGAAAGGCAGGCAAAGAAAAGGCCAAAAGAATCAATCGGTTTACAAGATAAGCAGAAAACCGATTCCAAAAAAACTAGTCTAAGAATTTTACATATGGCAAGCAATCGAAAAGGCCGCTCCGTTTCTACGGAGGGGCTATTTTTTTATTGGGGCCTCTGAGGATTCTGGCAGCGGGGTTGCCTTTAGTACAGCCTTGCACTAGAGGACCAGGATTTATACCGGCAAGTTTTCTTCCCGTAAACTCCAGCAATCCACAAGACTTATTCCAGGGCCAAAAGCGGTTGGGCATCATCCAAAAAAATGCTACAAATGAGTGCTGTAAAGGATTGGCAGAATTTTAGAACCCTTTAACGTAAGAATTATGGAAGGAACATGATTTTATTACAGCCTGGGGCGGGCGTACATTTGCTTTATCAAACCGGAAGGAATTACAAAAGGCAAGCAATCGGAAAATAGGCAGGCAGCGAAAAGGCCAATAGAATCAATCGGCTGACAAGATAATGAGAAAAAGCATTATCTGACAAAAATATTATTTTAAGAGTTTTACATATGGCAAGCAATCGAAAAGGCCGCTCCGTTTCTACGGAGGGGCTATTTTTTTTAAGAGTTGCGTTGCAGACATGGCTGTTTGTAATCAACATTTACTCACTCAGTAAAGACGCTGTTTTTCTCCAGCACTACAGTTATTTTAGTCCCGGCACCCACGGCAGTTTCAATATCTAGTGTACCGTTAATGGAGGCAGCTCTTTCCTTCATATGGGTGAGGCCACCAGAGCTGTGCATTTTATCGAGGTCAAAACCCTGCCCGTTGTCTACAATAGAAAGCGTAATATTTTCAGCGGATTCGTATATAAAGATTTCTACACTGCAGGGAGCTGCATGGCACATTACGTTGGTCAGTGCTTCCTGGCATATTCTAAAAAAATCTGTTTTTATTTCGGTGGTCAGGCTTTCTTCATTATAAGCACTTGTAAAACTGCAGGGTATGCCAGTAACACGGGTAAACTCTTTGGCCAGCCACTGCATGGTAGCCGTGAGGCCAAAATCGTGCAGCAATGAAGGGCTGATGGAGAAACTTAAGCGTTGGAGCACCTGGATGAGCAGTTGTGTTTTTTCAGCGGCCTGCCCTATTTTGGCTAAGGCAATCTTCGGCAAATCCGGCATCACAAGGGGTACTATATCCAGTTCCATTTTTACTGCAGAGGCAAGCTGGGCAAGTTCTTCGTGCAGGCCATACGCCAAAGATTTGCGGTCTTTTTCTATGCTATTTTTAAAATGCGTGGTCAGGCCTTTGTACTTATTGTACTTGTCTTCCACCAACTTTTCCTGCGTCTTGCGTGCGGTAATATCTTTGGCAATACCGAGCACCACTTCGTCTTGAGTAAAGTAAATAGAAGTCCATTCCAGCCACACTATGTTGCCAGACTTTGCTCTATACCTGTTAGAAAAATTAACCAGGGTTTCACCTTGCAATAATTTCTGCCGGGTATTGTGCGTTGCTTCTTTATCCTCTTCCACAATAAAGGAGGCAATAGGGCGAGCAAACAATTCTTCTTCCGAATACTCCAGCACACGCAAAACGGAGGGATTGACTTTTTTAAAATAACCCTCCTTGCTTGCAATGCAAACAAGATCGGGCGACAACTTAAAGAAGGCTGATAACTGAAGATGAACTTGCTCAGAGTCTGACATCGGTTAAAAACTAGAAGTAGGCTGCACGGTATACCGAAAGAAGGAGTTACGCCCTTCTTATGGAAAATCAGCATACGCTGGCAGCTCTTGCACAGGGTTAAAAAATTTAGTTAAGGTTTGTTGCTTATTTCGTTGTAAATATAGTTCAATTATCCTTTTACAAACCCGGTAGCAAAACATCATTCATATGCAACAATTTATTATGTAAGAAATGGTCTTCCCGCTCCTGTAAGTAATTACAAGGGAACATGAACCTATACCCCGAAAAGAAATTTACGTACCTACTTTTAAAAATTGTTTAGACAAAAGGACTTCTCTTACCAACAAGGTTACACGAAGAAAGACCGCTTCAACCAATGCTAAAAAAAATAACTATTTCTTTTCTAAAATCTAAACTTTCTGCAAATTGTTTCGTTTAAAGTATCCATAGAATGTACCAAACAAAAGCAAGCCCAGCCTGGAACAGCAGGCATGGTTTGCTGTATACAGCAAGCCTCTATTCTTATGATGCTAAACATTTTTAACGACCGACTGCGCTGCAACGGCGCCTACGAAACAACAGACATTTAATGTGCCCAGGGTATGCAGTCCTTGTGTATAGAAAAAGGTTACAGGACTTTGCGGTGGACAGCCAGATCAAATTGATTAAAACACAAGCGGCTGAATAAATCTTTTAAATAAAGCTCAAGCATTCCAGAGTGGGCATAGTGCTACCATTCATTTGAAAAAATATAGACAGCTTTTTTCCTATTCACATTATAAAATCACCAAAAATGAAATCAATCAAATTCAACTTAGTTCTTTTGGCAGCATCCTTATTTTCCATCACGACGATGGCACAAACAGAAAAAGATATTGTAGATGTTGCTGTTGGTTCCGAAGCGCACACAACATTGGTAGCCGCCCTACAGGCAGCAGATCTTGTAACAACTTTAAAAAGCAAAGGTCCCTTCACCGTGTTTGCTCCTACCAATGAAGCTTTTGCAAAATTACCTGAGGGAACAGTAGAAACCCTTTTAAAGACGGAGAACAAAGGGGCTCTTGCTGGCGTATTGACTTACCATGTTGTGGCCGGCACCTTTGATGCGAAGGCGGTTTTGGCAGCCATTCAAAAAGGTAAAGGCAAAGTGGTGCTAACTACTGTAGCAGGCGGCAAACTTACAGCTGCTATCGAAAATGGCAGCGTAGTTTTGACCGATGAAAATGGCGGCAAAGCAACCGTTACGGCAACCGATCTGAAAGCCAGCAATGGAATAATTCATGTGATAGACGCAGTGGTTCTACACAAGTAGTCGGTAAAACTTTACGGCCGAACTATTTTAAAATAAGAAACATGCCCTTCTTGTTCTGCAACAATATAAAAGCTCTCGCAACAATGTTGTGAGAGCTTTTATATTAAAGACAGGCATATGCATGAAACAATAAACTGCCAAGGGGCTGCTTCTTATTTGATCTCCGCTAATATTTTAGCATCTGCATTTTTCCCGATAAAAGTGGCAAGGTCGCCGGCAGTATTAAAGCTGTTGTAATTGCTCACCACGGTTGCCAGAGGGATTTTATATTTTTCTGCCACCAACACCTGTAAGGCCATCTTCATTAAATCGTTTTGTGCAAACGAGCTGAGTTTGGTATCCTCATTAAAGCTTGTGGTAAAATGTTGGTTCTGCGATAAGCCCGCAAAGGCCGTGCTGCCACCAACGGTATTGAGCACAGATTTTAAAAGCTTAGACAGCAGGATAAGGCCTACAACGGTAGCTACTGTTTTTACAACTGCACCGCCCACATTGGCGCCACCCAGTATACCCTTGTTGGCATTTTTACCTGCACCACAACTGGCTACTACAGCACTACCGAAAGAAAGAAGCATGAGATACGTGAATAGTTTTTTCATTGGAATAATTCTTATGGTTTGTAAATAATTTTCTACAATGCATAAGAATGCAGAGACAACAGATAGTTTAACGGCTTAAAGGCTTTAGTAAAAAATTCACATTTGAAACATGGCGGGGCAATTACATTGGGTAGGCCCACAACAAATGGCTCGCTCATCCAATGCTCTGTTACCGCGGCGACTGCATGGAGGAAGATGCTTAATTTTTTTATGCTTGTCTAACGAAAGTTTTCATTAGTGAAGTGATGACTATCACCCCACAAAATCATCATTTTTGGCAAACAGATTACTTTTTCACTTCTTCTATTTTAAAACAATCAAACACCGCTTTTCCCATGCCGGCTTTTGTTATCAAAGCTACCCGCAGGGCACGGTCCCAGGGTGGCAACCAGGCACCGTTGAGGGCTTGTTGATTGAGTTGCAATAAGGAACGCCGGCTCCTGCCAAAGTAGAAGCTAATATCTTTTCCATTGGCTACCTGCATCATCAAATAACCTTTGCTACCAGAGCGTACCGGCTTTGAAAGCAGTACAGAATCCTTGCCCCCTTTTGTTTGCACCAGTTCTACCTTATTGCCATCAAGGTAGGCGGTGAACTTATTGTTGTCGTCGCCCACCAGCGATATGCCCGCAGCGGAAGTAGATTTTTTGCGCAGTACTTTTACGCTTGCCTGGTAGTTTGTGAACATAGCTTTTTGTCCTATGAATGTAGCGGAGTCCTCCAATGCAATAAGCGATAACAGGCCATTCTGCACTGTATGTTTTGGAGCATGAAATACACTCCATTGCCAATCGTTTTGCAAAGCATTACCCTCAAACTTATCAGATATTGTTGGCAAATCAGGAGCAGGGGCATTGGGTTCGTCTACAAATTTTATCCAGTCATCTGTAGTAAAAACAAATTCTTTTAAAATACCCTGGCGGCCGGTGTACACCGTTCCTGAGCTATCATAAGCATGGTATAAAAAATAAAACTTTCCATCTTTTTCCACGGGTGTACCATGCCCGGGGCATGTCCATTGTCCTTCGTTTACCAGCACCGGATTGTTTGCATATTTTTCCCAGGGCCCTGCCAAAGTTGTAGACCTTGCAATACCAGAAAGGTAGTTGCAGCCACTGCCACAGCACCCTGCTGCTGCATAAAATGCATAAATATATTTTCCGTGCCGCATCATAGAAACCCCTTCTACAAGGTTACCTTCCCAGGGTGCATCATTGCTAAACAATATTTTCTTTTCTCCCAATACTGCGGTGCGTGCTTCATTTAATTCCTGTATCCAAATGGGAGTAGGTTTACCCACACTGTTTCCATCTTCTTTCCAGATAATATGTAGCTTGCCATTTTCGTCACGCATAGGAAAGGCATCTATGGATCCTGCCTCCTCGCATATCAGTGGGCCGTGGTCTTTGTAAGGGCCTTCGGGCTTGTCTGCAGATGCAATACCTACGCAGAGGTTACCATCTTTTTTATGTGCCGAATAATACACATACACTTTACCGTTATCATAACTGATCTCTGGCGCCCAAAAATAATAATCGGCCCATGCCGGCAATACACTAAAGACATGCCCTACCGTTTGCCAGTTTTTTAAATCCTTTGATTTTAATAAGGGATAAGCAGGCATCCAGTTAGACGTGGTGGCACTTGCCCAATAACTGTCTCCAATTTTTACTACAGAAGGGTCAGGGTTATCGCCGGGTATCACCAGGCGTTGCGCCATACTCTCGCTCATCATAAAAATAAATAGCCCTAAATAAATCGTACGACGCATCTTCAATAATTTATACTTTCAAAATAACGCCGTTGAGGCGTTGGTAAAAACCTTTTTGATACCTGGCCCATTCTTACATTTTTATCCTGCTACCAAAACCGGATATACAACGCCAGTATGATCCCAATGATTACAACGATCATAGTAAGAATGCCAGGCGATACTTTGAACATAGAAGTATCTACTTCCAGGCCATTTACTTTTTCACGCCCAGGCTTATCCAACAAACTGATGATAACCATCAGCAACACAGTAAAGAAAAATACCCAGCCCATACTAATGAGGAAAGGGATCTCATAAATACCATTGGCATTCATGTAAGCCGTGTATAAAATAGTTTCAGGGTAATAACCCGGAATTATTTTATCAAACAACACCATCAACAACAGGCCGCCGACGATACCGGCAATAGCAGCTTTGGAGGTAGTTTTTCTCCAGAAAAACCCTAAGAGAAAAACTGCAAAAATAGCTGGCGAAATATAGCCTGTATATTTTTGGATAAAAATAAAACCCCCTTCGCCTCCTATGCCCAGCGAATCTTTCCAGTTTACAATGATGGCTAATAGTAAGGCCACAAATACAGTTACCCTTCCCATCCAAACCAACTGTTTATCTTCTGCATCTTTCTTTACATATTTTTTATAAATATCCAGCGTGTAGATGGTAGAAATACTGTTTGCTTTACCTGCCAGTGATGCAACGATGGCTGCAGTAAGCGCCGCCATAGACAAGCCTTTGAGCCCGGTAGGCAAAAATCCGAGAATGGCAGAATAAGCATTGTCGTTTCTAAACTCTCCGTTGGTGAGCATCTCCGTTTGCAAGCCACCATTTTTATACAACACATAAGCTGCTATGCCGGGCAGCACCACAATGAGTGGCATCATTAGTTTTAAAAATGCTGCAAAGAGTATCCCTGTTCTGGCAGTTTTTAAATCAGCACCCAACGCCCTTTGGGTAATGTATTGGTTACAGCCCCAGTAATTTAAATTGGCTATCCACATACCAGCAATGAGCATGGAAATACCGGGTAAATCCACATAATTAGAAACCTGTTCTTTAGTAGCTCCCGGCCCGGGTTTATCAAAGATCATGGTAAAATGTTCGGGTGCTTTTTCTAACAGGGTATTAAAGCCGGCCAGGATATCGTGGCCATAACCAAATTGTTCTGATACCAGTTTCAGGGCAATATAACTCGTAACCAATCCACCAATTACCAGCACCACTACTTGTATCACATCCGTATAACCAATCACCTTCATGCCGCCCAAAGTGATGATGAGCGCAAACAATCCAATGGCAATCATGATCAAATGAAAATGGTCGCCACCGGTTAAATTATTGATGGCCAAAGTACCCAGGTATAAAATAGAAGTAAGGTTTACCGTGATGTATAAGAACAACCAAAAAATAGCCATGATGAGGGCAACGGTTTCATTGTACCGGGTTTTTAAGAACTGGGGCATGGTAAAAATGCGATTCTTTAAATAGATCGGCATAAAGAACACCGCCACAATAATAAGCGAAGCTGCCGCCAGCCACTCGTAGGCAGCAATGGCCAGCCCGAGTTTAAAGCCGCTGCCACTCATGCCTATAAATTGCTCCGCAGAAATATTGGAGGCGATCAATGATGCGCCGATGGCCCACCATGTAAGCGATCCTTCTGCAAGAAAAAAATCAGTAGAGGTTTCTTTAATTTTTTTCTTTCTCCTGTAAATCCAGATTCCGTAAGAGGATACTAAAATAAAATAAATGAGAAATACGATTATGTCAGTTGTCTTTAGCATAAACAGTTTTAAAAATGAGGAATCAATTTTTTAAAATTATGTAAAGTTTATTGTTGCGTCGAAAACTTATAGACAGACGAACTGAGGTACGGTTTGCCAGGTTCTAATAGTATGCTCGGAAAAGATTCCTGGTTGGGCGCATCCGGAAAATGCTGTGTCTCCAGGCAAAAAGCAGTGCGAAAATCATCTTTGCCTCCTGATTTAAATGTATTTTTTGATTGCATGAAATTACCGCCGTAAAATTGAAGGCCAGGTTCTACGGTTGATATTTCCATTACAATACCAGACTGGTCGCCAACGATAGTAGCAGCCGGGTGTATGCCTGCAGGGGTATTGCTGCGCAAAACGAAATTATGATCGTAGCCCTTGCCATATCGCAACTGTACATTTGCAACGGTATCTAAACGGGAACCAATAGTCATTGGTTTTGTAAAATCAAAAGGAGTGCCCGCTACGGGTTCTATTTTTCCTGTGGGGATTAAGGTAGCATCTACTGGTGTGTAAGCATCTGCATTTATTTGTAGCAGGTGATTATTAATAGTACCGCTGCCTTCTCCATTTAAATTAAAGAAAGCGTGGTTGGTTAAATTCACAACTGTCTTTTTATCTGTGCTGGCTTCATAATCCATGGTTACTTCGTTGCGTTGGTTGATGCTGTAAGTAACTTTTACATCCAGGTTGCCGGGAAAACCCTCTTCTCCGTCTTTAGACAAATAAGATAATACCAACGTAGAATCATTGGGTTGTTGTGCATCCCATACCACATATTGAAATCCTTTTTTTCCGCCATGCAAGGTGTTGGGGCCATTGTTGGTAAACAGCGTGTATTCCTTACCGTCGATAGAAAATTTACCCTTGGCAATGCGGTTGCCTACACGGCCAATAGTTGCACCAAAATAAGGTTCTGTTGAATTGATATATTCCTGAACCGTTTTAAAACCAACCACTACATCCTGTAGTTTGCCATTTTTATCTGGCACCAGTAAGCCAACGAAACGGCCACCATAATTGGTAATGGCCAGCGTGCTGCCAGTGCTGTTTTTTAGCAGGTATAAATCGGTAGGCTTTCCATCTATGGTATCTATAAACCCGCTGCGGGCTGGCAGTTGGTTAGCATCTTGAACGCTATCTGTACTCATGGGGTTACTTGTTTCTGTCTGCTTGCTATTGTTGTTACAGGAAATACACAATGAAGCCACCGATAAAGAAATAACAAAAAGGTTTATTTTATTCATAAGAAGTTTTTACGGTTTTTTTTCTTCGTTCAATTTCTTTATCAGGTTCACTTCGTCCTGCCTGTATGCAACACCACTGGGAAAATAAATGTCATGAAACCACTCTAAAGGCTGGGCCCCGGTTGGCATAGGAGTATCCCAGGCAAAAATGGTATTTGATTTACCTGCCACAAAACCCCAGTTGATGGCACCAACACTTTTTTCTTTCAACATCGGCATAATGGTAGCAAAGCGGCTGTTCCTTGTGCGGGCCATGTACTCCGTGCAAATCATGGGGCGGCCACTGGCTTTTAATAATTCTATTACACGGCGATGCCATTGCGCATCTTCATAATTATGGTAAGTCAGTACATCAGAATTGCTGAGCTGTATTTCATTGAGCTTCTCAAAGTCCCAGGCCCAAAGCCCTGCGCTTATGGGCTGATCGGGATTAACTTTTCTTGCCCATTCAAACACTTTGGTAAGCAAGGCAGCAGAAGAATCTTTTTTATTAGAATTACCTGGCTCATTGTACAAATCCCATAAAAGAATGCGGGTGTCTTTTGAAAAAGTTTTTAAAACATCCGTCACATAGCTTTCCAGGAAGGGGAAATTACTACTGTCTGCAGATGCCTGCTGGCCGGGGTCCTGCACCCAACCGGAGTTATGAATACCCGGCTTTGGTTCGGGTTGTTTTCCGGGCTGTGGATAAGGGTTCCAGCAATCATCAAAAAAAACAAAAATTGTTTTTATTCCATTTCTTTGTGCGATAGCCAGGTATTGGCTCATGCGGTTTTTGAATCCTGGCGCATCCTGTTTCCAGGCCAGGCTATGCAGGTAAACCCTCATGGTATTGAAGCCGATATTTTTTGCCCAGCCAAATTCTTTTGCAATGGTGGCCGTGTCGAAGGTTTCTGCCTGCCACATTTCTAATTGGTTGATGGCTGTTGCGGGCAAGTAATTGGCACCAGAAATCCATGGCAGTTTGCTGTACCATTCAGCCGCTTTGCTGGCTGTCCATTTTTCGCCGGCGGTTGCAGCAACAACATTTGCCGGATTTTTTTTCTTTTGTGCATAGGTTTCTCCTGTATGGAAAGAAACGAAAAGGATAAAGAGAAAAGCATATTTTATTTGCATAATGATTAGTTTAATATTTTTTATAAATTTTCTGCGGAGCCTGATGGTACCGGTAAAGCCAGGCCGCTTTTTACCGGTGTCCCAAAATTGGGGGAGCCATCTGCATTCCAGTTAAACTTTTGTGCCCTTGGTGATCGGCCATTGCCGCAGCCCATGCCTGGCCTGGGGTTTGCATGGTACAGTATCCAATCTTCTTTTCCATCCGGCGATTTAAAAAACGAATTATGCCCCGGTGCAAAAACGCTGTCTTTCACTGAAGTGCTAAAGACAGGTGTGGGTGTTTTTGTCCAGGACGCAGCATCCAATAAATTTCGCTTGCCCGTAAACGTTAGTAAGCCTAAACCGTAATGTTCGGTCCAGCATCCGCTGGCAGAATACACTATAAACAAATGCTGCTGGTTGCTTAAAAATTGTGGCCCTTCATTTACCGATACATGTGGAGGATTCAACGGGTCGTTCAAATCGCCATGTGTTTCCCAGTCTAATGTGGGGCTCGAAATTTTTACCCTTTTGCCTTTGATCGTCCAGGGGTTTTTCATGCGGGCAATGTAAATATCCTGCCGCCCATTTACATCTCCTTCCCAGCCACTCCAGGCCATGTACCATTTGTTGCGGTGTTTGTAAACAGATGCATCAATGGCCCATTTGTTGGTATCATCTTTTACCTGGCCTTTCAATATCCATTCGCCCTGCAGCGGATCTTTAGATTTATTTTGCAGCACATAAATTCTATGCGTTTCGTTTAAGCCATCATCTGCGGCAAAGTAGATATACCAATTACCTTTTATAAAATGCAATTCGGGTGCCCATATGTCTTTAGACCAGGCAGTACCTGTAGGCGGCTGCCAAACTATTGTTGGCTGAGCAACCTGCAAGGAGGCAAAATTTTTTGTTTTGTAAAGCACCAGGTTTTTACCGGTGGTATGCGTAAAATAA
>JBBSJJ010000090.1:0-16102 GCA_038257335.1 Chitinophagales bacterium | reverse complement strand
ATGTTTCTACCAAAATATCGCCCCGATGGGGCTACCAAATATATAAATTTTGTGTGTTGTTGGTTTTAGACCGGCGCTGGCGTTAACTCTTGAGAAAACCTGTAGGGCTGAAATTTTGGTAGCTGCAAAATATTATGGGAGTGCAAAGCCCCATCGGGGCGACATTTTACGCCTAATGATTTAAAAATGTCGCCCCGATAGGGCTTCGTGTGAGACTGTCTTTGATGTTTCTACCAAAATATCGCCCCGATGGGGCTACCAATTATATAAATTTTGTGTGTTGTTTGTTTTAGACCGGCGCTGGCGTTAACTCTTGAGAAAGCCCGTAGGGCTGAAATTTTGGTAGCTTCTAAATATTATGGGAGTGCAAAGCTCCATCGGGGCGACATTTTACGCCTCTAGTCATAAAATTCAAAGAGGTATTTCTCATCGTAATCCACCTCAAAATCCGTTAGCATTTTTATATACTCCTCTTTAAAAGATTTGGTTGCATGGTGCTGCTCCTGGTTAATGATGTATTTTATTACAATATCCCTTTGGCTTTTTGCAAAAGAAAAAGCTCCGTAACCCTCCTGCCATTGAAATTTGCTTTTTAAATACTGCTGCTCATTGATCCACTTGCTGCTGTTCGCCTTTACCACACCCAAAAAATCTGAAATGCAAGTAGTAACGGGCATTCCAAAAAGGATGTGCACATGATCTTTCCATCCACCTACGGCTAAAGATTTTGCCCCTTGCTTAGTTACTATACCAGCAATATATTGATGCAGATTATCCCGCCATGGCTTAATGATAAAATTTTCCCTGTACTTGACGGCAAAAACTGCATGGATAGTTATTTGTGAATAGGTATTTCCCATAAAAATGTCGCCCCGATGGGGCTGGGTTTGTGAATGTGTTTGATGTTCTACCAAAATATCGCCCCGATGGGGCTACCAAATATATAAATTTTGTGTGGTATTTGTTTTAGACTGGTGCTGGCGTTAACTCTTGAGAAAGCCCGTAGGGCTGAAATTTTGGTAGCTTCAAGATATTATGGGAGTGCAAAGCCCCATCGGGGCGACATTTTTTATACGTGAGATGTTTATCAAAATATCGCACCGTTGGGTAGTTTAATATGAACTTTGCATCTTGTTTGTTTCTGCCGCTGTTGGTTGTAACTCTTCTCCAAAGCACAGATAAGCCGACATTTTCTTAGGAGCCAATTAAAAATTCGCCGTGTAACATTTACTGAATTCAAAATGCTGCCGAATAAAGCCACCCCTTAATCTTAACATGTTCTGCTGCCAATCTGTAATTACTTTTGTAAGCAGCGTTCAATCTTACAAATTATGAAACAGCCATTCCAAAAAATCTTCGTCCTTTTATTATTGACAGGAGGCAGTGCACACAGCTTTGCACAGGAGGCTAACCTTGATGTTCAACTGAACAAATCTACATTCAAATCTGGCGATACCATCCAGATTGCAGCCACCCAATCAACTAAAAAAGGTTCATTGGCCACCTTGTTTTTAATGGCAGAACATGAAGATGGCATGGTATGGGAAATGCGCTGGCCAATGCTGAACGGCCAATGTGAAGCAGCCCTTATCGTGCCCGACTCTGTGCCCGAGGGACCCTACCGATTGCGGTTTTCTGTATTGCAAAACCTCTTTACAGTGTTTGGAAAAGTAAAGACCCCCACAAAAGTACAACTCTTGCAATCTACCTTGCTTACCCATGCAGGGGCTGTGTACGAAAGTGAAACCAATGTGCAAACGGATGGTAGCTTTACCTACAAAAATGTATTGTTTGATAAAGATGCTACCCTGCTCTTTACACTTCCCGATGCAAGGAACAGCGATGCCTTGAATATTGAAATTGCTACCATTCTTGATTCTGTCATTAAGCCGGGCACCGGCAAAAACATGGATATCTACATCGGCACCACGCCACCTGCCGCCGAACTTCAAAAATTTACAACCAAAGATGCAGATAGTTCGGTGCCTGCGGCGCAGGTGTTACAAGCGGTAACCGTTTACAGCAAACCCAGTAACAGGGGCGAAATATTCAATAAGAAGTATTCCAGCGGCTTGTTTAGAGATATGAATGAGAGAATGATCAACCTGCTGGACAATCCTATGCTGCAAAACTGGAACTCGGTATTGCAAATCATCAGGACACAGGCAGCGGGTATCATTATCACCGGCGGTATAAATCCCACCGTGCGCTGGCGGGGCGATGGGGTTCAGTTTTACCTAGATGAAATGAGGGTGCCCATACAAACCATAGACATGATGCCGGTGTTTGACATTGCCATCATCAAGCTATACCCGCCGCCGTTTTTTGGCAACCCTGGCGGCGGCGGCGGAGCGGTGGCCATCTATACAAAAAGAGGAGGGCTCACAGATGATGGTTTTAAGAATGCCTTTAAAGTAACAGGGTACACACCGCTGGTATCGCAATTTTCGGTAAGCCCGGACAGGTTGTGAAAATCAGCTAACTTCCAGCCCTATTTTACTAAAATAAAAATTCACCCTGGCTGGCTGGTAGCCGTATAGAAGTAATGACACACAAAACAAAAGGTATTGTTTTAAAAAGTATCCGTTACGGCGAAACAAGCCTGGTTGTAACGGTATTTACAGAACTGTTTGGTGTGCAAACCTATATGGTGAACGGCGTGCGGAGCAACAAAAAAACTGGCAACAAAGCGGCTCTTTATCAGCCCAGTTCTTTGCTGGATATGGACGTGTACCACAACGATCAAAAATCTATGCACCGCATCAGGGAATGCAGCTGGTCGTTTTTATATAAAAATCTTTTAAGCGATGTGGTTAAAAACAGCATTGCCGTTTTTATGGTAGAGCTGCTGCAAAAAACTTTGAAACAACCAGAACAAAACAGCGACCTGTTTTATTTTTGTGAAGAGGCCTTGCAACAATTAGACACAGCACCGCCGGCCGTAGCTGCTAATTTCCCTTTGTATTTTAGCCTGCAGCTTACCCAGTTTTTTGGCTTCAGGTTCAGCGATTGGAAAGCCCCGGCATTGCTGGAACCTATACCCATTTACCTGGATTTGTTGGAAGGAGTTTTTACAGATCAGCCACCGGGGCACCTCCATTTTATGGAAACGGAGGATGCCCTGCTTACGTCAGAATTACTAAAAATAATGCAGCCTTACGAACTGGACCAGGTAAAAATGAATCACCACAAACGCCGGCATCTCTTGCTAAAGTTCATGGAATATTATGCACTTCACATTCCAGATTTTGGAAAAATAAAAACCCTTGAAGTGTTACAAGAAGTATTGGGTTGAGAGAAAGCCATTCACCAATTAGAACTCAAATAAATATTGGAGCGTCATTCATTTCTTTAATATCTTGAACCAGCAATTGTTTCCAAAACATTGCGCTGCTCAAACATGGAACTATTCATATCCATTTGCATAGGTATAGGGCTGGCCGCCAGTAGCGGCTTCCGGATATTTGTTCCTATGCTGGCAGCCAACATTGCGGCGCTGAGCGGCTTTCACCAGTTTGGCGCTGGCTTCGAATGGCTCAATACCTGGACCGCATTTGGCATCCTGGTTTCAGCCTCGGCAGCAGAAATAGCTGCTTACTATATACCCATTTTGGACAATGCCCTTGACCATATTGCACTACCCGTGGCAGTTGCAGCGGGCACATTGTTAAGCGCTTCCTTCATTACAGCAGATATTTCGCCGGCATTGAAGTGGGGACTGGGTCTGTTAGCTGGCGGTGGTACTGCCGGCGTAATTCATTCAGGCATGGCCATGCTAAGGCTTGGGTCTACGGCTACCACCGGCACATTGGCCAACCCACTGCTAACCACAGCAGAAAATGGAGCCTCCGTTACATTCTCCCTCCTGGCATTGTTGGTGCCAATTGTGCTGGCAGTAGTAGTGCTGTTTCTTGTTATTTATATCCTTAGAAAAATTGGCAGGTCTGTGGGTAAAAGGCGGTAAAAGAATGATCACTAAACGTGTAGGTCTACTCTTTTGCTTTTCATATTGTTTGGATCTATCAACACGAGCCCTGGCTTTTTCCCTTTCTCAAAACTTCCATATTGGTCATCTATGCCTAAGGCTTCGGCTCCATTGATGGTCGCCCACTGCAGCATAGTTGCCAGGGGAACAGCCGCAAAGTTTTTTCGCAGCGTGCAAATTTCTTCCATCATATTGAGTTGACGATTGCTGGCATAGCTATCCGTACCTAGTACGATGTTGCAATCATTTGCAAGGAGCATCTCCAGGGGGGGCAATTTATTTTCGATGTATAAATTGGCATTCACACAAATGCAATAATACGGTAGGCCTGCGCTGGCAGCAGCTTTGGAAATTTCGGTAGCTGCAAGTACATCTGCTTCGTTGGTAAATGTATTGTGCACGGCAATTATTTTTTGTCCCTGGTTAAAGTAAGGGAGCCAGCTTTGCAAACTACTTTTGCTGGTGGCAGCAAAACCTTCCGTATTAATACCCAGCACTTCGTACAAACTTAATAACCCGCCTTCTTTAGATTGGTACAAACTGTTTTCGGCAGTAGTTTCCTGGTTATGAATACTGATCAGCTGCCCGGCTGTCTTCTCATTCAGCAAATTAAAGAGGGTTTTAGAAACAGAATACGGAGCATGAGGCGTAAGGGTATTGCCTGCGGCTGTTGCATTTGGCTGGCTTTTTACAAAGGCGGCCAGTATCGCTTCCGAAAATTTCAATCTTTTGGCGGCCACTTCATCTACAAAGCCACTCACTTCTATAAAGTTGTGCCAGTACAGAGGACTGTGCCTTTTTAGCTCCAGCGAGTCTGCTGTGTTGCAGATATCGCCTACAGCCACGGTACCCGTTTGGTACAACTCTTCCACGGCCTCATCCATTGCCCGGAGTTTTTGATCTAGAAGCTGTTCATATATTTCATGGTATTCAGCCTGGGAAAGATCAGGAGAGCTTGGTGCATCTCTCTTCAAAATTACCTGTTTCACAAATTCAACCAGCCCTGTGCCTTCCGGTATTATCCCTTTCATGTGGCTCAGTTCAATATGACAATGAGCATTCACCATACCTGGGCATAAGATGCCCTCCAAATGTCGCACTCCATCTCCCGCCTCAGCTATGGGCACAATAGCTTCAATGTGGCCATTTTCGGCCAGTATTAAAACATGCTCCCCCGCAAGCATATTTCTTCCTTCAAAGATGTTGGTTGGCTTAAATTTTCTATACAATTTGATTGATTGAGATACCGTAATTTTGGCGCCCCCGCATCAGTTGCGCTTTGACTATGAACACCAGGGTTATGTATTAGGAAGGTCTCCATAAGATGGTACCTTATAAACGAAATTGGGGAAAAAAGTTGAGATGGCAACCACAGTTCAAAATGGGGGAAAGATATTATTACAAATTAAAACAGCCCTTAGGGTTAGCAGGAGGTAGTTTTTATGTTAGATAAACTGGATGCCATTAAGGCAAAATTTGATAACCTCGGGGTTGCGCTCACCAATCCGGAGATCGTGAGCGATAACAAGAAGTACGGCGCCATGAGCAAAGAGTATCGCAGCCTTGAAAAGTTAGTGAATGCCCGCAATGAATATATTAAGTTGTTGGATGATATCGAATTTAACAAAGAAGTGTTGAACAGTGATGATGAGGAAATGCGGGAAATGTCTAAAGCCGAACTGCCGCAATTAGAAATAAAAAAGGAAGAGCAGGAAAAGCAGCTAAGAAATATGCTGATTCCCAAAGACCCCTTCGATGAAAAGAATGCTATTTTAGAAATACGGGCTGGTACAGGCGGCGACGAAGCCTCTTTATTTTCGGGTGACTTGTTGCGCATGTATCTAAAATATTGTGAGAAAAAAGGTTGGAAAACTGCCCTTCTCAGTGAAAGTGAAGGTACCGTGGGTGGGTATAAAGAAGTGCAGGTAGAAATTACCGGGGATGATGTGTATGGTATTTTAAAATTTGAAAGCGGGGTGCACCGGGTACAACGGGTACCAGATACCGAGAGCAGCGGCCGTGTACACACCAGTGCTGTTACGGTGGCGGTGATGCCTGAAGCAGAAGAAGTAGATTTCGAATTGAAAGAAAGTGATGTGAAGATGGAAACCGCCCGCAGTGGTGGTGCCGGGGGGCAAAACGTGAATAAAGTGGAAACCAAAGTTTTCTTAACGCACAAACCCACGGGCCTTGTTGTAATGTGCCAGACAGACCGGTCCCAGTTGGGCAACAAACTAAAAGCAATGGAAATGTTGCGTACAAAATTGTACGATGAAGAGGTGAGAAAAGCCGAAGAAGCCATTTCTCATTTGCGTAAAAGCCTTGTAAGTACCGGTGACCGCAGTGCTAAGATCCGCACTTATAACTTTCCGCAAGGGCGGGTAACCGATCACAGAATAGGGCTAACCGTGTATAATTTAGATGCTGTATTAAATGGTGAACTAGAGGAATTTGCGGATGCACTACAATTTGCCGAAAATGCGGAAAAACTAACTTCCCAAACTGGTTAATATCTTCTACATTTATATGGTAAATATTTTAAACTGTTTTTTAAAACAACCCACACATGTTAAGGGAAATCTTTGAGCTTATACAGCGAAACGCTACAGATACTGTTATAAATAATTCTGCTGTACCAGATGAACAAAATGATGCAGTGGTAGCAGAAGCAACCAACACTATTGCCGCTGGCTTGCGCAACATCGTTGCTGGTGGCGGACTGCAGAATTTTTTATCATTATTTGCGGAAGGAAAAGAGGAGCGCAGCTCTCTTGTGAGTAATCCTATTGTTAATATGATGATAGGACATTTTGCAGGCAAACTGATGGGCAAGTTTAACATGAGTGGCGGCCAGGCAAACCAGGTAGCCAACAGTTTGATACCGGATGCATTAATGAGCCTCATCAATAAAACTAACGACGGAAGTGGTGGCTTTTCACTGGAAGGGCTTTTAAACTCTATTACCGGTGGCCAGGTTAGCCACCAGCAAAACACAGACGGTTTAAATTTACAAGATATTGTAAATCAGTTTGGTGCTGGAGAACAAGTTCCTGCGGGTGGCGGGGGACTGATGGACATACTTTCTAAATTTGCCGAGGGCGCCCAGCAGCAGCAACAACAAAATGGAGGCGGAGGATTGATGGACCTCATTGAAGGCTTCCTTAAAAAATAAACATTACAAAAGTGCTCAAATGAGCGCTTTTGTGTTTAATTGATGCATTACAATTCTTTTAACATCGGCTCCTTAAAGTCTGGCACTTTGTTTGGTTCTATACCTGCATAACAACGATCAATTTAAATCTCTCATAAGCAGTTAGTTTTGGTAAACGGCCCCTGTATCTACAGGGGCTTCTTTTTTACAGTAAGTTTACCAAAATCAATACAGAATCTGCTTTGTTACGTATATCCGATGAATCTGGTTTAAATTGTATTTAATCAGTATTACCTTTACAACCAAAAATTAAACAGTGCCTACAACAGCAGAAGCAAAAAATAAGTTCTTCAGAAGACTAAAGAACACTTCCGAAAATGAAGCGGTGGAAATGAGTTTTATCGACCACCTGGAGGCGTTGCGGTGGCACCTGGTAAGATGTGTAATAGTGTGGTCTGTGGGTTTCATAGCCATCTTCATAAAAGTAGATTGGGTTTTCGACAACATTATTTATGCTCCTGCAAAATCTTCTTTTGTAACCTATGGCTGGTTCTGCAAACTCAGTCATTTTTTAGGCCTGGGCGATTCGCTGTGTATGCCGGCTGTAGAAATTCCACTGCAGGGTAACACCATCAGTGGCCCTTTTATGTCTGCACTTTCCATTTCTATGGTGGGAGCACTAATTGTAGCCTTCCCTTATCTTTTTTGGGAACTTTGGCGCTTTATCAAACCTGCCCTTTCTCCAAAAGAAGTGCGTTACTCCCGTGGCAGTATATTTTGGGTGTCCCTCTGCTTTTTTACAGGTGGGGCTTTTGGATATTTTTTGTTGGCACCTTTTACTTTTAATTTCCTTGCAAACTTTAGTCTCGGCACCACGGGCGCTTATAAATACATGCCCACCCTTACAGACTATATTGACACCATCACAACTTTGATTCTCGGTTGTGGTATTGCCTTTGAGCTGCCTATCATTGCCTATGTGCTTGCAAAAATTGGTTTGATTACCGCAGTCATGATGCGCAACGTTCGAAAGTATGCTTTTGTGGTGATCCTTTTATTGGCCGCTATCATCACCCCCTCGCCAGATTGGACCAGCCAGATCATAGTGGCCATGCCGCTTTTATTGCTGTATGAAATTGGTGTTTTATTGGTGGCTGGTGTCGACAAACAAAAAGCAAAAGAAGAAAAGGAGTGGAGTTAAACTGAACGCTGGTTACTCGTTACTGGTTATAAGTCTCTAACTTTATGCTGTTATTTCTTTTGACCTTTGACCTTTGACTTTTGACCTTTGACTTTTGACCTTTGACTTTTGACTTTTGACTTTTGACTTTTGACTTTTTTAGCCTGAACTTAAACTATCTTCCCATGTACACTTTCGATCTTACCAAACCCATTGCTATTGGATGCGACCATGCCGGCTTCGATTGCAAAGAAGACCTGATCTCTTTTTTGGAAGGAGAAAAAATGTCTTTTAAAGATTACGGCACCTACAATAAAGACTCTGTAGATTATCCTGATTTTGCACACCCCGTAGCCAACGCTGTAGAAAGTGGCGAAGCCGCTTTCGGCATATTATTGTGTGGCAGCGCCAATGGTGTGGCCATTACAGCCAACAAACACCAGGGTATAAGAGCTGCCATTTGCTGGGGCGAAGAGTTAGCCGAGTTAGCCCGGAAACACAACAATGCAAATATCATCTGCATACCCGCCCGTTTTGTGAGAGATGGAGATGCTGAAAAAATGTTGGATGTTTTTATGAATACGGCTTTTGAAGGTGGCCGTCACGGCAACAGGGTAGGAAAAATTGCCTGCTAGGAGCGTCGCAAAAAACATGTTTCAAATTTTTATAAATTTTATGCACTTTTTAAAAGTGCATTTTTTATTGAGTAGATGATGTAACATTTTACCAGCAGATGTAAAATAAACTCATAGCTCTTTCCAACCGTTTATAAAAAATGAACGCTCAACCCACCTGCTTTAGTTATTTTGCCAACAGATAAAAAACATATGATAAAAAAACTGATTACCCTTCCTTTATTGTTCGTTTGCGCATGTGTATTTGCACAACCAAAAAATGCTGAAAATTATGCAAACTATATCAACGTAGCACAATTACAAAAGCACTTATCCATTATAGCAAGCGACTCCATGGAAGGCCGGGAAACCGGCACCATCGGCCAACGCAAAGCTGCGGCATATATAGAAAGTAATTTCATAGAAATGGGTCTCGCCCCATCTGTTCCTGCAAAGGGATACCAACAACTGTATCCCCTGTACAAAGACAATATTATAAGTTCAACTTTTGTGTTAGATAAAACGGAAGCCATCTTTGGTACTGATTATTTGAGCCCGGTGAACGTTAATGAAAAAGGGAAATTCAAAAGCAAAAAAATGCTGTTTGTAGGTTATGGCATCGAAGACAGCTTGTACAATGATTATGCTGGCCTTGATGTGAAGGGCTGTGTGGTTGTTTTCTTTTTGGGCGAGCCCAAAGAAAATGGTAAGTATTTGATAGGTAACAGTACCAGTCGTGGCTCTGCATGGAGCTTTCCCGGCCTTAGTAAAAAACTGGCGCTGGCGGCAAAGAAAGGAGCGGTAGGCGCCCTCGTTATCAACCCTACGCAGGCAACTTTTACCCAGCGGTCAACAGATGCTGCTAGAAAAACAAATGCCTATTACCCCCGCCCAACGGACGGCAAAAAAATAAATTACGCTTTACTCAGTCATGAGTTTGCAAAAAAAATTCCAGGTTTTCCCCTGGAATCTCTCCTGGCCAAGGCCAAAGCAAACACAGGCTTTGCTAAAGCTGATTACCTGCCATTGAAAAATAAGGCCTCTTTTAGTTATAAAAAAAATCGGGAGATTATTATGGCCAGCAATGTGCTGGGTGTAATTGAAGGCAGTGACAAAAAAGACGAATATATTTTCATCACGGCACATTACGACCACATAGGCATGCAAAATGGGGTGGTAAACAATGGCGCCGATGATGATGGAAGCGGTACGGTGGCTATCATGCAAATGGGAGAAGCTTTTGCAAAAGCAAAAGCGGAAGGCAATGGCCCCCGCAGAACTGTTGTGATAATGGCGGTAAGCGGAGAAGAAAAAGGATTATTGGGGAGTGAGTATTACAGCGACCACCCATTATACCCACTTGCTAAAACGTCAGTAAACTTAAACATCGATATGATTGGGCGCATAGACACGGAGCGCATGAAAGACGATACCTTGAACTATGTGTACGTGGTTGGTCATAATAAATTAAGCAGCGATTTGCCCATTATTAACGAGGCTGCAAACAATAAATACACACAGCTGGTATTAGACTACAAGTACGATGATCCTAATGATCCTAACAGAATTTACTTCCGCAGCGACCACTACAATTTTGCCCGCAAAGGCGTGCCGGTTTTATTTTTTTATGATGGTATGCTTAAAGCCGATTACCACCGCCCAACAGATGACGTAGAAAAGATTAATTTTCCCCTCATGGAAAAAAGAGCACGCATGATATTTTTTACAGCATGGGATATGGCCAACCGGGATGAGATGCTCAAAAGAGACATCCCACTCACTAATGAAACAAGATAAATATCTTTCTTATGAATAAGTTTGGCTTTGTTGTATGGCTGGTTGTACTGAGCGGACAAGTGTTTGCACAGCACAACCAGCTTCCTGCAAAAGCAGCATCCACCAGTATCCCGGCATTAATGGAGGGTAACTTTTCGGATGACTATGATATTGCTTACACCATAAATGATACGCTGTGGACACAACTGCCCAACACAAAATATCATATCATCGCCTGCGATACAGCAGCAAAATACATCCTCCTCCGAAACGATGATGGCAACACAAGTGAGGGAGGTTTGTTTACCCGTATCGACTTTATGTATTTCACTAATATGGGAAGCTTTCACTGGGGATTTTGTTTAACAGTTTATGATGCAGCAACTGTAGAAGAGGCAAAAACAAAAGCCGTGGCCGATAGGCAACATCCAAAATCTGGCTGCAATGGCTACCCATTCTCGAGAATGAAAAGACGAGGTTGACCCTTCCAGCCCTCATTAATTTGTATATCAAGTTTGATGGCTAAACCTTGCTTTACACAACACATTATAACACTGCTTTATTTGTATCGTTGAAAGGATTACGTAAAATCTGGTTGGTTTCCAGGCAGCTTTATGGCCTATCTTAGTGGAAACAAAATCATTCTGATAATGCGTATAAAATACCCCTTTTTTGCAGCCTTACTTTTCTTTTTTTTGCCTCCCGTTTCTGCACAGGATAACGTTAGTTACAAAACTCCACCAAAGGAAATTGTAGATATGCTTGTGGTGAAACCCACTGCCGGCGTGAGTATCGACGACAAGGGCGAGTGGATGCTGCTCACAGAAGCTAGCAGCTACCCCTCCGTAGAAGAACTGGCCAAACCCGAGTTTCGCATTGCGGGGCTACGCATCAACCCAGGTAACTTTGCCCCCAGCAGGCAAAACTTTATCACCAATCTCTACCTGAAAAATATTGCTTCAGGAAAAGTTTATCCTATCAGCGGCTTACCGTCTCCATTATTTGCAGGCGCCGTAAGCTGGAGCCCCGACGAAAAGAAAATTGCTTTTACTAATACAGGTGCTACCAGGGTAGATCTTTATACCATCCAGGTAAATACACAGAAAGCAACCAAGGTGAACAAAACAGCGTTGAATACCATTACGGGTGCGTATACCTGGTACGACAACAATAGCCTTTTATATCGCAGCGCTGTGAAGCCGGTAAATGCTGCACCCATAAAACCTTTGGCACCTAAGGGGCCAGCAGTTCAGGAGAATTACGGAAAGGCATCTCCAAGGCCTACTTACCAGGATATGCTAAAAAGCCCCTTCGACGAAACGATATTTGCCTTTTATGCTACTACCCAACTCATAAAAAATAGCAATGGTATTGAAACCAAAATAGGGCAACCAACTATTTACAGCAGCGTGAGCGTTTCGCCAGATAAAAAATATTTGTTGCTTCGCAGCATCAAAAAACCTTTTTCTTACCTCGTGCCTTACGGCGGTTTCCCTTCGGTGGTAACCATTACAGATATGACTGGCAAGCTGGTAAAAAAAGTTGCGGATGTTCCCTCCTCTGAAACAGCACCCGGCGGCAACGATAACGTGCAGATGGGGCCACGCAGCTTTGAGTGGAGAGATGATGAACCCGCTACCCTCGTTTGGTGCCAGCCACTGGACAGTGGAATGATCAAAAAACAAGTTGAGCATAGAGATGCAGTGTATGCTTTGCAAGCCCCCTTTACTGGCAGCAACAAAGAGCTCTTTAAAACTACCATGCGCTACAATGGCATTACCTGGGGCAATGACAACACCGCTATTGTAACAGAAGGTTTGCGCAGCAAGCAAACAACGCAAATGAACCGCTTCAACCCTGCCACCGGGCAGTTGGAAAAATTATTTAGCAGGAATTCTACGGACGCTTACTCCAGCCCCGGCTTCCCCGTTACACATGCCAATCAATACGGTAAAGATGTACTGCAACTGGTAGACAATGGCAAAAAAATATTGTTCAATAACACTACAGGCAGTTCGTATAAAGGCGATCTCCCTTTCTTACTTTCTTATGATCTAACAGAAAAAAAAGCGGACACCCTTTGGCGCTCTGCAGAAGGCAGCTATGAGACTGTAGTAAAAGTGTTGGATGCCAACAAGCTTACCTTGGTTACCCGCCGGGAAAACAAAACAATGGTGCCCAATTACTGGCTCAAAAATTTGCGTTTACGCATTGCCGACAGGCAGCTCACAGAATTTAAAAACCCTTACCCTCAACTGGAAGGAATAAGCAAAGAAAAAATACGTTACAAAAGAGCCGACGGTGTAGAACTAACCGGGGAATTATTGTTACCCAAAAATTACAATGCTCAAAAAGATGGACCACTACCGGTGTTAATTTGGGCTTACCCTGCAGAATTTAATTCGGCGGCAGATGCGGCACAGATCAGGGGAAGTGAGCATAGGTTTACGTTGGTAAGCTGGGGCTCGCCCGTGTTTTATGTAACACAAGGCTATGCTGTATTGAACAATGCAGAAATGCCCATTGTAGCCAGCAGCAAGGATACCAAACCAAACGACAATTTTGTAGAGCAGTTAAAAATGAATGCAGAAGCTGCCATTAATAAATTGAGTGAGATGGGCGTGGGCGACAAAAACAGGGTGGCCGTTGGTGGCCATAGCTATGGAGCATTTATGACTGCCAATTTACTGGCCCATACCAATTTGTTCAAAGCAGGACTTGCCCGCAGCGGCGCCTACAATCGTTCGCTTACACCTTTTGGTTTTCAAAATGAAGACCGCACTTACTGGGAGGCGCCCGAGCTGTACAACCAGATGAGCCCTTTCGGCTATGCAGATAAAATTAAAACACCGCTGCTACTTATACATGGCGAAATGGATAACAACACCGGTACCTACCCTATTCAAAGTGAGCGCCTCTTTAATGCTATAAAAGGTCATGGAGGTACCGTGAGGTATGTGAGTCTGCCATTTGAAAGCCATGGTTACGCCGGCAGGGAAAATGTATTGCACATGCTTGCAGAACAATACGAATGGATGGAGAGATATGTGAAACAGCCCAAGTAAACATCATTTCTGAAGTAAAAATTCAAAAGTAAAACCCGGAAATTCCCTGCTTTTGAATTTTTACTTTTTAATTTTGAATTATGATGAGCAACGACCCGCTACATGGCAAAACCCTGGAAATGATCTTGACGGAACTGGTGCATCATTTTGGATGGGAACACCTGGCTGCGGTTATAAAAATAAATTGTTTTACAAGCAACCCTAGTATCAATTCTTCTCTAAAGTTTTTAAGAAAAACGCCCTGGGCCCGCAAGAAGGTAGAAGACCTATACATTGAAACCATCGCTTAAAGTAAAAACATGGAGCAGCAGGCTGAACAGTTAATTATTGACCAAACAAAAAAATGGATCGCCGATGTGGTGGTAGGTTGCAATTTTTGCCCCTTTGCTGCCCGGGAAGTAAAACGGGATAGCATTTCTTACGAAGTGTTGCAGCAGGCCGATATGGAAACTACGCTGCAGGCAGTAGCCAGTACTTTTAGTTACTTAGATGAGCATCCTGAAATAGAAACCTCGCTCTTAATTTTACCCGGCAGTTTTGAAAGTTTTGATGCGTACCTGCAACTGGTGGAGCTGGCAGAGTCTTTATTGGAGCAGGAAGAGTATGAGGGCATTTACCAGGTAGCCAGTTTTCACCCCGCTTATTTATTTGCCGGCAGCAACGAGCATGACCCGGCCAACTACACGAATCGTTCTCCTTACCCCATGCTGCACTTTTTGAGGGAAGAAAGCGTAAGCCAGGCCGTGGACAGCCACCCCGACATAGACCAGGTACCTGAGCAAAACATTGCCTTTACAGAAGATAAAGGATTGTCATATATGCAGCAACTGTTGGCGGCTTGCTTACTACCACCCATCAAAACAACTGAGCAGTAAAGAGTTCACCGTTGTTGTGGGTTGCAAAAAATTACTATTCATAAAATTCTATTCGTTATTTTAACCCATAGTTTGCCTGCTTTTGACAACCTTCTGTATTATGTAACCAAAAAATATTTGCTGCGTAAATGAAGCCTTGCAGCTTGTATTTTTTAACTACAGCTTGTAGCAAAAGCCTGCCGGTAGCTCGCTACCATTAACTATATTTGCTCCTCTTCATTAATATCACCATGTAATGGCCCTTTTTGATATCAGGCTGAATAAATCGATTGCAAAAGCGTTGAACATTCCGCTGAGGGATCCCCGGCGCCAGCAACTGAGGGTGTTGAAGAAATTATTAAGGAAGGCACGCTTTACCCAATTTGGACAGCAAAATAAATTTGATGAAATTTTGCTGAGCAAGCACCCTGGCAAAAAGTTTCAGCTACATGTTCCTACTTACAACTACAGCAAAATATACAACGAGTGGTGGCACAAAACCCTGGAGGGTGTGCCAGATGTATGCTGGCCTGGTGTAATTAACTTTTTTGCTTTGAGCAGTGGTACCAGCGAAGCCTCCAGCAAATACATACCCATTACAAAAGATCTTATACGCAGCAATACCATTACGAGTTTAAAACAATTGCTCACCCTCACTAAGTATGATCACATCCCACGCAGCTCCATGGGCAAAGGTTGGCTCTTGCTGGGAGGCAGCACGCAGTTGCAAAAAGGTGCTACTTTTTATGCCGGCGACTTAAGCGGTATTCAACAAAAAAATATTCCTTTCTGGTTCATGGGCCTGGGCCTTTACAAACCCGGCAAAAAAATAGCCAAGGAAAAAGACTGGTCAAAGAAATTAGATGAAATTGTTGAGAATGCACCCAACTGGGATATAGGTTTTATTGTGGGCGTACCTGCCTGGCTTCAATTGTGTTTAGAAAAAATTATTGAACGCTACCAACTCAACAATATTCATGAGCTGTGGCCCAACCTTGCGTTTTATGTGCACGGCGGCGTAGCCATGGAGCCTTATAAAAAAGGTTTTGGAAGATTGCTGGGCAAGCCCATCACCTACATTGAAACTTACCTGGCCAGTGAAGGTTTTTTAGCGTATCAAAACCGACAAGATACAAGGGGTATGCAGCTTGTGCTCAACAACAATATCTTTTTTGAGTTTGTTCCTTTTGATGATGAGAACTTTGACAGCGAAGGCAATATGGCGGAGAATCCCAAGGCCCTCATGATTCATGAAATAGAGCTGGGGAAGGATTACGCCATCCTGATTAGTACCAATGCAGGTGCATGGCGCTATGCTATAGGCGATACCGTGCGATTGGTAGACAGGGAAAGAAGCGAAATTATTATCACAGGCCGCACCAAACATTTTTTGAGTTTGGTGGGCGAGCACCTGAGTGTAGACAATATGAACAAAGCCATAGAAATGGCCAGCGAACAATTGAACATTTCTATCCCT
>JBBSJJ010000089.1:0-16103 GCA_038257335.1 Chitinophagales bacterium | reverse complement strand
TTTGGTTATGATTGAAAGATTAATTGTTTATTTGCAAATGGAATTACTAGAGATCACTTTTAAAGATTTACTAAACCCTGAGTTCTATATTGTAAATGGTGGCCTTTGGCTGTTCTTATTCATTGTGTTTGCCGAAACAGGTTTGTTTGCAGGCTTCTTTCTTCCCGGCGATTCTCTTTTATTTGTTGCGGGTATCTATAGCAACGAATTAATAACAAAAGGCCTTGGCTTTGATGTTAACAACGATTTACTGCATCTGGTACTTCTATCTGTGATGGTTATAGTGGCAGGCATATTAGGCAATGCTACCGGTTACTGGTTTGGCCAAAAAGGCGGGCCTGCTCTCTACAACAGGAAGGATAGTTTTTTCTTCAAAAAGAAATACCTGGAGCAGGCTCATGAATTTTATGAAAAGAATGGAGCCAGTACCATTGTGATTGCCCGGTTTCTGCCCATCATCAGGACCTTTGCACCCATTGTAGCGGGCATCGTAAAAATGGATAAAAAGAAATTTGCTTATTACAACGTAGTAGGTTCTATTGCCTGGGCTTTCACCATGCTCTTTGCAGGCCACTATCTTTACCGCATCATTCTTGATAAGTTTGGTTTCAATCTTAAAGATCACCTGGAAGTGATCGTATTAGGCATTGTACTTATAACAACTGCTCCTGTTATTTACAAATTGTTCTTTGCCAAAAAAAAACCTGTAGACGGCACACCTCAGTAATATATGCAGCACAAGAGTGGTTCTATTTTCAACATTGCAGTACTGGTAGCATCCCTGGGCTATTTTGTGGATATCTACGATCTGCTGCTTTTTAATATCGTTCGGGTAGAAAGCTTGTCAGATCTCGGTTTATCGGATGCTCTCATAAAGTCGGAGGGAGAGTTCATTGTAAGCATACAAATGTTGGGTCTCTTATTGGGCGGTATTGTTTGGGGAGTAATGGGTGATAAGAAAGGCCGGCTCAGCGTGCTTTTCGGTTCTATAATTTTATACAGTGCAGCAAATATTGTAAACGGGTTTGTGCAAACCACCGGGCAATATGCACTGGTACGTTTTATAGCGGGCGTAGGCCTTGCAGGAGAGCTAGGTGCAGGAATCACCTTGGTAAGCGAAATTACTTCTAAAGAAAAGCGTGGGTTGAGTACCTCTTTGGTGGCCGGTATCGGTTTAACCGGCGCCGTAGCAGCTTATTTTATTTCACAATATTTTCATTGGCGCACCTGTTATTTCATTGGTGGCGGTTTGGGAGTAGGCTTGCTATTTCTGCGTATATCCGTTAGCGAAAGTGGCATGTTCAACCAGGTTAAATCAAAAGTGGCTGTGGTAAAGGGCGACTTTTTTATGTTCTTCAACAATAAGCAAAGGTTTAAAAAATATATGTTGGCCATTCTTATCGGCCTGCCTACCTGGTATGTGATAGGTGTACTGGTAGCTTTTTCTAATAACTTCGCCACGGCTTTTAACATCAGCGAAAAAGTGATGCCGGGCAAAGCCATCATGTTCGCCTACATCGGTATCTCTCTCGGCGATGTTTTAATAGGCTTCGTAAGCCACTGGTTGCGCAGCCGTAAAAAAGCGCTTTTTATCTTTTACGGATTCACGTTGATTTCAATTGCACTTTATTTTTCGCAGCAGGGTAGCAGTGCTGCTTACATGTATGGCGTTTGCGGCTTACTCGGATTTAGCACTGGCTTCTGGGCTATTTTTGTAACGATGGCAGCGGAGCAATTTGGCACCAACCTGCGGGCTACTTCCGCAACCACGGTACCTAACATGGTGCGAGGATCATTGCCACTCATCTTGATTTTGTTTAACTGGTTGCAGCAATTTACGAGTTATGCCCATGGGGGTCTCATCACTGGTATCATCATCATGGCCATTAGCATAACCGCAGCCTGGTTCACCAACGAAACCTTTGGCAAAGACTTAGATTATATAGAACAATAAGACCGGCCTGGCTGAAATTGGGAGCTGACACTGGGCGTTGGCTATACTGCAATAGTGCATGTTAATGTATTTGCAATTAGGCGGATGTTAATAGCAGTTTATCAAAATTCATCGTTGCTTTGTTAGCTTAATAGCAGTTTTATTCATGAAGCATTTCTTTCTTTTTGTAGCCCTTGTGTGGGCGGGTATTGCGCAGGGGCAGTTTACCACCAATGTATACTGGACAGAAAAAACCAGCATGCCTTCTGCCGATGTTATTTATTTTGACAATGATGTCCCACTTGTATGGAAAGATTTTAAAGGTACGCCGGTTGCTGCATCCCGTGCTGCCGCCATCACGGCTTCTGGCTTTGGTTACAAAGCAGATATCAAAAATATAGGTTCAAAGGGACAACTAAATATAGGTGTGTATTGCTATTTCAATAAAAATAATTCCTGGGTGAAGGGCGGTAAAGAAAGTGCTTACATTTTAACGCATGAGCAAAACCATTTCAACATCAGTTACCTGGCTGCTAAAATTTTTGTAGAAAAATTAAAAGCCGCCAGCATCACTAATAGCAATTACAATATTTTACTTCCACGTATTTACAACGAAACCTGCGACATTATGAACAAGATGCAGAACGATTACGATGGACAGACAAAGAATGGCCAGTTAAAAGAGATACAGTATAAGTGGGACGACTTTCTTTCAAAAAAATTAAATAGTCTTACAGATTAATAACGAGTACGGGAATCTTCAACTCGTGCCGCACAGCATTTACAGTAGCGCCATAAATAAAATCCTTTAGTCCCGTGTGCCCATGCGCACCAATCACCAATAACTCAGCCTCGTTGCTATTTACAATTCGTACTATCTCTTTGATACGGTTTCTAAAGCCAATTTCAGTAATTACATTGTAGCCCTTCGCTCTCAATTGTTGTCCATAGCTCTCCAATTTTTCCATGTCGCTCCGGGTTTCGTAATCATCTGTTTGAGCGCCTAGTAGTTTGGCGCCGGCACTTTCTACAATATGCAATAATATATAGGAGGAGCCTTGGTTGCCCTGACCGAGGGCATGCGAAATTATCTTAGCATCATCGGGACTAAAGTCAAGGGCTATCGCAATTTTGTTGAAAGTGGGCTTTTGAATTTCACCAATGCTCACCCCATCTGCATGCATCAAAATAGATTTGGGTACTGGCGATTTTTTAATAAACGGGTGAATAATAATATAGACCAGTAAAGCCCCAAAACCTGTTACAGCTGTTGCTATCAGCACTTTTGGCCAAAGCGCATCTGCTTCAAAAATTGGAATGATCTCGTTGAGCAACATTTTTAAATTCAGGAATATCAATACTGTGGCAATCAGCCATGCAGCTATCTTGGTGATGGGCTTTATAACAAATGTGCCCATGGTCTTTTTATCGCTCACAAATTGAATGAGTGGTATTACTGCATAACCAAGCTGCAAGCTCAGCACTACCTGGCTCCCTATCAACAGTGCATCTACCCTGTTCTCACCGTAAATGCCAATCACAATTAAGGCCGGTACAATGGCCACAAGCCTTGTAATAAGTCTGCGTAAGATAGGGTTGAGGCGAAGACTCAAATAACCTTCCATTACAATTTGCCCGGCAAGTGTGCCGGTAACCGTGCTGCTTTGCCCGGCAGCTATCAAAGCAAGTGCAAAAAGGATTGGCGCCGTGTTGCCGAGGAAGCTGGGCAACAACCTGTGAGCTTCTTTAATTTCTGCCACATGCGAATTGCCTGTTTTAAAAAACACGGAAGCCGCAAGAATCAGGATAGCGGCATTTACCAAAAAGGCAATGTTCAACGCCACGGTCGTATCAATGCGGTTGTATTTTATAGCCTGCCGTATGCCGGCATCTGTTCTTTCTATTTTTCTCGTTTGCACCAGGGCAGAATGGAGGTACAAATTATGTGGCATTACGGTAGCACCAATAATTCCTATAGCTATGTACAGGGCTTCATCGTTTAACACCGTAGGAATAAAGCCCCTTGCCACTTCACTCAATATTGGTTTGGCTAAAATAATTTCTACGAGGAAAGAAATTGCAATAACAGCTACCAGCGAAATGATAAAAGCTTCCATTTTGCGTATACCCAATTTTTGAAGATACAGCAAAAGGAAAGTATCTAAAATTGTAATGCTTACGCCCCAGATAAGGGGCAGGCCGGTAAGCAATTGTATGCCAATGGCCATCCCTAAAACCTCTGCCAGGTCTGTAGCAGCAATGGCTACTTCTGCAAGTATGTACAACACAAAATTTACGCCTTTGGGGTAGGTTTCCCGGTTAGCTTGTGCAAGGTCTCTGCCACGAACAATACCCAGCCGGGCACTCAAGCCTTGTAATAACAATGCCATCAGGTTGCTCATCAACAAAACCCAAATGAGGGTGTAGCCAAATTTGCTTCCGCCTGCAAGGTCTGTAGCCCAGTTTCCGGGGTCCATGTAACCTACGCTCACCAGGTAGGCCGGGCCCAAAAAAGAAAAAAGACGACGCCATCCTTTGGGTTTTAAGGCCGTGTTCACGGTTTCGTGTACTTCGCTCAGGGAAGAATCAGCATTGCTATGTTGCTTGTTCATACAGTACAGTAAATATTTTTGGCTACCTGGCTGCTTAACACAGCATCTGGTAGTTTATTAATTTTAATTTCTACGCTGCCATCAAATTCAAAGCGCCGGGTTACTTTTATTTTGGTGCCAATACTAATTTGGTAATGTTTTAAAAGATCCAACATGGTAACACTCTGGTCCTGGATGTAATTTACAATGGCCGTTTTTTTTAAAGGAATCTCCAGCAGGTTGCTCCGTTTTAAATTGCTCATCTTGCCACGGCTGTTGGGGATGGGGTCCCCGTGCGGATCAAAGGAAGGAAAATCCAGGAAGTTATCTAGCCTGGTTATCAACTCTACGCTGTTAATGTGTTCCAGTTCTTCTGCAATGTCGTGCACCTCGTGCCAGGCAAAGCCCAATTTGTTTACCAGGAAGTATTCCCAGAGCCTGTGTTTGCGCACAATGGTCAGAGCAAGTTTGCTCCCGGCTTCGGTAAGTATAAAACTTTTGTACGGCTCATAATCGACCAGCTTTTTTTTCTGCAACTTCTTTAACATGTCCGTCACCGACGCTGCTTTTGTATTTACCATGGCAGCCAGCATGGTAGCATTCACCCTTTGGTGTTGCACCTGCAGGTGATAAATGCTTTTAATGTAGTTTTCTTCGCTAACAGAAAAGTTCATGACTTTGAACAATAAATTTAGACAAACCTAAAAATTTAATTTCATATAGCCATATAAAAAATATATTCTTTGCCCTGCAGCCGGGTTTAATGTGTGATTTGTACACGCAAGTAATTATTTAATTTATATTGCAGCCAAATTAAATTATTCCAAATGGATTTTAAACAGTTTCAGGTCCCTTATGAAGTAGATCCTTTGTATGGTAAAAAGGTTTCTTATTTTTCGATGGAATTTGCGGTGCATCAGCCACTTAAAATTTATAGTGGTGGGCTAGGTTACCTAAGTGGTTCACATTTGCGCAGCGCATACGAGCTGCGGCAAAACCTTGTTGGCGTTGGCATTTTGTGGAAGTATGGTTATTATGACCAGTCCCGCAACCCAGACCAGACATTGCAGGTGCAATGGAACGAAAAAATCTATAATTACCTGGAAGATACCGGCATAAAATTCCAGATTGAAATTCACCAACACCCGGTATGGGTGAAGGCTATGTACTTAAACCCGGAAACGTTTAAGACGGCGCCCTTGTTTTTGTTGAGTACAGACCTGCCTGAAAATGACTATGTTTCGCAAACCATTTCTCACAAGTTGTATGATGCCAACGTAGCTACCAAAGTGGCCCAATTTATTTTATTGGGTGTAGGTGGTGCCAAGCTGATGGATGAACTTAATTTTAACCCGGATCGTTATCATTTGAACGAAGCCCACGGAATAAGTGCTGCATTTTACTTGTATAAGAAGTGGGGCAGCAAACAAGCTGTTACAGATAAGCTGGTGTTTACAACCCATACCCCAGAAGAAGCCGGCAACGAAAAACATGACCTTTACCTCTGCGAAAAGATGAGTTATTTTTGCGGTCTGCCCATGGACGAAGTGCGCAAATTGGCGGGCATCACCGGCGACCAATTTGACCATTCTCTCACCGCTTTAAGATTTGCAAGGCTGGCCAACGGCGTGAGCCAGCTTCATGGTGAAGTAAGCAGGATAATGTGGGGTAAGTATGAGGGTATCTGTGAAATCAAAGCCATCACCAATGCACAAAACTGGCATTACTGGGCCGATAAACAGTTGTATAAATTCATAGATGATCACCAGCAGGATGCTTTTATAGATCGTAAAAGATATTTGAAAAAGCGGGCCTTTGATGTGGTAGCCGACCAAACAGGTAAATTGTTGAAGCCAGATGTTTTCACCATCGTGTGGGCCAGGAGATTCGCCGGTTACAAACGTGCAGACTTGCTTACAAGAGATGAAGATCGTTTCAAGGCGCTGATGTCCAATACCAAATACCCGGTTCAGATTATTTGGGCAGGTAAACCTTACCCGGTAGATTACCCGGCTATCAGCGATTTTGATATGCTGGTAAACCTGAGCAAGCAATATGATAACATAGCAGTGTGCACTGGCTATGAACTTACGCTCAGCAAACGCCTGAAGCAGGCATCTGATGTGTGGCTCAATACGCCAAGGGTGCCCAGGGAGGCAAGCGGTACGAGTGGCATGACGGCGGCTATGAATGGCGCCGTAAACTTTAGTACCAACGATGGCTGGATTTGCGAATTTATCAACCATGGCAACAATGGTTTTTTAGTACCGCCTGTTGATTATTCATCTATGTCGGTACACGAACAAGACCAATATGATCTTGATAAATTCTACGATATTTTAGAGAACCAGGTGCTGCCGATGTACTACGATAACCCACACAACTGGCGCCAGATTGTAAAAAATGGTATGAGAGATGTGCGCTGGCAGTTTGATAGCAACCGAATGGCAAAAGAATATTATGAAATTCTCTACAAATAAAATTTTCAGTTAAACTTTTATAAATCCTTTTCGCATAACCAACGGAAAGGATTTTTTTTATCATTTTATGCTGCAGGCAACCGCTCTATTGTATAGGAAGGCTTACACCGGCTTAACCAGGAATATTTGGTTGCTGAGTATGGTCATGCTCATCAACCGCAGTGGTACTATGGTGTTGGCCTTTCTCACACTTTATAGCAAAAGTCGCGGCTATACTATTGAAGAGGGTGGGTGGGTAGTAGCCATCTATGGAGTGGGCTCTTTTGTGGGAGCCTTTATTGGCGGCAAACTGAGCGATGCTTTTGGCTTTTATAAAATACAGTTTGCTGCTTTGTTTTTTGGCGGCTTGCTCTTTATCGTATTGGGGCAAATGGATTCGTATCTTTCTATTTGTATTTGCACCTTCGTACTGAGCATGGTAAATGAAATGTTTCGTCCTGCCAACGCATCTGCCATTGCACACTATAGCACCCCTGCCAACAGAACACAATCTTTTTCACTGGTAAGGCTTGCCATCAACCTGGGCTGGGGTGTTGGTATTGCCCTTGGGGGATTTCTTGCATCCATCAATTACCATCTTTTGTTTTGGGTAGATGGTTTTACCAATATTGCTGCCGCATTTATTTTGTTGGCAGTATTGCCTAAGGTAATTGTTCAAGAACAACCTTTACATGCTGTGGCTGATGATCCCGCATTGGAAACCAGTATTGCATCGCCATTGAAGGACCGGGAATTTTTATTTTTCCTGGCCTTTTTGATTTTATTTGCCTCCTGCTTTTTTCAATTGTTTACTACAGTGCCTGTTTTTTTTAAAGAGAACCTGCACCTCAACGAATTTTGGATTGGGGTAGTGATGGCGGTGAATGGTCTCTTGATTGCCTTATTTGAAATGGTGATCGTATTTAAATTAGAAGGACGAAAACCTTATTTGTTCCTGATGGCGGTGGGCACCCTGCTCATGGGAGTTTCATTTTTGTTGCTCAACCTTCCGCTGCACAGTGGCTTTCTGGTGGCCCTGCTAGCCATATTAATGCTAACGGTGGCCGAGATGGTCTCCATGCCATTTATGAACAGTTACTATATAAACCGAAGCAATGCGACTAACCGTGGCCAATATGCAGGGATGTATACCATGGCCTGGAGTGCCGCACAGGTAATAGGCAGTAGCAGTGGTTCGGCCCTGGCGCACCAGTTAGGCTTTCATTATTTATGGGTTATCATCACAGTAGGGTGTGTGGTAGCGGCCGCTGGTTTTTACTGGTTGCTGCGTAGCCGGCGGGCATAAAAAATGCCCCGGTAAACGGGGCATTTTTTAAAAGAAGTTCAGGTTATTAATTGTAAGTAATATTCACAATAGCTTTTGATGTGATCGGTACCGATTGGCCCATCATATCCAGCGTGCCGGTAAGATCCATCACGCTGCTCCGCTTTTTTACCAAAGAGGTTTTAGAGTCTACCAGTATTTCTCCCTCGGTTTTTGCAGACAAAGACATATCCATCTGCATGCCCTGTGTTTCCATGCTGCTGCTGCCTTGCATGGTAGAAAACAATTGTACCGTGGCAATGCCTGCCTCTATAGATTTTAAAGTATAAGTTTTTACTTCTTTCATTTTATTGTTAGAGCTGGAGTCTGTCCAGCTATCGCCGTTCTTTTTATCTTTTGGTATCACGAAAAATGCGGTGCCTGCAGTAGCATCATCGCCGGCAGCTCCGAAAGATTCCATAATTCCTTCCAATGGATTTTCTTGCCTGTCCTTGGTAGAAGTATCTGCTTCAGGATCTTTCACAGTTACTGCGCCGGTATTTTTGTCAATGAGTACGGGTACGGCCTTACCAATTTTTCCGGCAAAGGATTTACCAATTTCACTCTCCTTATCGGCGGGGTTGTCAGAATCAAAACTTTGCTGCTGGCCCATCATTTCCATGTTCAGGTTCAGCTTGTTTAGTTTGTAGGATGCGGTGAAGTTTTCTTTTACAGCGTCGTTTATCTGCAACAGGCTGGTGCTGGTACTGTTGTTTTTAATTTGCATGCCGGTCATTTCCATATCCTGGGTACTGGTTATGCTGATGGTTATCAGCTGCCCCTTCGTAAGGTTTATTCTTTGTCCCTGGCCAGCAAGGTTGCCCAGCACCAAAAGTAAAAGTAGGATTTGCTTCATTTATTAAGTTTTTTTGTAAAAATATAAGGTTTAATGATTCCTCTTGCAAAGTAATTGTTAGTTTTTATACAAAAGAGGGGGCATGAAAAAGGGTCACTGAAAAACAGTAACCCTTCAGAAAGTTTAAATGATATAGTTTATCCTATAACTGTTACGTTAACAGCGTTCATTCCTTTTTTTCCGTTTTGCAGTTCAAATTCAACCTGATCACCTTCTTTGATGTCATTGATAAGTCCGCTTACGTGTACGAAAGTTTCTTTGTCGGAATCTGAATGTTTAATAAAACCGAATCCTTTTTCTGAGTTAAAAAACTTAACTGTACCTTGATTTTTAGTGTCCATTTTGTTTTAATTGTATTGTATTAATAAAGTGCAAATGTAAGGCTTTTGATGTAACGTCAACTATTAACTTTGAAAAATGATTAAAATACACCTGATTTTAGCCGTGCTCTGGATCATATATTGTTTTTTTCACAGCTTTTTGGCTAACGGACATGTAAAAAGCCGGGTGACGGGCTCATTGAAAATCTCTAATGCTACCTATAGGATTCTCTACAATCTTTTTGCCCTTGGCACGCTGGGTTGGCTTTTGTATGTACATGCAAACATCAATAGCCCGGAAATCTTCCACAGTAATATGTTTATCAAAATCGTTGCAGGCATATTTATAGTAGGCGGACTGAGTATAATGCTGGCTTGTATTGCAAAATATTTTAAACAACTGAGTGGGCTCTTTAAGGAAAGTAGCCAATCTCACCTGCAAACAGGTGGCATGCACCAATGGGTAAGACACCCTTTGTACTCAGGTACTTTTCTTTTTTTAATTGGGTTAGCCTTATTATGGCCGCTTTATAGTAATGCGTTGGCAGTGTTCGTTTTAATTGCCTATACTGTAGGAGGCACTTTGCTGGAAGAACAAAAGCTGCTGGTGGAATACGGAAACGAATACCGTATTTACAAAAGGCGGGTGCCCATGCTGTTCCCAAGGGTTTCTAAAAACCGGAAACAACCTGTGCTCCCGAGATAAGTTTGGGCGATGGGGGTTTTAAAGTTCCTCAGAGTTTTCCGGAAGTTTGTCGTACTCGCCTTTAATGGCATAGTATCCAAAAATCATTAGCCCAATGGCAATAGGCGTAAAAATGGTAATAATAATGATCCATGGAACCGGGTTGTTGATATCTTTTGTACCCGTGCTGCTAATATTCTGCACTGCCCCCGCAATTAACACATACATGGCGATGGGTGCAATCAGCATCCAGCCATAACCCATCCATCTTTTAAGTTTGTTCATAATATTTTATGCTGCCTACCGGCAGGCAGGTTTAATCGTTTACTTGTTCATCAATTTTATTACTCAGGTACAAGGCGCCTATCACAAAGCAAAGTGCTGCAATAACAATGGGATACCAAAGCCCTACGAGGGGGTCATTTGTATAAGTTGCACTCAGTAAAGTGGCGATGAAAGGTACGAGCCCGCCGAAAACGCCGTTGCCAATATGATATGGCAAACTCATAGAAGTGTAGCGAATTTTTGTAGGGAACAGTTCTACCAGGAAGGCTGCCACAGGACCATAGACCATGGTTACAAAAATGATCATGATCCATACCAGGCCAATGAATTTCCATTTGAGGGGCGTAGCCAAAATTTTATCCTGGTACACTGCGTGCTCGGTTGCTTTCTTAATATTGGGTTGTTGGCCCTGTCGCAAAGTATCATGCAATACCCTCGTAAATTTTGACTGATTTGCTGCCTGGTATTGCGTAGCAATTTGAAGTACAGAGTCCTTTCCATTGAACAGAATTTTAGTTTCTTCTTTCATCAAAACGATGTCGCTTTTCAACCACTCTTTTGCATCGGCGGATTGAAGCATGCTGTTAAAAATTGGCCGGTAAAAAAGTACGCCGAGCAGCATGCCGGTAAGCATGATCCACTTTCTACCGATCTTATCGCTGAGTGCACCAAACACCAAAAAGAAAGGCGTGGCCAGGCCAATGCCCCATAAAAGTATTTCACGATTTTGCATGAACTCAATTTTCACCGTATTTTCTAAAAATGATTGTGCATAAAATTGTCCTGTATACCAAATAACGCCCTGCCCCATCACAGCGCCAAACAAGGCAAGCAATACCATTTTAAAATTACCTCTCTTGCCAAAGCTTTCTTTGAGAGGGTTGGTAGATGTTTTGCCTTCTTTTTTTAAGGCCGCATACAAAGGAGATTCACTCATTTTTAAACGGATGTAAATAGAAACACCTACCAGTAAAATAGATAACCAAAAAGGATACCTCCATCCGCCCCACTCGCTATTGAAAGCCGCATCGCTCATGTTGGCTTTTACCGCCATGATAACACCCAGTGCTACAAACAAACCCAGGGTGGCGGTAGTTTGAATCCAGGCAGTAAAGTAGCCGCGGCGATGGGCTGGTGAATGTTCCGCCACGTATGTTGCCGCACCGCCATACTCTCCTCCCAATGCGAGGCCCTGCACAAGCCTTAAAAACAATACCAGCATGGGCGCTGCCATGCCAATGCTTTTATAGGCGGGCACCAGGCCAATTAAAAAAGTAGAACCGCCCATTAAAACAAGGGTGAGTAAAAAAGTATATTTTCTCCCGATCATATCTCCTAGCCGCCCGAAAAATAAAGCACCAAAGGGTCGTACAAGGAAGCCCGCGGCAAAAATTGCGAGCGTACTCAGCAACGCTGCCGTTTCATTTCCTTCAGGAAAAAATTGCGTAGAAATAGTTTTGGCCAACATACCAAAAATGTAAAAGTCGTACCACTCTATGAGCGTGCCGAGAGAAGATGAGAATATAACTTTGCCTATTCCTTTTGATTCGTTTTGTGGGATCATATAAAAAATAATGGAAAAGGAAGATACAAGGTTTTTTAAAATGATGTTGCTTATACTGAAAAATGGGGGCATTTAATTTCTTTCACAAAGAGAAATGTCTTTTGTGACCTCATGAAATTTTTTGATTAAAGCAATTTCTAAAATTTCAATTGATTATTTTTGAAGCAGATAAAAAATAGCCATGGCATATCCTTACCAAATAAAAAGTTTAGAGCAATATCATTCTGACTATAAAAAAAGTGTAGAAGACCCCGAAGCGTTTTGGGCGGCTGTGGCGGAGAACTTTGTATGGAAGCAAAAGTGGGACAAAGTACTGGAATGGAATTTTACCGAGCCCAAAATAGAGTGGTTTAAAAATGCGCAACTCAACATTACCGAAAATTGTATAGACAGGCATTTGCCTGCCAAAGCCGATGAGCCTGCATTTATTTGGGAGCCTAACAACCCAGAAGAAAGAGTGAGAGTGGTAACCTACGCAAGGTTGCACAAGCGGGTTTGCCAGGTGGCACAAATGCTGGTAAACAATGGCGTTAAAAAAGGAGATCGTGTTTGTATTTACATGGGCATGGTGCCAGAGTTGACCTATGCAGTGCTGGGCTGTGCACGCATCGGTGCTGTGCACAGCGTAATTTTTGGCGGCTTCAGTGCGCAAAGTATTGCAGACAGGTTGTACGATGCAGAAGCAACTTTTATCATTACCTGTGATGGCGCTTTTCGTGGTGGCAAAGACATTCCGCTGAAGGCTACTATTGATGACGCCTTGATTGGAAACAGAACAGTGAAGCGGGTGATTGTGTACACAAGAACCAGGACGCCTGTGTCTATGCTCAAAGGAAGAGATGTGTGGTGGGAAGATGAAATGGAATATGCAGAATCGCAGATTGAAAAAGATGGCGTGGTTTCTTTTCCTGCAGTAGCCATGGATGCCGAAGATCCATTGTTTATTTTGTACACTTCGGGCTCTACCGGCAAACCAAAAGGGGTGGTGCACAGCATTGCCGGGTACATGGTTTGGACGACATATACTTTTGTAAACATGTTTCAATACATGCCCGGCGATGTGCATTTTTGCACCGCAGATATCGGCTGGATTACAGGGCATAGCTATGTGGTGTATGGCCCACTTGCAGCAGGCGCTACTTCGGTTATTTTTGAAGGCATACCCACCTGGCCAGATGCCGGCCGCTTTTGGGATATTGTACAACGGCACAAAGTAAATTGTATTTACACTGCGCCTACGGCCATCCGTAGTTTGATGAGTTTCGGCAACAATTTCATTGAAGGAAAAGATCTCTCTACCTTAAAAGTGTTGGGCACTGTAGGAGAACCTATCAATGAAGAAGCATGGCATTGGTATGATGAAAATATTGGTAAGGGTAACTGCCCAATCATAGATACCTGGTGGCAAACAGAAACGGGTGGCGGCCTCATCAGCAACCTGGCAGGTGTTACGCCGGCTAAGCCGAGTTGGGCCACACTGCCACTGCCCGGCGTACAACCGTTACTGGTAGATGAGCGGGGCGAGGAAGTAACCACCCCGGATGAAGATGGTATACTCAAAGGCAATCTCTGCATCAAAGCACCATGGCCGGGTATTTTAAGAACCACCTATGGCGATCATGAGCGTTGCAGGCTTAATTATTTTGCTACGTATCCCAATTTATATTTTACGGGTGATGGTGCGCTTAAAGATGCCGATGGCAATTACCGCATTACGGGTAGGGTAGATGATGTGCTAAATATAAGTGGGCATCGCATAGGAACCGCCGAGGTAGAAAATGCCATCAACATGCACTCCGGTGTGGTAGAAAGTGCTGTGGTAGGATATCCGCACGACATAAAAGGCCAGGGCATTTATGCTTATGTAATTTACAACGGGCACCATGGGGATGAAGAAATGAGACGGCAAGACATTCTGCAAACCGTTACAAGAGTGATTGGGCCCATTGCAAAACCAGATAAAATTCAATTCGTAAACGGCCTGCCCAAAACCCGCAGCGGAAAAATAATGCGGCGCATTTTAAGAAAAATTGCCGAAGGCGAAATGACCAACCTGGGAGACACCAGTACACTGCTGGAACCCACCGTGGTAGATGAAATTAAAGAAGGCAGACTTTAATATGTTGATGCGCTGCTGGCCACAGCCAGCAGCGCATCATTTTATTGCTCACAAATTTCTTTCAATTTTGCCATTGCCTTCGGGAAAGTTTCGTTCATATAGCCTTCCATTTCTGGCGTAGCATCCATCACTATCTTAAGTTTTGTTGCATCTCCTGTTTCTTCTAAGTAATAATTTTCGGTGGCGTTGCCCCAGTCTTTGGGAATCTTTTCTCCTTTTTGCATTTCGCCCAGGTGGCGAAAAGACATTTGCGTGTATGGAATTTTTTTATCGATCACCGAGTACATGCCGCTTCCGCCTGGGCTCAGGAATAGGATGCTGCTGCCTTCTTCCCAATCGCTTTCTGCGTAAGACCCTTCCATAAATGCAGCTGTCCATAGGCGGTAAGTTTCGTCATTCCATAAAGTGTCCCAAACTTTTTTGATGGTTGCATCAATCTGCGTTTCAAATGTTAGTGTGCCCATGTTTGTTGATTTTTAATGTGTAAGCACAAATATATACTGCTGGTTTTATTGTTCAAAGGGCGGATTTATTTCACACGGGATTTTGCCTTAAAACCCATTGTTAAAAAATGAAATTCAAAAAAAATACCAGGCTGCAAAGGCCTGGTATTTTCAAAGTTAGATTATAAAAGGAGGGTACTAGGCAGGCACTTTTCTCGCCTTCTCCCTATCCCAAAACCGATGCTGTTTAATAGCATCTATAAATTGCGATGATAATTTTTCTACGGTACTGCTCACAACCACGCCTTCCATCATAACGGTTTCATCGTCGTTGCTTTCTGGTAGCTTTCTGCCAAAGTAAGTAGCCCTTAAAACCTGCAATGCTTCTGTATCTGCCGCAATGGGTTTGCAATGTTTAAAAGCCTCATTCAAAAAATGAATGGCATCAGGATCTGCTTCGAGCGTGGCCACACTATTTAGTCCGCCGGGTACATACACCGCATCATATAATACAGATGCTGTGGTGAGTAAACTTTTGTCTACCTGTATGGGCTCATCACTGTTTCCGCCAGAAATAAACCCGAGTTTAGTCCCTACAATTTCTGCTACAGCACCCTCAGCTTCAAGGGCTTTTTTTACAGTAGTAAGGCTGTTGGCATTAACACCATCGCAGGCGAGTATCGCAATTTTACGGGTGCGAATATTGTCCTTTACCGTATTAACCATACTCAGTGCAGCTGATTTTTGCAAAGATCCTTCCTTCACAATAGACCGGTATTGTTCCGGATCTGCATCCGCAGGAACATTTTGATTAAGCTGGGTTGCCAGTTCTTTGGGAACATGCATGCCAATGGCAAACGCTACTGCAGCAGCAAGCCCATCATCTATCTGCGCCAGCAGGTACAACATTCTTTCTCTTATCACCAGCATTTCTACTTTTCCTAATTCAAAGGATAAGGCATCGATGATATGATTTTTTTCCGGCTCCGACTGACTGTTTAAAAACAACTTGGCCTGGCTAAAATGATCGAAGAAACTCTCGCTGCGCTCCCTGATCTTATGCGCCTCAATTCTTTCGGGAAAGCTGGTAAATCCGCCTTGCATTTGACCCGCCTGGAAAGGGCAACCGCCAGACATCGTATTGGGCCCATGAGCTGTTTTGCCTTTGTTGATAGTTTGCCGGCTAAAACCATCTCTCTGGTTATTGTGCACCGGCACTATCGGGCGGTTGATAGGTATCTCATGAAAATTGGGTCCACCCAGGCGGATGAGCTGTGTATCCGTGTAAGAAAATAATCTTCCCTGCAATAATGGATCGTTGGTAAAATCAATGCCCGGGACTACGTGGCCCACATGAAAAGCAACCTGCTCTGTTTCTGCAAAGAAATTGTCGGGATTGCGGTTAAGCGTCATGGTACCAATGACGGTTACCGGTACCAATTCTTCAGGAATTAATTTAGTAGGATCGAGCAGATCAAATTCATATTTGTGTTCATCCTCTTCTGGCACTATTTGCACGCCAAA
>JBBSJJ010000088.1:0-16162 GCA_038257335.1 Chitinophagales bacterium | reverse complement strand
GGGGAAGGTTCAATATTAGGAAATAGCAGTCCCTTGATTGTTATTGATGGATTGCAAATGCCAACAGCAACCGGGCAAGATGCTTTAAACAATATTGATCCAAATGTTATTGAAAGCGTAACAGTTTTAAAAGATGCAGCTTCAACTGCTATTTATGGTAATAGAGCCAGCGCTGGTGTGATAATAGTTAAAACAAAAAGAGCTTCAAAAAAGGGGCTACAAGTAAGCTATAATAATTTTTTTACAAAGCAAAGTTTTACTGCATTACCAGAACGTGTAGGGGCAATAGATCATATGCAGTTAAGCAACATAGCCTATTTAAACCAATTTCCCACAGGGACTGCTTTACCTTTTAGTTTAACTCTAATTGATAAATACAAAGCCACTCCTGCTAATAATTTTGATGTGATAGATACGGATTGGGAAAATGAATTATTAACCAATAGCGGGTTGATGCAAAATCATAATGTTCAGCTAATGTCTGGTGGCGAAAGGGTAAATATTTTCTCTTCGTTTACATTTTTTGATCAAAAAGGATTAATTCAAAATAACAGTTTTAAAAAGTATGATATCCGTATCAATCCCGAATTTAAATTAACTGATAAACTAACCTTGAACGGGGTTTTTGGCTATACCAACAATACAACCATCAACCCATCTACAGGGAGCGCAGAATTTATTATTCGCCAGGCAATTGGATTGCCAGCAATTGGCGGTGGAAGGTATGGCGCAGGAATGTTTGGTACAGCAGCACAGTCAAACAATAGAAACCCTATTGCCATGGCAGAAGCTACCGGAAATTCTAATAGCGAAGGCAATACCTTACTTACAAGGATGGCCCTAAATTATCAACCTATCAAAGGATTGGAGTTGGATGCTTCCTGGGGTCGTGAAAAACGAAATCCTTACACAAAAACCTTTCAAAAAAACGCAGACATTTATACGCCCAATTTAGTGACTGGTAAATACGACAAAACATCCATTTGGCCAGGGGTTACCAGGCTAAGTGAGGCATGGAGAAACGATGTATACAGGGTATTCTCAGGCCAGGCAAGCTATGCTTTACGGGTAAAAACCGATCATTCCTTTAAGGTATTGGTAGGTGCACAACAGGAGTTAACAACACAATACTTCTTTGGAGCTTCCCGTGAAGGGTTTATCAATCCCAACCAACCTTATCTGAACCTGGGATCTGCAAATATTCAAAATAATGCCGGCGCAAATGAATTGGCCCTGGTAGGTTTTTTTGGACGTCTTAATTATGGCTTCAAAGAAAAGTATCTATTTGAAGTGAATGCAAGAAGAGATGGTTCCAGTCGTTTTTCCCAGGCAAGGGATAAGCAATGGGGAAATTTTGGCTCTGCATCTGCAGCCTGGATTTTCTCGAAAGAGAAATTCTTTGATGGTATTTCTAAGTACATCAGTTTCGGTAAGCTGAGAGGTTCTTTTGGAGGAAACGGTAATCAAAATATAGGATCCAATTATGTTTTTGATGCATTTTATCAGCAAAGTAATTATGGAGCTATTACAGGAAATATAAATGGTACCAACCCTTATTTCAATAATGTAAATACCCTGGGAGTTGCCATTCTTCAATTTGCCAATCCGGATTTAAGTTGGGAAACCTCTCAACAATGGAACGTTGGACTAGATCTTAGTTTTGCTAAACATTTTACACTCACTGCAGATATTTACAATCGTACGGTAAAAAATATGATTCTTCCCCGTTCACTTCCTTCATCTGCAGGTGGGTTAAGCGATCCATTTGTGAATGCGGGGAGTATGGAAAACAGGGGATGGGAACTAGCCTTGAATTATAAAACGAGAGCTAATAAATGGGGTTTTGATGCAACCTTTATGTTGTCTGATGTGAAAAATAAAGTAACTGGGTTGGTGCCTGGCCTGCCATTTATTGGAGGTGGAAGCACAAGAACTCAACCGGGTTATGCGCTTAATTCCTACTTTGGGTTAAAGGCACTTGGATATTATGCTGATTCAAATGATATAAAGGCTTCTCCTACATTGTATGGTTCGGGATGGAGCACAAATCCTGCCGTGGGTCCTAAGCCCGGCGATTTAAAATATGCGGATATTAGTGGTGTTGATGGTAAGCCTGATGGAAAAATTGATGACAATGACCGAACATTTATTGGCAATAACTTTCCACGGTATGAGTACAGCATCAACCTCAATATCAGCTATCAAAATTTTGACCTCAATATTTTTGGACAAGGTGTAGGTATGCGGGAGAATTTCCTAAGTGGTACAGGTGCGGTTCCTTTTTTGGCAACCGATTATATTCCCTCTTTATTAGACATTCATAGGGATTACTGGACTCCACAAAATCCAAATGCGGCCTTCCCAAGATTACTCGCCGGAGGAGGTTCTTATACAAATAATTTCAGGGCATCAGACTGGTATATCAGAAGTGCAGCTTTCTTTAGGTTTAAAAATGTAAACCTTGGGTACAACATACCTGCAACTGTTTTAAGTAAAGTAAAAATTTCAGCCGTAAGGGTATTTGTAAGCGGACAAAACTTATTTACCATTACCAAAGCATGGGATGGATTTGATCCTGAGATCAACAATGCCAACGGAGAATTTTATCCTGTAATGCGCACCTATACCGCAGGCTTGAATGTAACTTTTTAAAAAAACATTAAATTTAAAAAAATGAAAAAAATATTATATCTCCCCTTTTTATTACTTCTAATAACCACTGTGGGTTGCGAAAAATATCTCGACAGAAAGCCTTTGGATGCATCTGCCAGCACCACTTTTCTTAGTAACCAGGATGAGATGGATCAGAGCTTAAATGGGGTATATGCAGCAAGTTTGTGGACTTTCCCAAATAACACGCCGCTTTTATTTGCTATAGAAGCATCTACCGATATCGCTATTCGTCGGGATCAAAATGCAGAAGATTTTATAGCATTAGGAGAAGGTTCCTTTTTTATTAATAACGCCATTGTAAACCTAAGCTGGAGCCAGGGGTATAGGTTGGTTCAGAGGGCCAACCAACATTTGGCTGGTATGCAAAATGGAAAAAGCAATGTTTCCCCACAGTATTTTGGACGAAACAGAGCAGAGATTCTTGTATTAAGAACCTGGGCATATTTTCATTTATTGTACATGTTTGGTGATTTGCCTTATTATAAAACGCCTCCTACAGTAGATGAAGTACTGAGTGCAACAAAAACTCCTGTGGCAACTATTGTTGCAGATTTGTATAAAGATTTAGATGAAGCGGTTGCAGGTTTTGACGCAGCCAGCGCACAGCCTATATTGGGTAATGGGCGTGTTAATAAAGCCGTAGCACTGGGTTTAAAAGCCAAGCTAGCTTTACTAATAAAAGATTATGCTACTGCTGCTGCAGCCACCAATGCTGTTATTACAAGTATGAATTATAATTTAAATCCCAGCTATCAAAATTTATTTTCTTTAGCGGGGCAGGTTGCCAATAGTGGGCGTGAGATTCTTTTCAACCAAACTTACCCTACAGATGCATCTACTCCAGAAAACTGGATGGTTTGGATAACTGTACCAAGGTTCATCACCAGTTCTCAAAGCAGCCATTTCCCATCACAAGCCTTGGTAGATAAGTTTGAAGGCAAAGATGGTTTGCGCATCGATGCGTCGGCAGTGTACGATCCTTTAAACCCAAGAGTAAACAGGGACAATCGTTTAAAATGGACTGTTTCTATGAATGGGGATACGTTACTTTATACGGTGCAGGCCTCTGCCAACGGTCCATATATACAGCCAAAAGAAAAAACCATTTTTAATTTGTACAGCAATGTACGCAGACGCTTCAATTGGACAACAGGTGTGTTTGATAATGTAACAGGCGGCAATACCGATTGGATTGGCAACACAGGCGGAGGCATTCAATGGGCAGTAGGCGCTGCCGGAAGCAGGGGTGGCGTAGGGTATGTGTGGAGAAAATATGTTGACTCTACCCAGATACATCAATTAACAAAAACGGGGTATGTTCTCATGCGCTATGCCGATATTTTATTAATGTATGCTGAAGCAAAAATAGAGTTAAATCAAATTGATGCATCAGTATTGAGCGCTATAAACTTAGTAAGAGCAAGAGCAGGACAACCAATTGCTGTTGCAGGCTCTCAAACTCAAATGAGGCAATTGGTTAGGAGAGAGAGAGCGGTAGAATTTGCAGGGGAAGGATTGCGTTTGTTTGATTTAAGAAGGTGGGACATTTACGGAAAAGCAAATAGCGGACCTGTTGTTGGAGCAGCATTTGATCCATTGGTAGCTCCTGCTACTCCGGTATTTGATGTAAATGATATTCCCGATTATGCTGCCAGTATTAGTCAGCGAATCCGATTCCGTAACCAGGTAAGGAATAATAGCAACCCTAAATTTAAACTATGGCCAATACCTCAGTTTGAGATAGATGTTAATCCTAACGGAATTAAACAAAATTCATTATGGTAAATTTTTTCATGTAGCAGCAATCAAAGGGGTGGCCGTAAAACGCCGCCCTTTTTTTTAATTTTAAACAATGCAACAGCGCAATCAAAGCCTTGACGCCCTTCGTGGCTTCGCCATACTTACCATGATATTAAGTGGCACTATTGCTTATGGAGATGTATTGCCCGCCTGGATGTTTCATGCACAGGTGCCGCCACCACTGCATAAATTTGATCCTTCCATTTTTGGGATTACCTGGGTAGACCTCGTGTTTCCTTTTTTTCTTTTTAGTATGGGAGCCGCCATTCCACTTTCATTAAGAAAATATATAGAAAATAAAAGTGGATTTGGAACCATTGCCTGGATTGCAGCAAAACGTTTTTTACTACTTACTTTTTTTGCATTATTTACAGGGCACATGAGGGCTTGGGTAATATCCGATGCTCCCGGGGCTAAAGAACAGTTGCTTTCGCTGCTTGCTTTCGTTTTACTTTTCTTTCAGTTTTATCACAATAAAAATGAAAAGTATAAGACTGTTTTTCTTGTTGCAAAAATATTTTCCTTTTTCGGTGCTTTATTTCTACTATGGCAACTGCCTTTCTGGAGCGGAAAGGGTTTTGATTTTTATAAAAGCGATATCATCATAATGCTGCTAGGCAACATGGCCTTTTTTGGTACCCTGATATATTATTTTACCGCTAACAAACCTTATTTACGAATGGGTATATTGGCATTTATCATGGCTGTTTTGCTGGCTGCAAAAGAACCAGGTGAAGGCTGGGCAAAAGAAGTTTTTAATTTTAGTCACATTGGCCGGTTTAGTTTTGATTGGGTGTATAAATTCTATTTTTTGAAGTACCTGTTTATTATTATTCCCGGCACCATTGCAGGTGATTGGATGTTGCAAGAGATAAAAAATAAGGAATTAGTAGTTGATAACCTGCCTGCGGGACAGGCAGGTTTGGAAATGCAAACAAAGCAACTGAAGCCCCAGGTTGACAATATGCTGGCATTGATTGCAGTTGCATTGGTTTGTGTGAATTTATATGGATTGTTTACAAGGATGTTATTGCTGAATCTAATTTTTACAATGTTGTTTTGTGCTTTATCAATCTATTTAACCAGGAAGACGGATGAGAATAATTTATTTAAAAAACTGGTAGCTGCAGGAACTTTTTTGCTGTTGCTGGGTTTGTTCTTTGAAGCCTATGAAGGCGGTATCCGGAAAGACGGTTCTACATACAGCTATTATTTTGTAACAAGCGGACTTGCGTTTTTTACGCTACTTTGTTTTAGTGTGATGGCAAAGCGAAAATATTTTTCGTCCATATCAAACTATTTTTCATTGAATGGTAAAAATCCAATGGTAGCCTATGTGGCAGGGAATTTACTCCTGTTGCCTTTACTGTCACTCACTGCACTGAAACCATTTTGGGATAGTATGAATCAAAATGCATTCATGGGATTTATGAAAGGCATTGTGTTTACCGGGATCGTTTCTCTAATCACCATTTTCTTTGTGAAACGAAAATGGTTTTGGAAAACGTAATTATTCTCCCACCAGTTGACAGGAGCAAACAGTTCTACAAAGCCTTAGTAATTCTTTGTGGCTAACGAAACTATTCAATCAGCATTAACTCATCAATGGTTAATCCTGTTGCAGCATGTAGGTTTTTAATGCGAGCACCGGTAATTGTTAATTGCTTTTGAAAAAAATCAAACAAGGTCTTTTCATCTTTGCCGGGAGTATGTGCATAGATGTTGCGTTGGTCTGTTTTACTTCTAACTTCTACACCGTAACGTATTTGTTTTTCATAAACCACTTTCTCGTTTTCCATAAACTGAACCACCGCTACGGGTGTTCCCTCGGGTAAAATTATTTCAGTAGTTGCTTTAAATACAAAGCCGGAAGATGAAACAGGCTTCCATTGAAAATTGTAAGCAACCGGCAATTTCATTTCTGCAGGAGCAGTAATGTTTTGTAATTGTATTGGCTCAGATATTCGCCAGCCATTTTTGTTGCTGATTGGTTTGGGTTGTGCGTAAAAACGACTGGTCCATTCTTCAATGGCATTGTAAGGAAGATCAGCAGGCAACTCCTTTCTTCCGCTCCATGAATAATCCATTGCTAAAATGTAGGCGCCAAATTGCTCAATATTTAAGAGCATGTTTTTTTCGCTGCTTTCAAAATCCGCCCAGGTGGTTTGCAGTACTCCTGCTTTTTCATCAATAGCGGCATGAACAAACCCTCTTACATTATCAGGACCCAACCACGGTGATGCCAGTGGAAGATTGTTGTTTTGTTTCCATATCTGCAGATTGGTTTTATATACTTTAGGATCTGGATTGTTGAGATAATGCCAATCGGCAATATAAGTTCCTGCAGGGATAGCGCTTCTTATAATGGCTGCACGTTCTTTAGTAACACCGTTTAATGCATCAGGCCCTTCACCAGGCGCAAGGCCCATATCGCCCCAAATCATGAGCTTTGCTTTTTTAGTTTTGGCATAGTTGCTGAGAAAAGTTATTTGTGTTTTAAAATAATCGATTTCTTTTTCTCGTGGGATATTAAAACCAATCATGCCAATTTCATCAAAGCCAATATGAATCGTTGTTGGTTTGAGCAAAGCAAAGGCTTCATCCCATAATTGCTTTATCGCTTGTCGTGATTGTGGCAAATCCGGATTTAATGTGTATGGATATTGTGGATTCACAGCCAGGAAGCGATTTTTCTTTGGTTTAAAAAACCATTCCATATGCCCCAGGCTTTGGATTAATGGAATGGGTTCAACATTATTCTTTATTAAATAATCAAACTCTGATTTCAAATCTTTTAAAGGAACAGAAATGGAATTGTGAATCTCCGGAAAAGTTTTCCATTCAGCCTGCTCACATTGCAGTACCACTTTGTCCATCTTCAAGGGAAACAAAATGCGATCGTACATACGCTTATGCAGTTGCCAGCTTGTGGGCCCGGTAAACATGTGAATGCCCCGCCAGGTAACAGACGGTTCGTCTTTAATATTTCCCTGCGGTATTCCGAGCTTTCCGTTTTCATTTTTTGTTAGCTGCACCAATGTATGCAGTGCATACTGTAAGCCCTGTTTGGTTTTATGTTGAATGTTGATTGATTGCTCTTTGATGTCAATGACATATGCTTCAACAGGCAATGAATTGTTTTGTAGTGTGATGATGTTTGGATAATAGTTGTTGGCAATCTGCCATTGCAATTGTAAGATGTTTCTGTATTGATTTACTGCATCTGAAACAACTGCTGGTTTCGCAAGAGGAATGATGTATTGCTTTTCATTGAGCAAAATTGATTTGGGCTGTGGCAATAGTGGGTTTTGTTTTCCAGAATGCTTCCAGGCATCATTTACTTTTTCTAAACCAATGTTTTTTGTGATGGAACTCTTTTGTAAAGCAGCCGCAGCGTGTACGTCTTCTACAAAAAATGAACGATGTAAACCTTCAGTTTGGTTCACCGGAATATTTTCATCGTACAAAATCAAATACTGGGAACGCTGTGTATAATCCTTTGCGCCGGGATTTGGATTTGCATTCACTTTTATTTTAAATGGATGTGAGGAACGGAATTGAAATGTTCCAAATGGCGTTGAAGCTACCAGTAAGGTATCATGAAAATTCGGAAGATCTTTTATGTCTTTTTGATTATGGCTGCTCCAGGTGGCTTCATTTAAAAACGGCAGCCATATTTTTGCGTATACAATATCAGTAACAGCCTGTTCTTTCAAATTCCATTTGCAATCAACAAATGTTTTGGTAGTGTTGTTAGTTTTTTCAAGACTGTAAGTGCCGCTTACAGCAGTGTTTTCACTTCCTATCAATAGCACATCTTTTTCCAATTGAGTTGAATCTACGTCCTGTTCCCACCAGGTAAAGTAATAATGATGATTGTTTCTTTTTGGCGTAAGAAAATTAATTTCAGAACCACTTATCCATGTCAGGTTATTTGTTGTTACAAATAAACCTTTTTTAGGAACAAGCGTTGAAGTGGTTTGTGCTGCTGAAAAAAATGGTAGAAAAATAAAAAAGATGAATGGTTTTAAAAAAGAATAAGCCTTTTCTTTATTGATATACATTGATGATAAGTTTTCCGCCTTGTAGCAATTGCCGATGTGTAATCATCGCAATTGGTATTTTCTTTCCATTAAATTCTATGGAGGCAATGCCTTCCTTTTTATCCTGATTCAGTTTGTTTACTTGAAGCCGTAATTGTTTTTTATTTGGCAACTGTATTGTAGCCTTTTCTACAAGAGGATAACCAAAAACATATTCGCCGCTGGCCGGGTTCATGGGATACATACCGAGGCTGCTCCAGATATACCAGGCGCTCATTTGTCCGCAATCATCATTGCCACTCAATCCGTCGGGGCCGGTTTTATAAACACTGTCGGTAACTAATTTAATCCATTTTGCTGCTTTTTCCGGATGGCCAAGTGCGGTGTACATATAAATAATATGGTGGCTTGGTTCATTTCCGTGAGCATACTGGCCAATCAATCCGCTCACATCTGCCGATACATTTTCTCCATGCAGTTCGGAAGGTGCTGTAAACAGTTCATCTAATTTCTTTACTAAATTTTCTTTTCCTCCGTATAGTTTGGCCAATCCGTTTACATCATGCGGCACAAAAAAACTGTGTTGCCATGCGGTGCCTTCTACATACTGCCCTTCAAACCCGTGCTCAGATAATAGGGGATCGAATGGTTCAATAAATTTACCGAGGCTGTCTTTTGCTCTCATGAAACCGGTGCCGGCATCAAAAAGCTTTTTATAACTTGCTGCTCTTTTCATAAAAAGCCTATAGTCTTCCTTCTTACCCATTTTTTTTGCAACCTGTGCAATACACCAGTCATCATAAGCATACTCTAATGTCATGGTTACACTCCAGCCATGTTTATCCTGCGGCAAATAACCAAAGCGGATATAATCGGGTGTGCCACGCTGATTTTGAAAGGCACTTTTACGCATGGCAGTATATGCAACATTGTAATCAAATCCTTTAATTCCTTTCAGCATTGCATCTGCAATAATGGGAATACTATGGTAACCCGTCATGGTATTGGCTTCCCAGGTACTAAGGTCCCAAACCGGTAACAAGCCATTATCTTTATACAATTGTAGCATGCTGTTAATCATATCCGGCAGGCGCTGTGTTTGTGTGATGGTAAACAAAGGATTTAAAGCACGGAAAACATCCCATTGCGAAAACACGGTGTATTTATTTTTCCCTTTGGTGAAAGTCAATTTCTTATCATCATGTGTTTGATATTCCCCGTCGGCATCACTATTCACAACCGGTGCCATGCAGGTGTGATATAAGGAGGTGTAAAATTTTGTGGCCAGTTCTCTATCGTTGGTATTGATTTTTATTTTTTGCAATTCTTTTTCCCACAGCGCTTCTCCATTTTTTGCCACTGCATCAAAACTTTGAGAGGCTGATTTTTTAAGTTCTACCAATGCTTTATCTGTACTTACGGTACTGATAGAAACATTAACCAATAAGGGTTTGGTGGTATTAAACTGCAAAGCTATTTTTACCTGCGCCCCTTCTGCTTTATTTTTTATGCAAATAGAATCATCAATGAATACATAATTTTTAACCGGGGCAGAAAACCTTGCAGCAAAATACACTTTTTGTCCTTTTGCCCACCCGGTGCTGTAGCGATAGCCCACCAAAGTATACTCATCTTTTAACTCCAGCATACCCGCTGTGCTTTTATCCCAGTTAATGGCAAAGCCCATATCAAATCGTAGCCATCCATTGGCCCCGGGAAATGTATATTGATGAAAACCGGTTCGCTCTGATGCTGTTAATTCACAAACAATTTTATTATCTAACTGTACTTTATAATAGCCCGGTTTTGCGCTTTCGTTGCTGTGGGAAAAAGGGATTTTAATCTTTGAATTTCTTATTTGCGAAGTATCGGTAAGTGGTAACACAGATATGTCACACCAATCGCCAATGCCGGTGCCGCTCAGGTGCGTATGACTAAATCCTGCGATGGCTTTGCTACTGTAATGATAGCCGCTGCACCAGTCCCATCCTTCATCGCCATTATCAGGGCTTAATTGTACCATTCCAAAAGGCACGGTAGCACCCGGATAAACATGGCCGTGCCCACCCGTTCCCAGGAAAGGGTCTACAAACTTTGTGAGCTGCTGTGCATTTAAAATATAGCTAGAGCAAAGAATAGGAATGAGAAGCAAAAGTTTTTTCATAGTAATAAATAATTTCATTTCCGGGCTGAAAAAAATAGAGAAGGGAATTTATATTGCTCTTTAGATAGCAACTATCGTGAATTGTGAATGGTGGATGGTCAATTGTGAATGGTGAATGGAGAAATATTGACCATTCACCGTTCACTTAAAACTAAGAACTATGTAACACATCATAAAATCATAAATCACACATCACAAATCATACATCACAAATCACACATCATAAATCACACATCCTACATCACACATCATAAATCACACATCCTAAATCACACATCTCAAATCACACATCATAAATCAAACATCATAAATCACAAGTCATACATCACAAATCATACATCATTTAATAAAAGGATATTGCCCCTGGTACCAGGTCAGTTTATCTTTCACGCCTTCGTAAAAAAAGAAGCACTCTCCTTTAAATCCATTCAACCTGTTTTTAGCAATCATATCTGTCATAAATGCATCGCTTTGAATGGTGCTGCCCGATTTTACCAGCACGCCGGGATAAAAAGCTACCGCAGGATTTCTGTAATAACCTTTTTGCTGCACCAGGCTGGCATTGTATGCAGCAATATCGTAACGGTAACATTGCGGTATAACAGCATCTATATAAGCGCTATCTACCCAGGTAGGCCAATCCTGCAAATACTCTGTATACCCAAATGGGTATGGGCTTGGGGACATGGTAAATTGAATATTTGGTTTAATAGCTTTTACTTCATTACGCAATCGTTTTACAAAAGCGGTTAACTTTTTTGCACGCCATGCAAGCCAGCCTGCATCGGTAGCGCTTGCGGGTGGTGATGCGCCGGCATTTTCCGATTGGTATAAAGTGGTTGTATAGGTATCGTACCCGCCTGTACTAGGCATTGCCGGCAGGCGGTCATCCCCTTGCACGCCATCTACATTGTAATTAGTGGTTACTTCTTTAAAAAGGTTTATCATGTATTGCTGCACCTCGGGATGAATCCCATTTAACCAATCGAAACCATTTTTAATGACAAGATTTCCGTTAACGTCTTTTGCTGCCCAGTTTGGTTTTGCAGCTACTATTGCACCTCCATTGGCCGAATAAGAAGAGGAAAAACCATATTCAAACCAGGCATGTACTTTTATCCCTACTGCATGCGCTTCGTCAATCATTTCCTGCAAAGGATCTCTGCCTGTAAACGATTCCCTGATGCGGATGCCAATTAAGTTTTGCATTACTGTGCTTGGGTAACAGGTTCTGCCGTTGTTATATACAACTATAAAAATATTATTGATGTTGGCTGCTTTGCAGGTTAACACACACTGCCTAATATTTTCCCTGCTGTCCATAGCAGTGCTGGCTGCGGTGGTAACCCATGCGCCTCTTAAAGCGTTAGGATCCCAAACGGGTCCGGGTGGCGGTGGCGGTGGTGGCGGTGTTACAGGGCCGCTGTTACCTCCTTTTTTACAGGAAAGGCCCGTAAGTAAAACCAGGATTAGAAGGATGCTGCTTAGCTTAAAACGTTTGTTCTGTATCATCAAGCCAAATTTTTATTGCTGAATAATGAACTACGAACTTAATTAAATATTTTTACATTTATGTAATAGTTATTAAAAAAATTAATTAACTTTTCCGTTTATTACCATTTCTTACAAAAAACGTTTGCGTGCAAGATCATAACATTAAAAAAAGGCATCCGGCTTCCTGGATTCCTACTACCTGGTTTGCCATGGGGTTGCCATTTGTTGCCCTTGCGGCGGCTACTTCTATCATGTATAAAAACATGGGCATTTCCAATTCTCAGATAGCCTTATGGACTTCGCTCATTATGCTTCCCTGGACGTTGAAGCCGTTGTGGGGTCCTTTTTTAGAAATGTTTAAAACTAAAAAATTCTTTGTTTATACCTCCCAGATTTTCACCGGTGTTTTATTCGGCCTGGTTGCATTGAGTCTCCGTGCAGAATATTTTTTCGCTATTTCTATAAGCATTTTAGCAATCATTGCTATTAGTGGTGCTACGCATGATATGGCTGCTGATGGGATTTACCTGAATGAACTTACCCAAAAATTACAGGCAAAGTACGTGGGCTGGCAGGGAGCATTTTACAATATTGCAAAAGTTTTTTCCGGAGGCGTTTTAGTTTATTTTGCCGGAGAATTGGAGAAAAAGATGGGCATTGTAAATGCCTGGTCAATTGTAATGTTACTTTATGCGGTTATTATGTTAGTCTTAGGAGTGTATAACATGAAAGCGCTCCCCAGCGGCGGAGCATCTAAAAATGTACATTCATTTAAGGAAGGCATGGATACCTTAAAGGATGTTGTGAAAACATTTTTTCAAAAGAAAAATATATGGTTTAGCCTTTGCTTTATTGTGTTGTACCGGTTTGCAGAAGGACAGGCGATTAAAATAACGCCCCTTTTTTTTAAAGCAGCAAGAGCAGAAGGAGGTTTGGGATTATCTACTTCGCAGATTGGAGTTTTGTACGGCGTTTTTGGATCGCTTGCATTTGTCCTCGGTTCTATTGCTGCAGGTTATTTTGTTTCCAATAAAGGATTATCAAGAAAAACATTACTCATACTTTGCTGCTTCTTCAATATTCCTTTTGCAGCATATACATTTTTAGCCATTACACTTCCGGAAAATTTATACATTATTGGAGGTGCGGTGGCTATAGAATATTTTGGGTATGGGTTTGGGTTTGTAGGCCTTATACTTTTTATTATGCAACAGATAGCTCCCGGCAAATATAAAATGGCGCATTATGCTTTTGGTAGTGGGTTGATGAATTTAGGATTTATGATCCCTTCCATGATAAGTGGTTTTTTAAGTGATTACCTTGGTTACAAAGAGTTTTTTATCTGGGTTTTAATTTCTACCATACCTGCATTTTTAATTACCTGGCTGGTGCCACTGAATAAACAAAATGATGAACCTGGTTCAGTTGAACTACAACCAGTTTAAATTAATGATTATGATGTTGCCCCGAACTATATTTTTCATTTTTGTTTCTTTGTTATACAGTCTATCTGCAAATGCGCAAGTCAAAGTAGACACTACCTATATGTCTACTTATTATGAGCAGAAAGTAACCTTGTTTCGTTTACTACCCGATACAAAAAAGGAAATAATATTTCTGGGAAATAGCATTACAGACATCGGAGAATGGGCAGAAATATGGAATAATAAAAAAGTAAAAAACAGGGGCATCTCCGGCGACAATACTTTTGGCGTATTAGCAAGATTAGGCGAAGTGCTTTCTTCTGCCCCATCAAAAATCTTTATCATGATAGGTATAAACGATATTGCCAGGGAAACACCTGACAGTATCATTATTAGTAATTATAAAAAGATATTAAAAAGTATACAAGCGCAGTCGCCAGCAACCAAAATATTTGTACAAAGTATCTTGCCTACCAATGATAATTTTACCGAGTTTAAAAGGCATCAGCAAAAAACAGCGCACATTATTGTCATCAACAAAGTACTTGAGCAATATTGTGTAGCAAATAAAATAATCTATGTTGATTTATACTCTTCTTTTTTAGATCAGGATAAAAAATTAAATAGACAGTATACCAATGATGGCCTGCATATAAATGGCGCTGGCTACCTAAAGTGGAAAGAGATTTTAATACAAAAAGGATACATGAAATAAAAAAATATGCTGATTACAGGTACATTTATCGATGAAATAAGTCATGATATTCCTCATCAAAACTGGGGAGCAGCAGAGTGGGAGAATGATTTCAAACACATGCAGGCGGCTGGTATTGATACAGTCATTTTAATAAGGTGTGGCTACAGAAAGTTTTTAACTTACCCATCTGTTTACCTGCAAAAGAAGCATGGCTGCTTTGCACCACCTGTTGATCTTGTTGACTTATACCTTACCCTGGCAGACAAGTACAACATGTCTTTTTATTTTGGCTTGTACGACAGTGGAATTTATTGGGATACCGGAAACCTTGCCCACGAGATAGAAGACAACCAATATGTGATTGAAGAAGCATGGGTAAAGTACGGGCATCATCCATCATTCAAAGGCTGGTATTTGAGTATGGAAATTAGCAGGAAAACGATTGGGGCGATAGATGCTTTTAGAACCCTGGGTTTACAGTGTAAGGCTATCAGCAACCAATTGCCAACTTTCATTTCACCCTGGATAGATGGAAAAAAAGCGGTGCTGGCGTCCACTCCCGAACTTTCCAAAGCCGACGGAATTGAAGTGGCTCAGCATGAAAAAGAATGGAACGAAATATTCAGCGGTATAGAAGGCGCAGTAGATGCAGTGGCTTTCCAGGATGGACACATTGATTTTAGTGAGTTGAGTACTTTTTTTTCTGTAAATAAAAAACTGGCAGATAAATATGGTATGCAATGCTGGACCAATGCTGAAAGTTTTGACAGGGATATGCCTATTAAATTCTTACCTATCAAGTTTGAAAAATTGCGTTTGAAATTAGAAGCTGCAAGGCTGGCGGGCTACGATAAAGCCATTACGTTTGAGTTTTCTCATTTTATGAGTCCTCAATCGGCTTATGTACAAGCGCATCATTTATATAACAGGTACCAGGAATACAGGAGCTTAAATGTGAATGGCAACTGGTGAATATTCACCCTGTCTGCTTGGCGCAGTCAGGCAGGCATTCACCATTCACCATTCAATGTCGTTGACTTAAGCTCCAATGGAACTTCATGTTTATAGAATTGTCGGCTAATTGTATTAATAGCTCCGTAGGTGCTTCCTGTGCTTAGGTGACTCCTACGGAGTCTGGAAAAATTATTCATGTTGATGTTTCTATAAACAGGGTGCTCCTACGGAGCAAATACCTTAAGTAAACGACATTGATTCACCATTGACCATTGACCATTCACAACACAGCACTATACTAAAATAACTTTCATAAATCAATCATCATAGCTATGAAAAAATTCGCTTTATATCTTATACTTTTTATGGGGGTGCAATTACATGTTTTTGCCCAATCCAATACAATTCCAATTAAAGGCACCTGGATTACCAACGTGGCGAGCGATGCGTTGAAATCAAAAAAAAATATAAAAGAAACCATCAGGCTTTGCAAAAAAAGAGGGATTAATAATGTGTACGTAGTGGTGTGGAATAACGGCGAAACAATGTACCCGAGTAAGGTTGCAGAATCGTATATCGGTGTTAAACAATCAAAGGTTTATGGCTCTATGGATCCGTTAAAAGAGATCATTGAATGTGGGCATAAAGCCGGCATAAAAGTGCATGCATGGTTTGAATTTGGTTTTGCCTACAATTATGGAGATAGCACTTGCAACTGGCAAAAGAAATATCCTGAATGGGTGGGCAGGGATGTGAAGGGAAATCATCTGCAAAAAAATAAATTCTTTTGGTGGAATTCCCTGCACCCGGAAGTACAAACTTTTATGAGCAAACTTGTATTGGAAGTGGTTAACAATTATGATATTGATGGTATACAGGGAGATGATCGCCTGCCTGCCATGCCCGGTGAAGG
>JBBSJJ010000087.1:0-16637 GCA_038257335.1 Chitinophagales bacterium | reverse complement strand
TTCGTCAGTTCATCATTTTGTCCGCAGCTTCCTTCAGATTTGTGGTCACCCACAACACCCTTGCTTTGGACTAACGATTCCCGTTGGATGGCTCGTTCAAGACTTTAACTTTAAAGAACTATCGCATGCATGGCGCACATAGAAAAAGCCTTTCCGGAAAAACGAAAAGGCTTTTAGAATATGCTAACAATAAATTTATTTAATGAGCACTTTTACTTCGGCCAACTCCCTAAGCGTTGCGGCAATACTGGCCGCATCTAATCCAATTTCCTGGTAAAGTTCTTTTGCTGAGCCATGCTCCACCAACCTATCTGGTATGCCCAAGATCTTTACATCTGCTTTATAGCCATGTTCGTTCATGAATTCCAACACGGCAGAACCAAAGCCACCTACCACGGTGCCATCTTCTATAGTAATTACTTTTTTAAATTTGCCGAACACTTCATGCAGCATTTCTTCATCTATTGGTTTTGCAAAACGCATATCGTAATGCGCCGGGTTGATGCCTTCTGCCTTTACATCCCTTATTGCTGCGGCTGCAAAATTTCCCGGATGGCCAAAGGAAAGGATAGCTACCTTTTCACCATCTTTTAGTTTTCTACCCTTCCCTATTTGAATTTCTTCGAAAGGATATTTAAGAGCCATATTGTCTTTCTGCATATCCGGAAAAACACCTTCACCTCTTGGGTACCGTATCACTATGGGCAAGTCGGTAGAATCTAACTGTGCCGTGTACATGAGGTTGCGCAACTCTTTTTCGTTCATGGGTGCACTCACCACCAGGTTAGGGATGCAGCGCATAAAAGCAATATCATAACAGCCATGATGTGTGGGTCCATCTTCGCCTACAAGGCCGGCCCTATCCAGGCAAAAGATAACCGGCAACTTTTGAATGGCCACATCATGCACCACCATGTCGTAAGCCCGTTGCATGAAGGATGAATAAATATTGCAAAATACTTTCATACCCTGTGTGGCCATACCGGCGCTTACTGTTACGGCATGTTGTTCTGCTATGCCTACATCAAAAGCCCTGTCTGGCATAGCTGCCATCATGTATTTTAAAGACGAACCACTCGGCATGGCCGGGGTGATGCCAAAAATCTTTTTATTTTTTTCTGCCAATTCAATGATTGTAAATCCAAATACATCCTGGTATTTCATGGGCTGCGGCAATTCAAAAACTTTTTTCTGTATAACGCCCGTTACTTTATCAAACAAACCTGGCGCATGCCAAAGCGTTTGATCTTTTTCGGCCAGATCATAGCCTTTTCCTTTTACGGTTTTGATGTGTAATATTTTCGGACCAGCAATATCTTTCAAATCAGACAGTGTATCTACCAGCTTGGTAATGTTGTGTCCATCTATGGGGCCAAAATACCGCAGGTTCAGCGCCTCAAACAAGTTACTGCTCTTGCTCACCATTCCTTTGAGACTGGCTTCCAGTTTGCTTGCCATTTCCCGTGTGAAATTTTTCCCTACAGGTAGTTTGCCCAGGGCTTTCCATACATTGTCCCGGAGGTCGTTGTAGGTATGCGAAGTGGTGATATCTGTTAAGTATTCTTTTAGAGCGCCCACGTTGGGGTCGATGCTCATGCAATTATCATTGAGTATGATGAGCACATTACTTTTTTCAATACCAGCATGGTTCATAGCTTCAAAAGCCAGGCCGGCCGTCATAGCGCCATCGCCAATAACGGCAATGTGCTGGCGGTCGTGCTCCCCCTTGTAATGCGAAGCCATGGCCATACCCAAGGCTGCAGAAATAGAAGTTGAAGAATGGCCTACGCCGAAAGTATCATACTCACTTTCGCTTCGCTTAGGAAAACCGCTGAGCCCATTGTATTTTCTGTTGGAAGGAAAATTATCACGGCGGCCAGTGAGTATTTTATGACCGTAGGCCTGGTGGCCTACATCCCAAACCAACTGGTCGTAAGGTGTATTGAAAACATAATGTAAAGCCACGCTCAATTCTACTACGCCAAGGCTGGCTCCAAAATGCCCGCCGTGTACGCTTACTACGTCAATGATATATTGGCGTAATTCACTGCAAACTTGTTGCAGCTGATCCTTGCTAAGTTTCTTTAGTTCGCCGGGGTTGTCAATTTGTTGAAGAAGTGGACCTGCTTTGATGTTCATGTAAAATATTTTCTTAACCTATATGACTGTAAAAGTACATTTAATACACTTACACTAACCTATAAACGCAGATTTTGGCAAAACTGTTCAACAACAACTATATTTTTTTAAAGAGGTTGAGTATCGCATCTGGATTAGGACAGTTGTTGAGGTAAAATTCTGCCTCGCTTGGTTTACATACGCCGGGATAATCTCCTTCCCATTGGCCGATATCTATAATAAGTTGAAAATGAAGATGCGGCGGCCAATTTCCATTTTCTCCTGGCCCGCCAAAATGCGCAAAGTTTTCGCCCCTGGTAATGAACTGCCCGGAGCGAATGTTCCCCAAATCTTTCAAAGCCAGGTGGCCATACAAAGTATAAAAATTAAACATGTCTATCTGGTGCTGCAGAATGATGGTAGCCCCATAGTCGCCATAATGATTGTTGTAGGCAAAACCATGCACCATACCGCCGAGCGGCGCATACACTTCCGTGTCTACGGGCCCCCAGATGTCAACGCCCAGGTGAAGGCTTCGAGGTTCCTCTATCAGCGATGCGTTGTCGGCCAGGTTGGTATCAAACAACACACTGCGCCTGTACATTTCTCTCATTTCACTGTAACCACCTATCAGGAAAGTTGCCTTTGAGCTTATCATCTTTTGATTAATAAAAGCAGCCAGGCTTTCAGTTGTACCGTAAACCTCCGGAGTAATTTCCTTGTTGGACCTGGAGAGGTCTAAGGCTGCAACTTTGTGCTTGCTTGCGTCAAATGGTATTACCGGATGAAAGTCGAAAGATGATTTGGCCAAAGCATCCAGGAAAGAAAAATTTTGGGTCATCCTGCAAATTAATGCTTAAAATGGAGTTGCTCTTTTTTGTACAACTTATTTTATACGTCCATCTGAATCCAGTGCTCCCAGTTCTCTGTTTCGTGCATTGTAATTTGTTTTACCAAGTTTCCAGCTTAGTTGCAGGCGAAAATTCCTGCTTTCCCATTTGCGCAGATAATTGTAATTCACCCTGCCAAAATCTACGTGCTGCCTCCAGCGCTGCGTATTAAAAATATCGGTTACGGATAAACGTATATCCATTTTTTTCCTGAGTATTGATTTGCCTGCACCAAGGTCTACACTTCCCAACCAGGCAGTGTTACTCATGGCATCTTCGGTAGCTACATTACCCCAGCTGCTGAGCTGCACCGTAAAATTTTTGGGCAAGGAAAAATTCTGACCTGTGTACCAACTCATACCAAATGCCTTGTTGTCCAACTTTCCTTCGGGAACAACACCATTGAATTGTTTGTGAAAAGGACTGATATTGGTATAACTGTACCACCATTTTTTAACAGGCATACCCAGGCTGGCATTCACATAATACCGGTATTCCTTACCAATATTAAAATTCTTGGCTTCTGTAGCTTCACCTTTTTGGGTAGTAATTGTTTGAAATAAATTATTGGTGCGGCTATGACCGAAACTAATATTCAAGACTCCTTTGTAGGCGTAACTTATTTCAAAGGAATTGGTAAACTCGGGTAGTAAATAAGGGTTGCCTCTTTCCCGGCTGTAGTTATCATAAATGTATTCAAACGGGTTTAAGTCCTGGAAGCTGGGCCTGTTGATTCTTCTGGCATAGGAAAAGCCGATGCTATTTTTTTCATTGACGGTATACCTTAGAAAACTGGTGGGGAACAAATTGAAATAGTTGGTGTCAGGATAATTAAGTTGCACATTTTTCAAGTCAATGCTTTTTCCTTTTATTACAGATTGCTCTGCTCTCAATCCTACCTGGTATTCCCATTTCTTTATTTTTTGGCTAAAACTTGCATAGCCCGCATACACAGTTTCGGTATAATTAAATTCATTGCTGCGCCCTGTATCGGCCTTAAATTTATTGTTCTCCCAAACAAAAGCCTGCAGATCGTTACTGGTTTGTACGGTATTGTATTTTAAACCAGTTTCTATTTTTGCCTGCATTTTTTTCAATTGCTTGCTAAAATCTGTTTTCAGGCTGTAAATATTTATCCCGGTTACAACATCCTGGTCGTTGGCGGTATAGCCATATTTAATGTTTTGGTTGTTCAGCAAATCTGTAGTGACCAGACCGTTGCTATTATTATTAAAAGAAATATAGTCTGCGTCAATATTAAATTGTGTTCCTGTAGTGTCTTCAAATTTGTAATTGACATTGTAGTTGTAGCGACTGTTTCTTTGATTGTTGTCATTTAAAGTTTGGAGAGAAGAATCTGTGTTGTTGTTGGTTTTGATTAAAGTGGTGCCCGGCGTAAACAACTGGCTTTTGTATTCATTGCCTTTTACAATAAATCCAAAACTGTTTTTTTTGTCCAGGTAATAGTCGGCCCCGGCGGTAAAACTCCCGTTGGTAGAATGGTCTTCATCTACGGTTTTATTTTCAAATGTTTTGTTTACTCCATTGCTGTTTACAAAGCGGTTAATTGCACCACTAGTGTTCTGTCTCCACTTTCGGGCGGCAGTATTGCCATACCAATTCCATTTCCCTTTGCGGTAATTGAGGCTGGCTGATGCATTTACATTGGCGTGAACTGCCTGCGTGTAGCTCGTGCTTATATTTCCGTTGGTGCCTTTGGCAATATTTTTTTTGAGGCGGATATTGATGATGCCGGCATTGCCTTGCGCATCGTACCGGGCGGATGGGTTCATGATAATTTCCACTTTATCTACCAGCGAGGCCGGAGTTGACTTTAGATAATCAGCCAGGTCTTTTCCACTTAACTGGGCGGGCCTGCCATCTATTAAAACATTCACTCCTACTTTGCCGGAAAGGTTAATGGTTTCTTCATTGCTGATAGAAACACCCGGAGCCTTTTGTATCACTTCAAACAAAGTTCCACCGGAGGCTACGAGATCAGCCTGCACATTCAGCACGGTTTTATCAACCTGTATTTCTACAAAAGGTTTTTTACTTTTTAGAATAACTTCATTTAGCTTTTTGGATGCACTAAAAGCCGAGGTATCCTTTTTGGGAACGCTATCGTTTTGGGCAAAAACAGCAAAAGAATAAACGGAAAGAATGATCGTTATAAAATATTTCATAGCAGGTTAATTGTAGTAGCTATTGTTAATGAGGGTTTTATTTGTGAATGGTGAATGGTCACTAGTGAATATTCACCATGCCAATTCACACTTGACTTAACACTGGTTATTTGATGTTGAATGATTTGCCTGCATCGGCTTGTTTTACCAGGAGGAAGGGAGGCTGGTTAAAAATTAGAGCACCACTCATCACCGTATTTACCTGTTCGCTATTTGCGATATAAATTTTTGTGCCAACAGGAAACCTCAAAGATTTGCTACGATATGATGAGATAAAATATCCAGAGGTGCCATTCCCGGTTTGGTCAGGCCGGTAAGAAATGACGGTTACCCTGGTTGGCAACAAGCTGTTATTTTTTATTTTGAAAGAGATGAGTGGCGGTTCGTTTTGTATCGATGTGCCTGTTTGGGAATAACTGTACACGTTGATTGCAAACAACAGGCACAGGAAGAAATGAAGCTGTTTCATGATCTTTTTTGTTTCACCAAAGATGGGGTACGGCGGGTGCGTAATAGCTGCAAATGATGATATGATACCAGGTAACTAAGTCTCAAATCATAGAATGATCATTTGAGACTTGCGGATTTTAGCAGGAGTATGATGCTTTTCGAAAAAATAAAAAAAGAAGGCTAATGCTTTGGCAAAAAGTGTAAGACAAAAAGATTTGCACGATTTTTAGGAGTAAGAAATTTGCACCATTTGAGGGGAACCAATTCTAGAATAGGAATTATAACTCCTCAGTCACTATTTATTTTTTCAATCCATTCTTTCGGCGTTACCCCGGTGGCTTTTTTAAAAGCCCGGTTAAAAGTAGCCTTGCTGTTAAAGCCACAATCATAGGCAATGCCCAGGAGCGTTTGTGTTTTATGTTCGCCGGCTTCCAGTTTCTGTTTCACGGCTGCTATCCTATAATCGTTGATGAAATCATTAAAGTTTTGGCCAAATCCCTGGTTGATAACTTTTGATAGTATCGATGGATTTGTTTTAAGTGCTTTAGCCAATTGTGCTAAAGAAAGTTCGGGATCCTCATAGGCTTTTCCTTCCTCAAGCAATTGTTGTATTGCGGGTTTCCATTCTGTAACCAAATTATTATCCTGGTTGGCCTGGGTCGGCACATTTTCAAACTCTATTATTTCGGCATCTTCTATAAATTCACTTTCTCTATTTGGCAGATTTGCATATTGAAGCAACAAAGAAGGTTTGTCATTTAACAGGTGAAGCTTAAACGGCACTTTTGTTTCTATTGAATTTGCGTAGCCTGTGATAGCGATATAATAGAAAATAATTGCAAAGGAAAAGAAGTACCACCAGTTACCGATATACGAATCGGAAGATGGAAACAGTAATGCGACGATAAAGAATAGAACCTGCAACAATTGCATTGATAAAAAGGCCATCAGAAAATTACTGACCCATTTAAAAAGTACCCGTTCTGCATAACTGATTACCTGCCGCATTAATTTTTTGTATAGCTGGTAATACCTCAGGGAAATTACAAAGTAGATGATCATAGAAATCAACCCCGCTGTTTGATACCAGCTGTCAAAATCTCTGTCGGCACCATCGGCAAGGAAGTAATATTTTTTTAAAATAATTTTATCTGTAATAAAAATTACCAGGCTATACGCCAGGTATAAAACACCCGGTAGCAAATGCAGCCATTCCTTTTCACCAAACTTAAAAGAGGGATTTAAAAGGCTTTGTACATAAAAGAAAATAACGGGGCCTATGAAAAATAAATGTTGCATGGGCACGTAAAACAAAATATCCCGGTAGGGTTGGTTATCGTACCAGCCCGCAAACCCCAGCATCCAGGGACCGATGTACAACACACAAAGCAGTAAGAACAAAGCCAGCCATCTATCAGCACTGCTCTCATTCTTTTTGCCCTTTCTAAAAAGCAGGACACTATAAACCAGTCCATGCACAGCAAAGATCAATAGCAAGGAACTATAAAAGCCAAATTCAAAACGCATAAGGCAGTTTTTGACAATAATAAATCAATGCGGTAAATATATTTAAAACTGTTTAATCTGTTCTTCAAATATACTTTGCCATTGTGCTTTTAAGCATAGGCCTGCCAAGCTCCTTACATCAGTAGGCTGCAGCACTCATAAAAACAAACTTTATCTAATTGTGTAAAGCCAGATTTTAGTAACTTGACCATCAATCAATCTTATCATCATGAACAGCAGGCGTAACTTTTTAAAAACATCCGGTTTGCTTACCGCCGGATTATTAATGAACCCTTCAGAGTTATTAAAAACAAAAAGGGTTGCAGGTATTCAATTATATACTTTAAGAGACCTGATAAGAAAAGATCCGACTTCAATAATTAACAAAGTGGCCATGGCAGGCTATAAAGAAGTAGAAGTATTTGACCTGAGTGCCGAACAACGTTTCTTCGGATTGAGCGTAAAAGAATTTTCAGCGCTCTTAAAGCAGAACAACCTTGTAAGCCCTAGTGGCCACTACATGCCCGAGAAATTTCTTTTTGAAAATGGAAGTGATGATGAAGTAAAAAAACTTTGCGATGTGGGCCAGGTGATGGGCCATCAATATATTGTAATTCCCTGGATGGCGGAAGAAAGACGTAAAACAATAGATCAATATAAAAAACTGGCTCAAAGAATTAATAAGGCCGGTGAGATCTGCAAAGCGAACAATTTGCAACTTGCCTATCATAACCACGATTTTGAATTTTTTGATATGAATGGCCAAAAGGGTTATGATATTTTGCTCAAAGAAACCGACCCCAATCTGTTACAAATGGAAATGGATATTTATTGGGTGGTAAGTGCAGGTTACGATCCTATTGAAATTTTTAAAGCCAGCCCTGGCAGGTTTCCTATGCTCCACGTAAAAGACATGGATAAGATGAATAAGAAAATGAATACAGAGATAGGCAATGGCTCCATCAATTTTAAAAAGATTTTTAAATGTGCAAAAGTTGCAGGGGTGAAACATTTTTATGTAGAACAGGAAAATAATTACAAGCCAGACATGCTGTCAAGCATTGCCAAAAGCAGCAACCATCTTCTCAAAAAATTGTTTTAAAAATAGCTAATAAAAAACCCCTGGTAAAGCAGGGGTTTTTTATTGAATCATAATTAATCCTATAGTTCTTTTATTCTGATATTTCTATACCATACCATGTCCCCATGATCCTGCAATGCTATCTTGCCTTTTTTGTAAGTGCCGAATTCTTTCATGTCTTTAAACTTGCTTCCTGCAATCAGCTTTCTCCAGCTATCATCCCACAGGCTTGTAGAAACTACATTGGTACCATTTAAAAAGAAATCTAACCGGCTATTATTTACAACAATTTCCGCCTCATTCCACTCCCCGGCTGGCTTTACAGTTTCTTTACTGGAACTTATCAAATCGTATAAATCGCCGGCACGGTGTTTAATAATTTTTGCATCCGGGTGGCCGTTATTATCCAGTACCTGCATTTCCGGTCCGGTGTTCCAAACATATTTATTTTTTGTAGTGTCTTCATGAATGAAGAAAATAATACCACTGTTGCCATTCTGAGCAATTTTCCACTCCAGTTTCAGGTGAAAATTTTCATACTCTTTTTCTGTAACGATGTCTCCACCACCACCAGTTTGCCAACCTTCTTTTTTGGCAGTGTCCAGGTACAGAACGCCATCAGCTACTTTCCATGCTTCACCAATAGTTGTTTTGCCGTAGTTATGCCAGCCCTGTGTGGTCTTGCCATCAAACAAAGAAATCCAATTAGCTGAATCAGATTTGTTTATTGCTGTACTATCTGTCATAGCGTTTGCATTGTCATTTTTTTTAGATGGATTGCAGCTGAATATTAACAAGGCAACGAGGGCCAAAAGGGGGAATCTATTTTTCATTAGTCTATTTTTTTTCGTCTTTTAATAGCATGATATATTTCACCATCTGTACGGCATCTTCTTTTGATAAGGTTGGATGAGCTGCCATCGGAACTTCTCCCCAAACGCCTTGACCACCATTCATAATTTTAGCAGCCAGTAAATTAATGTTGGCTTCAGTTGCCTCATATTTGGTGGCAATGGCTGAATATGCCGGCCCCACAGAGGCTTCATTTATTTTGTGACAACCAAGACAATCAGACTTGGCCACCAATTCCAATCCTTTGTCATAGTCAGGGTTAGAAGAAGCTGTGGCCGGTTTTTCTACTGTTGTTGTTTCTTCCGCTTTTGCTGAAGTGTTCTCAACTTTGGCAGGATCGCTGCAGGCAAAAAAACAGCCTATGAGACCCGCCAGTAAAATATTTTTTTTCATACTATTTATTTTTAAAATTATGATAAGCCTAAAATAGAGCGGTTAAAATTTTCATCAGAAACAGTATTGGCAAAATCGTCAAAAGCCTTTTCTGTAACCCTGATTATATGCTTGTTGATAAATTCTGCGCCTTCTTTTGCACCGTCTTCCGGATGTTTGATGCAGCACTCCCACTCCATCACAGCCCAGCCTTTGTAGCCGTACTGTGTTAGTTTGCTAAAGATAGTTTTAAAATCTATTTGTCCATCACCCGGGCTGCGATATCTTCCGGCACGGTTTAACCAACTTTGATATCCACCAAAAGTTCCCTGTTTGCCCGTCGCATTAAATTCCGCATCCTTTACGTGAAAGGCCTTTATTCGTTCATGATAAAAGTCTATGTATTGTATATAACCCAGCTGCTGCAACACAAAATGTGAGGGATCATATAAAAGGCAAGCCCTCGCATGATTGTTCACTTTTTCTAAAAACATTTCATAAGTTATCCCATCAAATAAATCTTCCCCGGGGTGTATTTCGTAGCAAACATCTACACCACATTCGTCAAAGTAATTTAAGATGGGGAGCCAGCGTTTTGCCAGTTCTGTAAATCCTTCTTCTACAAGGCCAGCCGGCCGCTGCGGCCATGGATGAAAGGTGTGCCATAACAAAGAACCACTAAAAGTAGCATGAGCATTTAAACCTAAATTTTGCGAAGCTTTGGCTCCATACTTTAATTGCTGTATCGCCCACTCAGTTCTTGCCTTGTACTTTCCCTGTATTTCTTTTGGAGCAAACCCATCAAACAAAACATCGTAGGCGGGGTTAACCGCTACCAACTGTCCTTGAAGATGAGTACTGAGTTCTGTAATTTCCAACCCACATTCATTTACCAATCCTTTTATTTCATCTGCATAGGTTTTGCTTTCGGCCGCCTTTTGTAAATCTATCAAGCGGCTATCTGTAGTAGGTATTTGCACTCCTTTATAGCCGAGTGCTTTGGCCCAGGTACAAATGCTTTTTAAATTATTGAAAGGTGGTTCATCGCTCATGAACTGTGCAAGAAAAATTCCGGGGCCTTTTATTGTTTGCATAATTTATATTTTATTCCACGCATGAATACAGAGTGCGCAGAGGAGTTATTTTTTTTCCACGCAGAGGGGCAGAGTGCGCAGAGGACTTTTATAAAAACGGGTTGAGGTAGAATAATTAAAAATAATTTTATTTCTTTCTCTGCGCCCTCTCCGTGCCATGATTTACACCACGAAATCCCTCCACTTCTCCTCACTCTCGCTGGAAGCCACCGCATTCTCCACAAAAGCCATTCCTCGTATCCCTTCTTCAACACTCGGAAAGTCCAGCCATTCTTCCTTCGGCTCTTCATTGTTCATTTTGGCAGAAATAGTCAAGGCAAAGTTGCGGTACAAATTGGCAAAAGCTTCCAGGAAACCTTCTGGGTGCCCGGCCGGCACCCTCGTGTTATGTGCAGCAAAACTGCTGTTGTATGTGCCGCCTGTTCTATAAATTTCTGTTGGCTTATCCAGCCATTTAACCAATAGTGTATTTGCATCCGTATGGTTCCATTCAAGTCCACCTTTTTCGCCGTACACTCTTAGTTTTACATTGTTCTCTTCTCCGGCAGCAATTTGTGTGGCCATTAAAATTCCTGTAGCTCCATTATCAAATTTTAAAAAAGCGCCGCCATCATCATCCAACAGCCTGCCTTCTACCACAGTATTTAAACTAGCGCATATTTTATTTACCTGCAACCCGGTTACGTATTCGGCCAAATTGAAAGCATGTGTACCAATATCTCCCATGCTGCCGGCCTTGCCGCTTTTTTTAGGATCTGTGCGCCAGGCGGCCTGTGCCTGTCCGGTGGCTTCTAAAAAAGTACTCAGCCAACCTTGAGGATACTCCACGTATACTTTTCTAATTTTCCCTAACAGCCCGCTTTTTAATAATTGCTTCGCCTGCTTAATCATCGGGTAACCGGTATAAGTGTGGCAGAGTAGCAAGGTTAACCCGGTTGATGCCAGTTTATCTTTTATTTGCACAGCCTGCTCCAGGGTTATGGTAATTGGTTTTTCTATCACCACATTAAAACCCTTATCCAGCGCCATCATAGCAGGCTCAAAGTGTACAAAATTGGGTGTAACAATACTTACAAAGTCAAGGCGCTTTTCCGCCGGCATGGCTGCTTCCGCCTCCAGCATCACTTTATAATCTGTGTAAATTCTGTCTTCCGTCAAAAACAAAGATTTACCGGAATCTAGTGCTACTTCAGGATTAATACTAAGCGCACCAGCTACCAACTCTATTTGCCCATCAAGGTTTAGTGCCACACGATGCACAGCCCCAATAAAAGCATCTTTGCCACCACCAATCATACCCATCCTTAATTTTCTATTCATGATAATTTATTTTAAGAGATGATAAATATAATTTTAAAAATCAATAATCGTATTTATAGAAAAATGCGTTGATGAGATTTTATCTAATAGTGATGAAACTAATTATTTTTTTTAAAATAATTCACCTAGCATTAAAATAATTCCTAAATTACCTCTCTCTTAATTAAATACTAAACTAGCTATATGAAGCTTACCACAAGGCTGCAACTTTCTGCCATGATGTTTATGGAGTTTTTTATCTGGGGCGGATGGTTTGTAACGATGGGCACTTATTTGAGTAAAAGCATTGGTGCCACAGATGTACAAAACGGTCTTGCTTATGGCACCCAATCTCTCGGGGCCATCATTGCACCTTTTGTAATTGGATTGATAGCTGATAAATTTTTTTCTGCACAAAAAATACTGGGCATATTGCATCTTGCCGGGGCGGGCCTTATGTATTTTATTTCTACCAAAGAAGATTTCGCCTCCTTTTATCCGTTGTTGCTCATTTACATGATCTGCTACATGCCCACCCTGGCACTTGTAAATTCTGTAGCGTTAAAACAAATTAAAAATGCAGAAAAAGAATTTTCTTTTATAAGAGTATGGGGCACGGTGGGATGGATTGTTGCGGGTCTTCTTATTGGCTGGATGGCCTGGGAACAAAACGGGCAGCTCGTAAATACCTTTAAAGTTACTGCAGCAGTATCCCTTGTTTTAGGATTGTTTAGTTTTACGTTACCGGATACGCCTCCCGGCAAAGCAGGCACCAAAACTACTATTAGGGATATCCTGGGTTTGGATGCTTTAAGTTTATTAAAAAAGAAAAATTTTCTGATATTTTTTATCGCTTCCATGCTCATTTGTATTCCGTTGGCATTTTATTACCAGGAAACCAATAAGTTTTTAAATGAGCTGAAAGTAAGCGGTGCTGCCGCCAAAATGAGCATCGGGCAAATGAGTGAAACACTTTTTATGGTACTAATGCCTTTTTTCTTTGCCCGGTTTAATATAAAGAAGATGCTATTGTTTGGTATGATAGCCTGGGTGCTGCGCTATTTATTGTTCGGTTTCGGAGACGCAGATACCGGCATATGGATGTTGTATATAGGCATTGCCTTACATGGCATTTGCTACGACTTCTTTTTTGTAAGCGGCCAAATTTATACCGACCAGCAGGCCGGAGAAAAAAACCGTTCCTCTGCCCAGGGCATGATCACACTGGCTACTTATGGCGTGGGTATGCTCATAGGTTTTTGGTTTGCCGGAAGCATCAGTGAGTACTACAAAACTGCTGATGGGCATGACTGGAAAAGCATTTGGATGATACCCGCCGGTATCGCCGCTGCCATCACCATCTTATTTTTACTTTTCTTTAAAGCCGATAAAAAAGTAGTACAACCTTCCTAAAATCTTACATATGCAAAGACGAGCAGCTCTTAAAAATATTGGAATAACAATGGCAGGTATGGGCACAATAGCCCAGGGCTTTGCTGCAAATAGTGAGTCAATGGCTACTATGAAATTAAAAGGAAACATAAATCATGCAATGTGCAGGTGGACATACAATCATCTCACGCTGGAAACATTGTGCAAGGCAGCGCAAAAAATAGGCATCAAGGCTATCGATCTCATAGGGCCTAAGGAATGGGATACCTTAAAAAGCTTTGGTATTGATTCGTCTATGTGCAACGGTGCAGAGATAAGCCTTGTAGAGGGATGGAACGATAAACAGTATCACAGCACTCTCATCAAAAATTATTCAGAGCACATTGACCTGGTAGCAAAAGCCGGCTATAAAAATCTCATTTGCTTTAGCGGTAATCGCAATGGAATGGATGATAAAACAGGGTTGAAAAACTGTGCCGAGGGCTTGAAAAAAATAATGGGTGCGGCAGAGAAAAAGGGTGTCATTATACAAATGGAGCTCTTTAATAGTAAGGTAGATCACAAAGATTATATGGCAGATAAAAGTGATTGGTCCATAGAACTCTGCAAAGAAATTGGCTCGCCCAATTTCAAACTATTGTACGATATTTATCACATGCAAATAAATGAGGGAGATGTGATTCGCACTATCAATAATCATCATGAATATTTTGGCCATTACCACACTGCGGGTGTGCCTGGCAGGCATGAAATTGATGATACACAGGAACTGTTTTATCCCGCCATTATGCAGGCAATTGTAAAGACAGGCTATAAGGGTTATGTAGCGCAGGAGTTTATTCCCACGGGCAAAACCGACCAGGAGAAATTATTGGCATTGAAAAAAGCTGTGAAAATTTGTGATGTATAATTGCCAGGCATTCATAAACAACAAATAAAAAAGTGAAGATTAAATTCCAACTTAATAGGATAGAAAATATACAGGTTGCTTAAAAAAATTTATTTCAACATACAATATTCTCTTCCCCGGGAGGATAGTTTTAAACTTTAAACTCCTGCAGGGGTGGAGCTAAAATTTTTCTTATGCCAGATAATAATTATGACGCCATTGTAATAGGCTCCGGAATTAGCGGAGGCTGGGCTGCCAAGGAACTGACCGAAAAAGGTTTGAAAGTTTTGATGCTTGAACGTGGACGAAACATTGAGCATATAAAAGGTTACGTAAATGCCAATAAAGAAAGTTGGGAGTTTGCGCACCGGGGACAACGAACGCAGGAAATGATCAAAGACTACCCTGTATTAAAAAGAGATTATCCGCTCAATGAAGAAACACTAGGCATGTGGACCAACGAAAAAGATTCACCTTACACAGAAGTTAAAAGATTTGATTGGTACAGGGGTTACCATGTAGGTGGCAGATCGCTTTTATGGGGCAGGCAAAGTTACCGTCATAGTGCAATGGATTTTGAAGCCAATGCAAAAGAAGGTATTGCTGTAGACTGGCCGATAAGATATAATGAAATGGCACCGTGGTACAGCTATGTAGAAAAATTTGCAGGCATACAGGGTAGCAAAGAAGGATTGGATGTATTACCCGATGGAGAATTTATGCCGGCTATGGAAATGAACGTGGCAGAAAAAGATGTGGCAGCAAAATTAAAGTCGCATTACAAAGGAGATCGTCACATGTTTATAGGCCGCAGTGCTAATATTACGCAGCCGCATCACGATAGAACCAATTGCCAGTACAGGAACAGGTGCTGGCGTGGATGCCCGTTTGGCGCCTACTTTAGCACACAGTCTGCTACTTTACCCGCAGCCATGAAGACGGGTAATCTTACTTTGGAAGCCAATAAAATTGTAACCCGTATTTTATTTGACAAAGATAAAAAAAGAGCTACGGGAGTAGAAGTTATAGATGCAGAAACTAACAAGACCTATCAATACAATTCTAAAATTGTGTTTGTATGTGCGTCTAGTTTTAACTCTACATGGGTCTTGATGAATTCTGCAACGGATGTTTGGGAAGGCGGACTGGGCAGTAGCAGTGGAGAACTTGGTCACAATGTGATGGATCATCATTTTAGATTAGGAGCAAGAGGAGATGTAGAAGGATTTGATGATAAATATGAATACGGCCGCAGGCCTACAGGTATCTACGTGCCCAGGTTTAGAAATGTAAGCAACGATAAAAGAGATTACCTGCGTGGCTTTGGCTACCAGGGCGGTGCAGGCAGGGGAAGGGGTGTAGAAGTTGCAGAATTTACCATTGGTGCCGATTTGAAAGAATCCCTAACACAACCTGGCAAATGGGGAATGAATTTAACCGCCTTCGGCGAAATGCTTCCTTACCACGACAACAAAATTTTCTTGGACAAAACCAAAAAAGATAAATGGGGGCTTCCTGTTTTATCAATGGACGTAGAAATAAAAGAGAATGAAATAAAAATGCGCAAGGATATGATGAATGATGCTGCGGAGATGCTCAACGCTTCCGGTGTAAAAAATGTAACCACATACGACGCTGGTTATGCGGTAGGACAGGGCATTCACGAAATGGGCACGGCACGCATGGGAAGAGATCCTAAAACATCGGTACTAAACGGCAACAACCAGGTTTGGGATGCACCCAATGTTTTTGTAACTGATGGCGCTTGTATGACATCTGGCTCTTGTGTAAATCCATCGCTTACTTATATGGCGCTAACCGCAAGGGCTGCAGACTTTGCCGTAAAAGAATTGAAGAAAGGAAACCTTTAACCAGGTGTAATCATTTAATTGAAAATTGAAAATGCCGAGACAAGAATGCCAACACTCAGCATTTATAAAAACAATATTATGGAACGTAGAGAACTTTTAAAAATGATTGCATTGCTCACCGGTGGTGTTGTAATTGGTGGTGATGTTTTTTTATCAGGTTGCAAAACTGCTGCGAAAAAAGAGGTAGGATTTACTGCTGAAAATATTAGTCTGTTAGATGAGGTAGGAGATACTATTATACCAGAGACTGATACACCCGGCGCAAAAGCTACCAAAATTGGTGCGTTTATGCAAACTATGGTAACAGATTGTTATACGGAGGGTGAGCAGGAAGTATTTTACAAAGGAATGAGCCAAATAGATGAAGCCTGCGAAAAAATGCACGGCAAATCCTTTGTAGAATGCAGCCCGGAACAGCGTAAAGCTTTCTTAATAACGCTGGAGAAAGAAGCCAAGGATTTCAACATCTTGCGGGACGATAAAGAAAAAGTATCCCGGGAAAATGCCAGGAAAATGAACAGTCCCGATTTTGTAATGGCACCATCACACTATTATAGTATGATGAAACAACTTACGTTGATGGGGTATTTCACTTCAGAAATAGGATCTAAACAAGCCTTGAGGTTGTTACCTGTGC
>JBBSJJ010000086.1:0-16789 GCA_038257335.1 Chitinophagales bacterium | reverse complement strand
AATCCTTATTTTAATAATGTAAATACCCTGGGTGTTGCACTTCTTCAATTTGCCAATCCTGATTTAAGTTGGGAAACTTCTCAACAATGGAACGTTGGAATGGACCTTAGCTTTGCCAGACATTTTACGCTAACTGCAGATGTTTACAATCGTTCAGTAAAAAATATGATTATTCCCCGGTCACTTCCTGCATCTGCAGGTGGATTAAGCGATCCATTTGTGAATGCTGGCAGTATGGATAACAAGGGATGGGAATTAGCCTTAAGTTATAGAACCAAAGTTAATAAATGGGGTTTCGATGCAACATTTATGTTGTCTGATGTAAAAAATAAAGTAACAGGATTGGTGCCTGGTCTGCCATTTATTGGAGGTGGAAGTACAAGAACGCAACCGGGTTTTGCGCTTAATTCTTACTATGGTTTAAAGGCACTTGGATATTATGCCGATTCAAATGATATAAAGGCTTCTCCCACATTATATGGTTCGGGATGGAGTACAAATCCTGCAGTAGGGCCAAAGCCTGGTGATTTAAAATATGCGGATATTAGTGGTGTTGATGGTAAGCCTGATGGAAAAATTGATGACAATGACCGGACATTTATTGGCAATAACTTTCCACGGTATGAGTACAGCATTAACCTCAATATTAGCTATCAAAATTTCGACCTTAATATTTTTGGACAAGGTGTAGGTATGCGGGAAAATTTCCTGAGTGGTACCGGTGCGGTTCCTTTTTTGGCAACTGATTACATTCCTTCTTTATTAGACATTCACCGGGATTACTGGACTCCACAAAATCCAAATGCTGCATTCCCAAGATTGCTCGCCGGAGGAGGTTCGTATACAAATAATTTCAGGGCATCAGACTGGTATATAAGAAGTGCAGCTTTCTTTAGATTTAAAAATGTAAACCTTGGGTACAACGTACCTGCAACTGTTTTAAGTAAAGTGAAAATTTCAGCCGTAAGGGTATTTGTAAGCGGACAAAACTTATTTACAATTACCAAAGCATGGAATGGATTTGATCCTGAGATCAATAATGCCAACGGAGAATTTTATCCTGTAATGCGTACTTATACCGCAGGCTTGAATGTAACTTTTTAAAAAAACATTAAATTGAAAAAAATGAAAAAAATAATATATCTCCCATTTTTCTTGCTTCTGATAACACTTGGGAGTTGCGAAAAATATCTTGACAGAAAGCCTTTGGATGCCTCTGCCAGCACTACTTTTCTTAGTAACCAGGCTGAGATGGATCAAAGCTTAAATGGTGTATATGCTGCAAATTTGTGGGTTTTCCCAAATAACACGCCGCTTTTATTTGCAATAGAAGCATCTACCGATATCGCTATTCGTCGGGATCAAAATGCAGAAGATTTTATAGCATTAGGAGAAGGTTCCTTTTTTATTAATAACGCAATTGTAAATTCAAGCTGGAGCCAGGGTTACAGATTGGTTCAAAGGGCTAACCAACATTTGGTTGGTATGAAAAACGGACAAAGCAATGTTTCCCCACAGTATTTCGGACGAAACAAAGCAGAGATTCTTGTACTAAGGGCCTGGGCATACTTTCATTTATTGTATATGTTTGGTGATTTACCTTATTATAAAACCCCGCCTACGGTAGCTGAAGTACTTAATGCAACCAAAACTCCTGTTGCAACTATAGTTGCAGATTTGTATAAAGATTTGGATGAAGCGGTTGCAGGTTTTGATGCAGCCAGCGCACAGCCTATATTGGGTAATGGACGTGTAAACAAAGCCGTAGCACTCGGTGTAAAAGCCAAGCTAGCTTTGCTAATTAAGGATTTTACTACTGCTGCTGCAGCAACAAATGCTGTTATTACAAGTATGAATTATAATTTGAATCCCAGCTATCAAAATTTATTTTCTTTAGCGGGGCAAGTTGCCAATAACGGCCGTGAAATTCTTTTCAACCAAACTTACCCTACAGATGCATCTACTCCTGAAAACTGGATGGTTTGGATAACTGTACCAAGGTTCATTACCAGTTCTCAGAGCAGTCATTTCCCATCGCAAGCTTTGGTAGATAAATTTGAAGGCAAAGATGGTTTACGTATCGATGCCTCGGCAGTTTACGATCCTTTAAATCCAAGATTAAACAGAGACAATCGTTTAAAATGGACTGTTTCTATGAATGGAGATACTTTGCTTTATACGGTGCAGGCATCTGCCAATGGTGCTTATATTCAGCCAAAAGAAAAAACAATTTTTAATCTTTACAGCAATGTACGCAGACGCTTTAATTGGACAACAGGTGTATTTGATAATGTAACAGGCGGCAATACAGATTGGATCGGTAACACAGGCGGAGGCATTCAATGGGCCGTAGGCGCTGCAGGAAGCAGGGGTGGTGTAGGGTATGTGTGGCGGAAATATGTTGATTCTACCCAGATACATCAATTAACAAAAACGGGATATATTCTAATGCGCTATGCTGATATTTTATTGATGTATGCAGAAGCAAAAATAGAGTTGAACCAAATAGACGCTTCGGTAGTAAATGCTATAAATTTAGTACGAGCGAGAGCAGGGCAACCAGCCACAGTTGCAGGCTCCCAAGCGCAGATGAGGCAATTGGTTAGAAGAGAAAGAGCGGTAGAATTTGCAGGGGAGGGATTGCGTTTGTTTGATTTAAGAAGGTGGGACATTTACGGAAAAGCAAATAGCGGGCCTGTAGTGGGAGCAGCGTTTGATCCATTGATAGCTCCTGCTACTCCTGTGTTTGATGAAAATGATATTCCCGATTATGCTGCCAGCGTTAATCAACGAATTCGTTTCCGTAATCAGGTAAGGAATAATAATAATGCTAAATTCAAGCTCTGGCCAATACCTCAGTTTGAGATAGATGTTAATCCTAACGGGATTACGCAAAATCAATTATGGTAATTTTTTTCATATAGCAGCAATCAAAAGGGGTGGCCGTAAAACGCCGCCCTTTTTTTAAAAACTAAACAATGCAACAGCGCAATCAAAGCCTTGATGCTCTTCGTGGCTTCGCCATACTTACCATGATATTAAGTGGCAGTTTGGCCTATGGAGATTTATTGCCCGCCTGGATGTTTCATGCACAGGTGCCACCACCATTGCATAAGTTTGATCCTTCTATTTTTGGGATTACCTGGGTAGACCTGGTATTCCCTTTTTTTTTATTTAGTATGGGTGCTGCCATTCCACTTTCATTAAGAAAATATATCGAACACAAAAGTGGATTTGGAACCATTGCCTGGATTGCAGCAAAACGTTTTTTACTCCTTACTTTTTTTGCATTATTTACAGAGCACATGAGAGCTTGGGTAATATCCGATGCTCCGGGTGCTAAAGAACATTTGCTTTCGCTGCTTGCTTTTGTTTTGCTCTTCTTTCAGTTTTATGATAATAGAAATGAAAAGTATAGGACTGTTTTTCTTGCTGCAAAAATATTTTCCTTTCTGGTTGCTTTATTTCTATTATGGCAACTGCCTTTCTGGAGCGGAAAAGGTTTTGATTTTTATAAAAGCGATATCATCATAATGCTGCTGGGTAATATGGCCTTTTTTGGTACGCTGATTTATTATTTTACCGCTAACAAACCTTATTTAAGAATTGGTGTGTTGGCATTTATCATGGCTGTTTTTCTGGCTGCAAAAGAACCTGGTGAAGGCTGGGCAAAAGAAATTTTTAATTTTAGTCACATTGGCCGGTTTAGTTTTGATTGGGTGTATAAGTTCTATTTTTTGAAGTACCTGTTTATTATTATTCCTGGTACCATTGCAGGAGATTGGATGTTGGAAGAGATAAAAAATAAGGAATTAGTAGTTGATAACCTGACTGCCGGACAGGCAGGTTTGGAACTGGAAACAAAGCAATTGAACCCCCAGGTTGAAAACATGTTGGCATTGATTGCAATTGCATTGGTTTGCGTGAATTTATATGGATTGTTTACAAGGATGCTATTGCTGAATCTAATTACAACAATGCTGCTTTGTGCTTTATCTATTTATTTAACCAGGAAGACGGATGAGAATGATTTATTTAAAAAACTGGTAGCTGCAGGAACTTTTTTGCTGTTGCTGGGTTTGTTCTTTGAAGCCTATGAAGGCGGTATCCGGAAAGACGGTTCTACTTACAGCTATTATTTTGTAACAAGCGGCCTTGCTTTTTTTACGCTACTTTGTTTTAGTGTGATGGCAAAGCGAAAATATTTTTCGTCCATATCAAAATATTTTTCATTGAATGGTAAAAATCCGATGGTAGCGTATGTGGCAGGGAATTTATTACTGTTGCCTTTACTGTCACTCACTACACTTAAGCCATTTTGGGATAGTATGAATCAAAATGCATTCATGGGTTTTATGAAAGGCATAGTGTTTGCCGGAATTGTTTCTCTAATTACCATTTTCTTTGTAAAGCGAAAATGGTTTTGGAAAACGTAATTGTTCTCCCATCAGGTGACAGGAGCAAACAGTTTTACAGAACCTTAGTACTTCTTTGTGGTTAACGAAATTATTCAATCAACATTAACTCGTCAATGGTTAAGCCACTTGCAGCATGCAGGTTTTTAATGCGAACACCGGTAATTGTTAATTGCTTTTGAAAAAAATCAAACAAGGTTTTGTCATTTTTGCCGGGAGTATGTGCATAGATGTTGCGTTGGTCTCCCTTACTTCTAACTTCCACACCGTAACGTATTTGTTTTTCATAAACCACTTTATCATTTTCCATAAACTGAACCACAGCTACGGGTGTTCCCTCGGGTAAAATTGTTTCAGTAGTTGCTTTAAATACAAAACCGGAAGATGAAACAGGCTTCCATTGAAAATTGTAAGCAACAGGCATTTTCATTTCTGCAGGAGCAGTAATGTTTTGCAATTGTATTGGCTCTGAAATTCGCCAGCCATTTTTGTTGCTGATGGTTTTGGGTTGTGCGTAATAACGACTGGTCCATTCTTCAATGGCATTGTAAGGAAGATCAGCAGGCAATTCTTTTCTTCCGCTCCATGCGTAATCCATTGCTAAAATGTAAGCGCCAAATTGCTCAATATTTAAAAGCATATTTTTTTCGCTACTTTCAAAATCCGCCCAGGTGGTTTGCAGTACTCCTGCTTTTTCATCAATAGCGGCATGAACAAACCCTCTTACATTATTAGGCCCCAACCACGGTGATGCCAGTGGAAGATTGTTGTTTTGCTTCCATATCTGCAGATTTGTTTTATACACTTTAGGATCTGGATTGTTGAGATAATGCCAATCGGCAATATAAGTTCCTGCAGGGATAGCGCTTCTTATAATGGCTGCACGTTCTTTAGTAACACCGTTTAATGCATCAGGTCCTTCACCCGGCGCCAGGCCCATATCGCCCCAAATCATGAGTTTTGCTTTTTTTAATTTGGCATAGTTGCTGAGAAAAGTTATTTGTGTTTTAAAATAATCGATTTCTTTTTCTCTTGGTACATTAAAACCAATCATGCCAATTTCATCAAGGCCAATATGAATGGTTGTTGGTTTCAGCAAAGCAAAGGCTTCATCCCATAATTGCTTTATCGCTTGTCGTGCCTGCGGCAAATCCAGATTTAATGTGTAAGGATATTGCGGATTCACAGCCAGGAAGCGATTTTTCTTTGGTTTAAAAAACCATTCCATATGCCCAAGGCTTTGAATTAATGGAATGGGTTCAACATTATTCTTCCTTAAATAATCAAACTCCGATTTCAAATCTTTTAAAGGAACAGAAATGGAATTGTGAATCTCCGGAAAAGTTTTCCATTCAGCCTGCTCACATTGCAATACTACTTTGTCCATCTTTAATGGAAACAAAATACGATCGTACATCCGCTTATGCAGTTGCCAACTTGTGGGCCCGGTAAACATGTGGATACCCCGCCACGCAACAGAAGGTTCGTCTTTAATATTTCCCTGCGGTATTCCGAGCTTTCCGTTTTCATTTTTTGTTAGCTGCACCAAAGTATGCAGTGCATATTGTAGGCCCTGTTTGGTTTTATATTGAATGTTGATTGATTGCTCTTTGATGTCAATTACGTATCCTTCAACAGGCAATGAATTGTTTTGTTGTGTGATGATGTTGGGATAATAGTTGTTGGTAATCTGCCATTGCAGTTGTAAGATGTATCTGTATTGATTTACTGCATCTGAAACAACTGCTGGTTTTGCAAGCGGAATGATGTATTGCTTTTCAGTGAGCAAAATCGATTTGGGCTGTGGCAATAATGGGTTTTGTTTTACAGAATGCTTCCATGCATCATTTACTTTTTCTAAACCAATGTTTTTTGTGATGGAACTCTTTTGTAAAGCAGCAGCAGCGTGTACTTCTTCTACAAAAAATGAACGATGCAAGCCTTCAGTTTGGTTCACCGGAATATTTTCATCGTACAAAATCAAATACTGGGAACGCTGTGTATAATCTCTTGCGCCAGGATTTGAATTTGCATCTACTTTTATTTTAAATGGATGAGAGGAACGGAATTGAAATCGTCCAAATGGCGTTGAGGCTACAAGTAAGGTATCAAAAAACTCCGGAAGATTTTTTATGTCTGTTTGATTATTGCTGCTCCAGGTGGCTTGGTTTAAAAACGGCTGCCAGATTTTTGCGTAGACAATATCAGCAACAGCCTGTTCTTTTAAATTCCATTTGCAATCAACAAATGTTTTGGTTATGTTGTTAGTTTTTTCAAGACTGTAAGTGCCGCTCACAGCGGTGTTTTCACTTCCTATCAATAGCACATCTTTTTCCGATTGAGTTGAATCTACATCCTGTTCCCACCAGGTAAAGTAGTAATGATGATTGTTTCGCTGTGGCGTAAGAAAATTAATTTCAGAACCACTTATCCATGTCAGGCTATTTGTTGTTACAAATAATCCTTTTTTAGGCACAAGCCTTGAAGTGGTTTGTGCTGCTAAAAAAAATGGTAGAAAAATAAAAAAGATGAATGGTTTTAAAAAAGAATAAACCTTTTCTTTATTGATATACATTGATGATAAGTTTTCCGCCTTGTAGCAATTGCTGATGTTTGATCATCGCAATTGGCATCTTCCTTCCATTAAATTCTATGGAGGCAATGCCTTCCTTTCCACCCTGATTCAGTTTGTTTACTTGAAGCCGTAATTGTTTTTTATTTGGCAATTGTATTGTTGCATTTTTTACAAGAGGATAACCAAAAACATATTCGCCGCTGGCCGGGTTCATAGGATACATACCAAGGCTGCTCCAGATATACCAGGCACTCATCTGTCCGCAGTCATCATTGCCACTCAATCCATCCGGCCCTGTTTTATAAATACTGTCAGTAACTAATTTAATCCATTTGGCTGCTTTTTCCGGATGGCCCAATGCGGTGTACATATAAATAATATGGTGGCTTGGTTCATTGCCATGTGCATACTGGCCAATTAATCCGCTTACATCTGCCGATACATTTTCTCCATGCAGTTCGGAAGGTGCTGTAAATAGTTCATCTAATTTCTTTACTAAATTTTCTTTTCCTCCGTATAGTTTGGCCAATCCGTTTACATCATGCGGCACAAAAAAACTGTGTTGCCATGCCGTACCTTCTACATATTGCCCTTCAAACCCGTGCTCAGATAATAGGGGATCAAATGGTTCAATAAATTTACCGAGGCTGTCTTTTGCTCTCATGAAACCGGTGCCGGCATCAAAAAGATTTTTATAGCTGGCTGCTCTTTTCATAAAGAGTGTATAGTCTTCCTTCTTACCCAATTTTTTTGCAACCTGTGCAATACACCAGTCATCATAAGCATACTCTAATGTCATGGTTACACTCCAGCCATGTTTATCCTGCGGCAGATAGCTAAAGCGGATATAATCGGGTGTACCACGCTGGTTTTGAAAAGCACTTTTACGCATGGCAGTATATGCAACATTGTAATCAAATCCTTTAATGCCTTTTAACATTGCATCGGCAATAATGGGAATACTATGGTAGCCCGTCATGGTATTGGTTTCCCATGTGCTTAGGTCCCAAACAGGCAGCAGGCCATTATCTTCGTACAATTGCAGCATGCTGTTAATCATATCTGGCAGGCGCTGTGTTTGTGTAATGGTAAACAAAGGATTTAATGCACGGAAAACATCCCATTGAGAAAATACGGTGTATTTATTTTTCCCCTTGGTGAAAAATAATTTCTTGTTGTCATGTGTTTGATATTCCCCGTCGGCATCACTATTCACAACCGGTGCCATGCAGGTATGATATAAGGAGGTGTAAAATTTTGTTGCCAGTTCTTTATCGTTGGTGTTGATTTTTATTTTTTGCATTTCCTTTTCCCACAGCGCTTCTCCATTTTTTGCCACCGCAGCAAAGTTTTGTGTGGCTGATTTATTAAGTTCTACCAATGCCTTATGTGTACTTACTGTACTGATAGAAACATTTACCAGTAAGGGTTTGGCGGTATTAAACTGCAGGGCTATTTTTATCTGTGCTCCTGCTGCATTATTTTCTATGCAAATAGAATCATCAATGAATACATAGTTTTTTACCGGGGCAGAAAACCTTGCAGCAAAATACACTTTTTGTCCTTTTGCCCACCCTGTGCTGTAGCGATAGCCCACCAAAGTATACTCATCTTTTAACTCCAGCATACCCGCTGTGCTTTTATCCCAGTTAATGGCAAAACCCATATCAAATCGTAGCCATCCATTGGCACCGGGAAATGTATATTGATGAAAACCGGTTCGCTCTGATGCTGTTAATTCGCAAACAATTTTATTATCTAACTGTACTTTATAATAGCCTGGTTTGGCGCTTTCGTTGCTGTGGGAAAAAGGGATTTTGATCTTTGAATTTCTTATTTGCGAAGTATCCGTAAGTGGTAACACAGAAATATCGCACCAATCGCCAATGCCGGTGCCACTCAAATGCGTATGACTAAACCCTGCAATGGTTTTGCTACTGTAGTGATAGCCGCTACACCAATCCCATCCTTCATCGCCATTATCAGGACTCAGTTGTACCATGCCAAAAGGCACGGTAGCACCCGGATAAACATGGCCATGCCCACCCGTTCCCAGGAAAGGATCTACAAACTTTGTGAGCTGCTGTGCATTTAAAATATAGCTACAGCAAAGAATAAGAACGAGCAGCAAAAGTTTTTTCATAACTATAAAAAGTAAAAAATAAAAAATAAAAATTAAAAACTCGAAATTCTCCCGATAGATCGGGATCAAAATTTAGAATTTAGAATTTACAAATCCCTCCCTATCTAATAAAAGGATATTGCCCCTGAAACCACGAAGTTTTGTCTTTTACGCCTTCATAAAAAAAGAAGCATTCGCCCTTAAATCCATTCAACCTATTCCTGGCAATCATATCGCTCATGAGTGCATCGCTTTGAATAGTGCTGCCCGATTTTACCAATACACCGGGGTAAAAAGCTACCGCAGGATTTCTGTAATAACCTTTTTGCTGCACCAGGCTGGCATTGTATGCAGCAATATCGTAACGGTAACATTGCGGTATAACTGCATCTATGTAAGCGCTATCTACCCAGGTAGGCCAATCCTGCAAATATTCTGTATAACCAAATGGGTAGGGGCTTGGCGACATGGTAAATTGAATGGTTGGTTTAATAGCTTTTACTTCATTGCGCAATCGTTTTACAAAAGCGGTTAATTTTTTTGCACGCCATGCAAGCCAACCTGCATCGGTAGCGCTTGAGGGTGGTGATGCACCGGCATTTTCCGATTGGTATAAAGTGGTTGTGTATGTATCGTACCCGCCTGTACTTGGCATTGCCGGCAGCCGGTCGTCCCCTTGCACGCCATCTACATTGTAATTAGTGGTAACTTCTTTAAAAAGGTCAATCATGTATTGCTGTACCTCGGGGTGAATTCCATTTAGCCAGTCGAAACCATTTTTAATTACAAGATTACCGTTAACGTCTTTTGCTGCCCAGTTTGGCTTTGCAGCTACTATTGCACCTCCATTAGCCGAATAAGAAGATGAAAAGCCATATTCAAACCAGGCATGTACTTTTATCCCTACTGCATGCGCTTCGTCAATCATTTCCTGCAAAGGATCTCTGCCTGTAAACGATTCCCTGATACGAATACCAATTAAATTTTGCATGACTGTGCTTGGATAGCAAGTTCTGCCATTGTTATATACAACTATAAAAATATTGTTTATGTTATTTGCCTTGCATACTTGCACGCATGCCTTAATATTATCCCTGCTGTCCATTGCAGTACTGGCTGCGGTAGTAACCCATGCGCCACGCAATGCATTAGGGTCCCATACTGGTGTAGGCGGAGGAGGAGGTGGCGGGGGAGGAGGAGGAGTACCGGCACCACCTTTCCCACATGAAATGTTTATTAGTATAACAAAAAAAGCAGAAAAAAGAATACTCAGGTATCTTGAGTAATATAAATTTGTAAGCTGCATAAATAAAATATTTTATTATAAAAAGTAAACTTAATAAAAATATTTATAAATTACAGCAATTTTTATTACAATAATTATTGCTTATGCAACTTCAATGGGCTGATATCACGATTATTGGAATTTATATCTTATTAAGTGTTTTTATAGGTCTTTGGATTAGCAGGCGCAAAACCAAGGGCATGAAAGACTATTTTATAGGCGACAATAACCTAAAATGGTACTGGCTCGGCCTTAGTAATAGTAGCGGCATGTTTGATGTAAATGCCATTTCATGGCGGGTAGCACTCCTAATAATGTATGGTATTCAGAGCGTATGGATACCCTGGGTGTGGCCGGTATGGAACCAGGTGTTTGTAATGATATTTCTATCTACGTGGTTGCGCCGTAGTGGCGCTATGACGGGTGCCGAATGGATGCGTATCCGCTTTGGCGATGGTACAGGGGGTAAACTAAGTCATATCATTGTTGTTATTTTTGCCGTTACCGAAGTCATTATTTCCATAGGTATATTTTTTACAGGTATTGGTGGGCTGGCTGCGCAAGTGTTGCCAGATATTTCCATTCATTCAGGAGCAGCCATACTCATCAGCAGTAAAAATGTATATGCTGTTATTATCTGCTTACTCACAACGTTATACTCGGTAAAAGGTGGAATATATAGTGTTGTTGCTACAGAAGTGATGCAGTTTATTATAATGACCATTTGTTGTTTTATTGTGCTTTACCTGGGAATGACATCTGTAAGTAGCGAAACGGTAGCACAGTTTGTACCCGAAGGCTGGCTGGATTTTTGGCCCAAAAAGGAAATAGCTTATAATTGGCCTATGCCCTATCCGTTGATTGAAACAGAGACGGTTCAAAATGGTTTCAAGATGCTGGCCGGAATGGTTGGTTTGATGATAGGAAAAGGGTTACTGGCCAGCCTTGCAGGCCCGGTACCAGGTTTTGATATGCAACGCTCTTTTAGCTCACAGTCGCCAAAAGATGCGGCAAAAATGAGCGGCTTCACCATTTTAGTATTATTCATTCCGCTTTATTTGATGGTGGGGGGATTTTCCTTACTGGCAATTAAGGAAATACCCAACTCAATAATTGGATTAGAAAAACTGGAATATATTTTTAATATCATTGTTTCACAGCTACCAGTAGGTGTAAAAGGATTGATAATTGCTGGGTTGCTCGCCGCATTTATGAGTACTTTCAGTGCCTTTGTAAATGTGGCGCCTGCTTATCTGGTCAACGATTTGTATAAACGGTACCTGGCGGGCAACAAAACAGATAAGCATTATGTGAGAGTAAGTAAGATCGTGTCTTTCGTCGTGGTCATCATAGGTATATTAATAGGTACACAAATCACCAGCCTCAATGGAATCATTCTTTTTGTAACAGGTGCATTCTATGGCGGCTATGCGGCACCAAATGTATTAAAATGGATATGGTGGCGGTTCAATGGTTATGGCTATTTCTTTGGTATGCTCAGCGGAATGATTGCTGCAATGGTAGGAGCTGATTTTGTACATTGGCTTGCAACGATATTCGTTTCGCTGAAGCCCATGGCAGATACGCAGGCCATTAACCTGATGGCTTTTATTTTCATATTTATTGTTTCACTACTCGGGTGTATGCTGGGATGTTTGTTTACCAAACCTGTACCACGAGAAACCATTTTAGATTTTTATACCCGTACCCGTCCCTGGGGTTTTTGGAAACCAATTATTGAAATGGCCAAACAGGAAAATCCCGGATTTAAGCCTAATAGAGGTTTTGGAAAAGATGCCATCAATGTTTTGGTGGGTATTGTTTGGCAAATGAGCATGGTGGTGATGCCACTTTACATTACATTCCGTCAATGGAATACAGTTTGGGTCTGTGTAACTGTATTTGTTATTTGCTCCTTATTTTTAAAAAAGAACTGGTATGACCGACTGGAAAATTAAAATAAGAAACATGAACCACCTTTCTGCTTTAATCCTTGTAATTTTTACCATGAACGCAGCGGCACAAACCAGCTACGATTCTTCTTTTCATTTTTATTATTATGATCAAAAGTTGAGTATGTTTGAAGTCATGCCCGATCAAAAGGATGAAATCGTATGGTTAGGCGATAGCATAACCGATGGTGGCGAATGGAGTGAATTATTTCCGCATTACCGCACATTAAACCGTGGAGTAAGCACAGACAATACCTTTGGCATTTTAAATAGAATAGGGGAGATAACCCGTCGCAAACCTAAAAAATTATTTCTGCTCATAGGCATCAACGATATTGCCCGTGGCATACCCAATGATGTGATACTAAAAAATTTTAAAAGAATCATTGATAGTGTGCGGTTAAATTCGCCTCGCACAAAAATTTATGTACAAAGTATATTGCCCACCAATGATGCGTTTAGCGATTTCAAAAATTATCAGCACAAAGAAAATCATATTGCTGCCATCAATACAGCATTACAAAAAATGGAAGACGGAAATAGGATAATATATGTTGATCTGAATTCGGCGCTGGCAGATGCGCAGGGAAAATTGGATAGGCGTTATACAAATGACGGCTTACACCTGTTGGGAGAAGGCTATACAAAATGGAAAGAAATATTAATAGAAAAAAATTATTTATAAACTGATGAACATTACCGGAACTTTTATAGATGAAATAAGCCACGACATCCCTCATCAAAACTGGGGGGCCAGCGAGTGGGAGCAGGATTTTAAATATATGAAAGCAGCCGGTATTAATACTGTAATACTCATACGTTGCGGCTACCGAAAATTTCTGACTTATCCTTCTGATTTTTTAATGCAAAAGCACCAATGCTTTAAACCACCCGTTGATCTGGTGGAACTATACCTTACCCTGGCCGATAAATACGAAATGGACTTTTATTTCGGATTGTATGATAGCGGAGAGTTTTGGGATAGTGGCAATGTATTGACCGATATTGATGATAATAAATATGTAACCGAAGAAGTATGGAAACGCTATAGTCATCACCGCTCCCTTAAAGGCTGGTACCTCAGTATGGAAATAAGCCGCAAAACGAAAGGCGTGATAAAGGCCATTCACTCCATGGGCGAACATTGCAAACAAATAAGCAACAACCTGCCCACTTTTATTTCACCCTACATAGATGGAAGAAAGGCCGTACTGGCCTCAGCAGGATCATTGGAGAAAGAAGAAAGCATATCGTTGAAGGAACACGAAAAAGAATGGAACGAAATTTTTGATGGAATTCATGGTGCGGTGGATTCGGTGGCTTTTCAGGACGGACATATTCAGTTTCAGGAGCTGGATGAGTTTTTCTCCATCAACAAAGCATTGGCAACTAAATACAATATGAACGCCTGGACGAATTGTGAATCATTTGACCGGGATATGCCAATCAAGTTTTTGCCTATCAAGTTTGAGAAGCTACAGCTCAAATTAGCGGCAGCCGCCAGAGCTGGTTATGCAAAAGCCATAACATTCGAGTTCTCACATTTTATGAGCCCTCAATCCATGTATCCATCTGCACATCATTTATATAACCGCTATATGGAGCAATTAATAAAATGAAAATTTATGCGACTCTATTTATTTACCATTAGTATTTTACTTTTAGTTACTGGATGCTATCCGCAAAAAAAAGCATTAGTTGCTGAACAGGTACCCATCCGTGGCACATGGATTACCAATGTTGCGAGTGATGCGTTACAATCAGAAGAAAGCATCCGTAAATCCGTGGCTTTGTGTAAACAAAATGGACTTAATTCTATTTTTGTCGTAGTATGGAATGGCGGCTTAACTATGTATCCTAGTGCAGTGCTTGAGGAATATATTGGTATAAATCAAGATCCGGTTTACAAAGGGTTTGACCCAATCAAAACAATTGTAGAAGAGGGGCACAAACAAGGATTGAAAGTTCATGCGTGGTTTGAGTTTGGTTTTTCTTATGCTTATAAAGATACATCAGGACCCTGGCTGAAAAAATATCCGCATTGGGCGGGCAGGAATAGTAAAGGTGAGTTATTGCAGAAAAATGGTTTCTATTGGTGGAGCAGTATGAATCCAGAAGTACAAAGTTTTATGAAAAAATTAGTGGCAGAGGTTGTAACAAACTACGATGTTGATGGCATACAGGGAGACGATCGTTTACCAGCTATGCCCGCAGAAGGTGGATATGATTCCTACACGCTTGCGCTATATAAAAAACAAACAGGCAAAGAACCTCCGCCAGTTTACAATGAAGCCAACTGGTTGCAATGGAAGGCAGACCAGTTGAGCGTTTTTGGAAAAGCGTTGTATCAGGAAGTAAAAAAAATAAAACCAAATTGTATTGTTTCCTGGGCTCCTAGTGTATATCCCTGGAGCAAAGAGCAGTATCTGCAAGATTGGCCTAAATGGCTAAAAGACGGGTACGCAGATTATATCATTCCTCAGTTATATCGATATAAAATTGAAGACTATGAAAAAATATTGAAAGAGTTTAAAGCAATTGTGCCTCCTGAAATGCAGGATAGGGTTTTCCCTGGCATCCTAACTTCTCTTGGTGATGATAATTATCAATCATCCCGTGCGTTAACTGACCAAATGATTCAGCTAAACAGAAAATATGGTTTTAATGGGGAAGTTTTTTTTTATTTTGAAACCCTGCACCGGTTAGAAGGAAATTTTTACCCCAAACAATAATAAAACAGTATTTTAATAAGCATAAATAACAGCGATAAGGCATAATTGATCAATGTCTCTGGTAATAGGTAAAAATTAACCGTGCGCTCAGGTGATGTTGTTGTAGAAAGGGCGGTAATCTATGCACTACTCATTAAAAGAAATAAGGTTTTGAAAAAGCAGTTATTGATTATTTTATTTTTCACATTATTTTATGGAGAGGCTCCTGCTCAACAAAAAATAATATATCCCTTTGCAACGAAGCATAACAGGGATTCTATCGAAAAAAAACTGATTGTACAGATTGAAGAAACGGTTTTACTGCCGCTGAATGAAAAGACGTATACAAAATATGCAGGGGCCTTTTGGGCTATGGAATTAATGCTGTATCGCCCCAAAAATTATTTACAAAAAATTGCCCCGCAAATTACCCAAATACAAAAATTCGATGTTGAATTTCAGCGTGCGTTTATAGAAATGTTGTATACTTTATATCCTCGCCAATTTTCAACGGAAATAAAAGCACTATGGAATCAAATGGCAAATGAAAAGGTAAAGGCAATGGCTTTGGAATATTTGGCAAAAAACAACATTTTTCCAAAAATAGAACCCACAAATTCTTTTCTGCATTCGGCCTACTTTTTACCATACTTTGAAAGATGGCATTCGAAAAAAAAACAATTGCCTTTTAAAGGCGATTTTCTAAATAAAGATTTCTTACCGGGGCAATCAGTTCTCTGCAGCTTTCAGTCTCCGGACAGAAACCAACCTGGTTATTTAATGATCAGGCAGAAAGATGGCACATGGTTGACTGACGAAAACAATCGTCCTTTACAATACCCGCAGTTGGCCCGCTCCATTTCTAATCTTCCCTGGTACTTAACTAATGGAAACACACCGCAGGGGTTATTTAAAATAACCGGATTTGACACTTCCTCAAATAATTGGATTGGCCCTACCGTAAACCTGCAAATGGTATTGCCTTTTGAAAACGGACCTTCAGTTTTTTTTGGTGGCGACACATCGTATGCACAACAATATGAGAATTTATTAGGCCCGTTAAAAAAATATCCTTGTTTGTGGCAGACTTATAGAGCAGGAAACATAGGCCGGAGTGAGATCATCGCTCATGGAACAACAATCAATCCGGAGTTTTATAAACAGCAACCCTATTTTCCCAACACTCCATCCCTTGGTTGTTTGTGCAGCCCGGAAATGTGGAATGAAGTCGGTGAAAGAATATCGAGTGTGCAGCAGGAATGGATAAGTGAATTACAGAAAATCAAGGAGCAACCTGTTTATTTTATAGTGGCAGATGTGCAAGATTTCTGATTTTACGATTTGCCCAAACAAGAGATAAAGCAAGCCCAAAAGTATTGAAATGGGAAATACATTTGACAAGAGAAATAGTTTTGCAAAACGGAGGTCAGCAACAAAATATGCAAATTCGATGTGAGGAACACCGGTCAGGAAACTTTTTCAAACCCAATTGTATAAATTTTGGGAGTACCTCGAGTTCGATGAATACACTCCCCCGCCTTTGTTTTTAGTTTAACAACCATCCATCATATAGATTTGAGCCTTCCACCCGTAAGAAGTTGCCGCCGCTTGGGCTTCGACCAGCGGCATATAGTAAAAGCAAACACCTGCAGCGGAAGAAAGAATATCGAGTGTGCAGCAGGAATGGATAAGTGAATTACAGAAAATCAAGGAGCAACCTGTTTATTTT
>JBBSJJ010000085.1:0-16969 GCA_038257335.1 Chitinophagales bacterium | reverse complement strand
AGAAATGGATTTTCAGCAAGTATTCTTTTAAAGCTTGTGTCCTGGTTATACAAATAACTGAACTGCGCATTCAGCGGTTTAAATATCCAGTCGGTTGTTTTAATAACAGAGCTTTTTCTGCCAGGCACCCTTTTACCAAAGCTTAGGTTAAAGGTTTGCAGGTTAAAAAGATTCAACCTGTTGTTCAGAGCAACGCTGGTATTGATGAATGACTCCCCGGGCTTATTGCGTACTTGTGGGCCTCTTTGCAAAAATGTAGGTGTGAAATTAATGTTGCGGGGAATCACTACGGTATTTGTATAACTCAACTCATTAGAGTTAATCAAGCCCGTGTTGGTACCCCGGCTGTTGTTGTTCAATTCTATACCAGCCCGCAACCTGTGTGTCATACGAATGCCTTCCCGCCCAATGTTACGATCTAATAAAGAGGTTTCAACCGATACGCCAAAAAGACTACCACCAAGGGCGTTGTTGGTATTGCTGGTAGCAGAATAACTGGCCTCAAGGGCTGCTTCAAAACCATATTTCTTTGCGGGTGCCAGTTCTATAATGATATCCACTTTGCTGGTATCAGGCAATTCTCTCACCTGTATGTTGGTCGTTTGCCACACAGAGGCTTTGGCAAGATTGGACAATGTTTTATTGTGTTCGCCCTGGCTGTAAACCTGGTTGGGCCGTAAAGTAATATTGCGGGCTAAAAAACTTGTTTTAAAAAGTGGCTTGTGATATCGATAGATAAAATTGCGGCCAAACCTTTGTGTTATGCTGGTAGTATCGGAGAGGTCGTCACCTGGCACAAAATCCTGCAAAACGTACACCTTGTTGATGAAATATTTATTGAGTTTGGTGGTATCCTGGGGTTGGTTTAGCACCATGGCTAGTTTTATGGTAGGCGAATCTCTTTTAGCTTGTGCTTCTGCCAGCAAACGGAGTTGCTCAAAGGGGTCATCGCTCACATTGGTTAAGGCCTCAATGGTTGTATCGCCCCGCATTCTTAGTTCTGCGGCGGTAAATTTGTAATAACCATTGTTTCTAAAGCTATCTACCTGCCTGCTAATTTCTCCCAACACAGCCGCTTTGGTAATTGGGTTGTTTTCTTTCACAATACTTTTGTCGATGTATTTTAAAGACAGGGCCTGTAGTTCAGGCTGGGCAAGGCGGTAGCTAAAAGTGTCTATGAGCGTAGGGTTGCCTACCAGCACGGTATAATGAACGGCTACTTTTCTGTTGTTCGTATCTGCCCGGTAGGTTACAACAGAATTGTAATACCCGAGGTGATACATAGAAGCCCGCATGTTGGCCGCAGAAAGTGCAGAGAACCCAGTGTCATATGCCGGTGGTCGCTTCAAGATATTCACCAGGAAAAACATGGTGGAAGTTACCAGTTTTGAGCTATCGTCTAATTGGGCTGCAAGTCTGTCTTCCAGGGCGCTTCGTTCTAGTTTGTTGAACTTGCCGCCCACTATCTCGTAGGTGTTTTTGCTGAGGTAAGGTTTGCCTTTGGGTGCTTTTCTTGTAATATTGCAAGAGCAAAAAATAAAACAAAGCAGTAAACAGTTCCGGAAGATATAAATCGAATTCATATTTTTTAAAGAGAATAGTAGCATATAATCAGCGCCATGTTAAGTAAAGCCAGCATCAAATATATCCAAAGTTTACAGCACAAAAAATTCAGGGATCAGGAGGGACTGTTTGTTGCGGAGGGGCCCAGGCTGGTAAAGGAATTACTGGAAGGGCAGATTTTCAATTGCCAGGCTTTGTATGCGTTGCCAGGTTGGCTGGAAGCAGAGGCAAGCCTCGTTACTAAACAGCACCAGCTAACGCCAGAGCTACTCAAAGATTTTGAACTCGATAAAATTTCTGCGCTCTCAAAACCCAACCAGGTTTTGGCAGTTTTTAAAAAGAAGGCCAGTGTAGCGGAGCCTGTTTTACAAAACAAACTCACCCTTTTGCTGGATGATATCCAGGATCCCGGCAACCTGGGCACTATCATTAGAATTGCCGATTGGTTTGGCATAGAGAACGTGGTATGCTCCCTGCATACCGCAGATATGTACAATAGCAAAGTAGTGCAAAGCACCATGGCCAGCCTGCAAAGAGTCAATCTTATTTATACGGATGTGCCTGCCTGGCTGGCAAAAAATAATACCATCCGCATTTTTGCAGCTACACTCCACGGAGAGTCCTTGCAAGCCGTTACCGGGTTAAAAGAGGGCATCATCGTAATTGGTAACGAAGCTGCGGGAGTTAGTGATGCGGTATTGCACTTGGCGAATGAGAAAATTACCATTCCACGCTTTGGGCAAGCAGAATCTTTAAATGCAGCGGTAGCTACCGGACTCATACTCTACGAAGCCAGGCGCCAGTAGGCCAACTTAAATTATCGGCAAAAATAACTGCGCCGTTTGCTTTTAGTTCAAAAGTATTTTTACCTGAATTGGATGGCCTTTACCGGGTTTACCCTCTTGATGAGCAGGGTAGGGATGATAAGTGTTGCAAGGCAAACCGCCAGGGTGGCCATATCTACCCATAACACTTGCCACCAATTGATCTGTGCTTCGGCCTGGCTCATGTAATATGCATCTTCGTTTAATTTTATAAATCCTGTTTGCTGCTGCAAAACGCAAATACCAATGCCCAACAGCGTTCCGGCCACAATGCCAATGAGGGCTATAAAACTTGTGTTGTATAAGAATATTTTTTGAATGCCCCAGTCAGAAGTGCCCAGTGCTTTTAACACACCCGTCATCCTCGTTCGTTCCAGCACAAGAATGATAAGGCAGGTAATGAGATTTACCACCGCTATCACCATCATGATGCTCAGTAAAATATTTTTTAACTGCCCCTGCAAATTGAGCCAATCAAAAATTTCGGGATAAATTTCTTTCATACTACTGCTATACCAACCCTGGGGCAGCTCTTCATATACGAGGTTGTTCACAGTGTCTGTCTGGTTGTAGTCTTTTAAAAATATTTCATAACCACCAATCTGGTTGGGTTCCCAGTTGTTTAGCCTGCGGATGAGGTTGATATCTGAAATGGCAAAGTTCTGATCGAATCTTTCGATGCCGGTGCGAAAGATGCCGGCAATATTTAATTTGCGGGCCCTGCGGCTGCCATCTGCCCCAAAGAAAAACACCAGCATACTATCACCCACGTCTATACGCAGTTGGTTGGCTGTGTAACTACTGATGTTAATTTGTTGGCTGTAGCCACTGTCGGCAAAAGAAATCCATTTTCCTTTTTGCAGAAATTTGTCCAAACGGGTAAAATTAAAATCCCTCTCTACACCCTTAAGTAGCACGCTTTCTATGCCGGTTTCATATTTTAAAATGGCAGATTTGGTTGCAAACTTTTCTACCGTTTGCACCTGTGGTAGGCTGCGCAGGTAACGCTCTACCGAATCGTTTTGCGCAATGGGATACTCCTCGGCAATATTCACTTTTTCATCGAGGTTTTGTTGCACTCGTATATGCCCCCAAAAGCTGAACACTTTGGTGCTGATGACCTGTTGAAACCCATTTACAAAACTCAGGGCCACAATCATTACAGCCACACTAAGCGTAGTTGCGCTAATGGCAAGGCCAATGATGAAACGGCTAAAACTGTTTTTGTTAACAGATGCTATACGCTTTGCAATAAAGTAGGATACATCCAAAGAGGCATAATTTTGGTACCTTTCAAAAGTAAATTAAATAAGCTATTAAATGAGTTTCAAGCGCTACACTCTTTTCTTTCTTTTATCAATTCTTACATTGGCAGGTTTTAGCCAGCATGGAGAGATGATTTACAAGCCTTATATCAGCACTTTGCAATTGCACCAATATGGCCAGCAGCAGGGGTTGCCGCTGTACCAGCTCAACAGCAACGACCAGGTGATACTCTCTTTTGATGACACTGAAGGCAGTTTAAAAAACTATTATTACACCTATGTACTTTGCGATTACAATTGGCAACCGGTCAATTTAAATCCGTTCGATTATATAAAAGGCTTTACGCAAAACCGTATCAGCAATTATCGTTATTCCTCTATTGCCTTCACTCGTTACACCCATTACCAGGCTATATTACCCGATCGCAATGCTGCTGTGCCCACTCGTTCAGGCAATTATTTGTTAAAAGTATTCCTGGATGGCGATCTCAATAAAACTGTTTTCACTAAAAGGTTTTATGTGTTGGAGCAAAAAGCAATCATTGCTGCCGAAGTAGTACAACCTTTTACCCCGCAGTTTTTTACCACCCATCAAAAAATTAAATTCACCGCAAGTATAAAAGACATCAATAGTTTTAGTGCTGCACAACAGGTAAAGGCAGTAATACTGCAAAATAACCGTTGGGACAATGCGCTGAAAAATATTGCACCCACTTTTGTAAGGGGCACTACGCTTGAGTACAATTCTGAAAATATCGGCATATTTGAAGCCGGTAAAGAATGGCGCTGGCTCGACCTGAGGAGTTTCAGACTACAAAGCGACCGTGTATTGAGGGCCAACTACAACAAGGCTTCTACAGACATTTTTTTGAAGCCTGATGGAGACAGGAGAGGAGAGCGTTATCTGTATTTTCCGGATTACAACGGTATGTACAACATAAGTACTTACGAAAGCATCAACCCTTTGTGGCAGGGAGATTATGCCACGGTTTATTTCTCCTACGCACCACCTAACGGCATCCCGTACCCGCAGGAAGATGTTTATCTACGGGGAGCTTTTACAGGCTACGCCTTAACTGATAATTGGCGTATGAAATACAACGTTGACAAACAATTGTATGAAATAAGTGCCTTCCTGAAACAGGGGTATTATAATTACGAATATGTACTGGCAGGCCAGGGAGAACCAGGGAAGGCTATTCCGCTGGAGGGTAATTATTGGGAAACAGAAAATTCATATACAATTCTAATTTATTACAAGTCGTTTACAGACAGGAGCGACCAGCTGATAGGCGTGAGCCAGGTAAACTCCCGCAAAGACAGACCGGGCTTTAGTTTTTAAATTGGTTACTACAACATGAATTTTTCATGGCCGGCCGGCATCGCTGATTTTGTTCCTGTAATATTTTAAAAAAAAACGCACTCAAAAAACTTCTAAAAGTATTATGGCCTATATTTGCAGCGGCAAGTCTTATACGGCCAGCTCCTGTTGAACTCCCCCAGGACCGGAAGGTAGCAAGGGTAGATGGTTGAGCGGTGCGATGTAAGTAACTTGCCACTTTTTTTTGCCCCTACCTCAAGGCTTGTCGTAATTCGCTTCAGCCATTTGTTTCCTTTTGCATACCTTATAATTTTTATTGATAGAAGCACGGCAAATTTTTTACTTTTGCCCTGATATAATTCACTAACATTTTAAAATAAAACCCTCTCCCGGGGTTTTGAGGATCATCATCATGAAATTTTTTATTGATACAGCAAATCTCGACCAGATAAAAGAAGCCAATGATCTGGGAATTTTAGACGGTGTAACAACCAATCCATCGTTAATGGCTAAAGAAGGCATCAAAGGTTCTGAGGCGGTAATGCAGCACTACAAAACAATTTGTGAATTGGTGGATGGAGATATAAGTGCAGAAGTAATTTCAACCGATTTTGATGGCATTGTTGCAGAAGGAAAAGTACTGGCTGCTTTGCACAAGAATATAGTGGTGAAAGTGCCCATGGTGAAAGATGGCATCAAAGCTATTAAGTGGTTTACAGAGAATGGTATTCGTACCAATTGTACCCTTATATTTTCTGCAGGCCAGGCAATTCTTGCAGCCAAGGCAGGCGCATCGTATGTGTCTCCATTTATTGGCCGCATAGACGACAGTGGCTGGGATGGAATGGAGTTGATCCATCAACTGCGCCAGATTTTTTCTATCCAGGGTTACAAAACAGAGATCCTGGCTGCGTCTATTCGCAACCCAAACCACATCATAAAATGTGCGGAGGCTGGTGCCGACGTTTGCACCTGTCCGTTGAGCTCCATTCTTGGTTTATTAAAACATCCCTTAACGGATATTGGTCTTGCCCAGTTCCTGGAAGACGCAAAGAAATTTGCCTAGTTAATTGATAACGGAAATGGCCCCTGCATTTTTACAATCTGTAAAAACACAGGGGCCATTTTATAACTCTATGCCAGCGCTAAGAATTCTTTTTCTTTGGTTGCTTTCTCATTTCTGCCAATATCTCTTCGTTGGTCTTCAGTTTTTCCTCTTCTTTCAATTTGATGTAAAGCACCAGGGATTTTTGAAAAGAAGGATCATTCTTCAAACCAATTTTTATTTTTACTGCGCCAGTGTGCATGCTGGTATCTATCCATAAACTATTACCATAAAATGTACCAGCCGAACTACTAAAAGTAAGGTGGGTAGTATCTAACGGAAGATATTTTCCGTCGGCCGTTAATCCATCTACATTTATATAGTTGTAGGTTCCTTTCTTTAAACTATCAGTATATAGATTTACAAATATGCTGTCTATCTTTTGAGCTTTCGGGCTCAAAGAACAAGCAATAAACAATACCAGTAAAAGTTTTTTCAAGTTTATTTGTTTTCAGCAAAGATGCTCTTAATTAAACTGTAGCACCGTTAACAACCTCCTAAATTGTCTCCAACCCGCCCGTCATCATATCCTGGCGTTAATTAGAAATACCGACCCGTTTTTTAGAATATTCATTCTTGTCCAATTCGTTCAGCATGAACATGGCAAGATCACCGGCCTTTATTCTGAAACTGTTTGGAGAAGGTGGGTAATCTGCAGCGGTGCGATAAGCGCCTGTCACTTCAGCATCCACAATATCTGGTGCGCCCACAAAAGTCCAGTTTAAAGCTGATGTCTTTAAAATTCCATATGCTTTTAAGTGCTCAAGACCCACTGGTATAAATTCAGGAGGATAATTTTCATCGTCTATCAACAGCGTATCGTCCGGCGCATTTAACACTCCCATTCCGCCAACAGCCACCAATCTTTGAACGTTGGCTTTTTCCATTTGTGCTACTATATTTTTTATACCGAGAGACCGTGTTTTGTCTGAACCATCGGAGGCACCACCCAGCGCCGACAACACAGCATCACTGCCTTTTACGGCTTTTAAAACTTCTTTCGCATCGAACAAAGCGCCCTGGATGAGATGCAGCTTCTCATTTTCGGCAAAGTTGCTGGTAAATACATTGCGACCAAATGCTCTAACGGTATGGCCCATCAACAGCGCTTGTTTAACGAGGTGTTTGCCCACCATGCCGGTGGCACCAAATATGGTAAGTATCATAGCGAATGTTTAAAATTTTATTGAATAGTTGTGTTAGGGTTAAAAGATGTTGTCTTTGAATTATATCAAAATGCGAGCCTTTGTTTAACAGCAAACAAAATTAAGTTGCCTGCTCCAGTACATCAGCATAGTGGTCCTGCTTTTTATCTATAACAGCTTTGGCAAAAGTGCAAAGCGGCCTGATAAGCAAATCATTTTCCCTGGCATAATTTACCGCCTCCGTTACAAGCTTACTCCCCACATCTTTACCTTTTAGTGCGTCGTGTACTTCGGTGTGCAGAATCACTAAAATGCTGTGTTCTTTAACAGCGTGCGTCATGAGCGCCACCTGACGGCCATCTTCAATTATAAAGAAAGATCCTTTGCCTTCTGTTTCTTCCCGGTCTATATTCATGGGGTTCGTTTTAAACTTTAATAAATTTTTTTGCAGTCTCAATTTTCTCCGGCATCTTTGTGCCCTGAATGACAAATTACAACTTAAATAACAAAACCTGGTGGTGGCATATGATCAATAAATGATTGTGTCATCGCTTTATTTGTATTTATAATATTGAGAGCCCCGACACTATCTGTCGGGGCTTTTTCATTTTACCCAACCCTACTTTAAAAAAGGCATGAAATGATATTTAACAAGGCAAAGCAAATCAAAAGATGAAGACTATAAAATTTACAACAACCTATAAAAAGATATTGGCGGATGTATATACGCCTGTAGGAATTTACCTCCGCTTACGGGATAAGTTCAGGGATACCATCTTACTGGAGAGTACTGACTTCCACGCCGGCGAAAACAGCAGTTCCATCATTGGCATCAACGCCATTGCCGGTATTGAAATAACGACTGCCAGGGCAATAGAATCTAAATTACCTGGAGAAGCTCCGCAAAAAACGGAACTTCAAAATGCTACGCAACTCACCAAACTTATGGGCGAATTTATGGGGGTTTTCGAAACCGAAGGACAGGTGCCATCGCCGGTAAATGTCGCCCGTGGCCTGTTTGGCTACAGCAATTACGATGCGGTGCAGTTTTTTGACAGCATTGAATTGAGCAACACGAAAGAGAATGCCAACGAAATGCGTATTCCGCTCATGCGTTATCGCCTCTACCAATATGTGATCATCATCAATCATTTTAAAGATGAAATGTATATCTGTGAAAACCATTTTGCCGGGCTCGAAAGCAGGATAGATGATGTGGATAGTATCATCAGGAGCAAGGACGTGCCGGTGTTTCCTTTTCAGTTGGCTGGGGCAGAAACTTCGAATATTACAGACGAGGCTTACCGTGCCATGGTTTCAAAAGGAATTGCAGCCTGCCACCGGGGAGATGTATTTCAAATTGTATTGAGCCGCCGTTTCATGCAGCCCTTTAGCGGCGACGATTTTAATGTGTACCGGGCACTGAGAACAGTGAGCCCGAGCCCTTATCTTTTTTACTTTGATTATGGAGATTATAAACTCATGGGTTCTTCCCCGGAAAGCCAGGTGATCATCAAAGATGGTAAAGTAATTGTGCATCCCATTGCCGGAACTTTTAAGCGCACAGGAGATGATGAAACAGATAAAGACCTGGCCATTGAACTGGAAATGGATAAAAAGGAAACCGCAGAACATGTGATGCTGGTGGACCTTGCAAGAAATGACCTCAGCAGGCTATGCACCGATGTTGAAGTAACCAGTTTTAAACAAGTAAAGTTTTATTCGCATGTAATACACCTGGTGAGTGAGGTGCAGGGCAAGATAGCCACAGAGAAAAATGGTTTTGCCATTATGGGAAGCACGTTTCCTGCAGGAACTTTAAGTGGTGCACCCAAATACAAAGCCATGCAGCTCATCGATGAGCATGAGACTACTGCCCGTGGTTTTTATGGTGGCGCCATCGGTTTCATGGGTTTTGATGGCAGCTGCAACCACGCCATCATGATCCGCACTTTTTTAAGCAAAAACAATACATTGGTTTACCAGGCAGGTGCGGGCGTAGTAGCAGCTAGCAAACCAGAGAGCGAATTGCAGGAAGTGAACAACAAACTAGACGCTTTAAAAAAGGCGGTAGAGCTGGCAGAAAACATCTAACATAAAAATGATAGCATGAAAATATTGGTTTTTGATAATTACGATTCGTTTACTTACAACCTCGTGCACCTGGTTGAAAAAATATTGCACACAAAAGTGGATGTATTTCGCAACGACGAAATTCCCATGGAGAATGTGAAGGCGTACGACAAGATCATTCTTTCTCCCGGGCCGGGCGTGCCCTCGGAGGCAGGAACTTTACTGCCGCTGATCAAAGAATATGCAAGCAGTAAATCTATATTGGGTGTTTGCCTGGGGCACCAGGCCATTGGGGAGGCATTTGGTGCGAAACTAATCAACCTCGAAACTGTTTTTCATGGAGTAGCAACCCCTATACAAATCATTCAACCCACGGCACCCATCCTGGCAGGGTTGGAGGAAACCGTGGAAGTGGGCAGGTACCACAGCTGGATTGTAGACAAAACGGGATTGCCGGCTGAGTTGGAAATCACGGCTGTAGACGAACATGACTACATTATGGCAATGCAGCACAGAACATATGATGTGCAGGGAGTTCAGTTTCACCCTGAAAGTATTTTGACCCCTTGCGGAGAACAAATCATGCGGAACTGGCTTTCTAAATAAAGCACTAAAAAACTCGTATTTAAATACTTAGCCTATTTTGCTACTAAAAATACAAAGGTATTATCAGGGACTTTGAAAACAGGATTATGAAAAAAATATTGAATTACTTGTTTGAATACAAGAGCCTGGGACGGCCACAGGCCCGGGAAGTTTTGGTAAATATTGCCAACGGTGTTTACAACGAAGCTGAGATCGTGGCGTTTATAACTGTGTACCTGATGCGCACGATTACCATCGATGAATTGCTTGGGTTCAAGGATGCTTTGCTGGAATTGGCATTGCCGGTTGACGTGAAGAACCATGATGTGATGGACATTGTAGGCACTGGTGGTGATGGAAAGAACACTTTCAATATTTCTACTTTAAGTTGTTTTATAGTAGCAGGTACTGGCAACAAAGTAGCTAAACATGGCAACTATGGGGCTACTTCTATAAGCGGTTCTTCTAATGTAATGGAACAACTGGGGTACCAGTTTAAAACCGATTCTGCCGTTTTAAACAAAGAGTTGGAAACGGCTAATATCTGTTTTCTGCATGCACCCATGTTTCACCCGGCATTAAAAGCGGTGGCAGGGATAAGGAAGAAACTAGGGGTGCGCACTTTTTTTAATATGTTAGGCCCCATGGTCAACCCCGCTTCGCCAGCCTATCAATTGGTAGGTGTTTATAACCTGGAAATGGCCCGATTATATAATTATATGTTGCAACAAGGAAACACCGCTTTTACAATCATACACAGTTTGGAGGGCTATGACGAAATTTCGCTCACCGGCGATACAAAAGTTATAACCAACCTTGGCGAAAAAGTGATGAGTGCAGAAGCTCTTGGCAAAAGGACTGTATTGCCTACAGATATATATGGTGGTAATACAGCCGAAGAGTCTGCCGCTATCTTTCTTAAAATAATAAAAGGAGAAGGTAGCTGGGCACAAAATGCGGTAGTGATAGCCAACGCTGCCATGGCATTATTTTGCACCGGAAAGTTTAATAATTACGAAGTTTGCTACCAATTAGCTGTAGATAGCCTGGAAAGCGGGAAGGCATACAACAGTTTAAAAACTTTAATAGCAGCTTAATGAATATTTTAGACAAGATTATATTACATAAAAAGGAAGAGGTAAATGTAAGAAAAGGCCTGGTTACAGAGGCCGAACTTATGGCTAGTAAATATTTTTCCCGGCAGAGCTTGTCGTTGAAGGCGAAATTAATGGACAGCAGTTCCACCGGTATTATTGCCGAGTTTAAAAGAAAATCTCCCAGCAAAGGTTTCATCAACCAGTATGCAGATGTAGAGACAATTACTAAAGCTTATACAGTTCATGGTGCCGCCGGGCTTTCTGTACTAACAGACAATGAATTTTTTGGAGGAAGTACGCACGACCTGGTGCTGGCAAGGGTAAATGACATACCCATTTTGCGAAAAGATTTTATGATAGATGCTTACCAAATAATGGCTGCAAAGGCTATGGGGGCAGATGTGGTATTGCTGATAGCTGCCTGCCTCACAAGAGCAGAAGTAAAATTCCTGGCTGCTTATGCAAAAGAACTTAAGTTGGAAGTGATTCTTGAATTGCACGATGAAAGTGAATTGGATCATATTTGTGAATCTATAGAAATGGTGGGCATCAACAACAGGAACCTTAAAACATTTGCAGTTGATATTAACCGTTCGTTGAAAATGGCAAAGCAAATACCAGGTGGTATCGTAAAAATTGCCGAAAGTGGTATCAGCGATGTAGCCACCATAAAACGCTTTAAGGATGCAGGCTTCCAGGGATTTTTAATAGGAGAAATATTTATGAAGGAGGCCGATCCTGCAAAGGCCTTTGAAACTTTTGTAAACCGGCTTCAAAACGAACATTAACCGAGCATTTATCAACTTATAAATTTTTAAACAGGGCTACGGCTCAAAAAATAACTCAATGAATATAAAAGTTTGTGGCATTACCACCTTGAAACAATTACAACAGCTAGATGGCTTAAACGTTGACTACGCAGGGCTTATATTCTACAAAGAATCTCCCCGCTATATTGGCGACAAGTTAGACGCAGCGGCATTAAAAAATTCAGATTTTGATCTTAAAAAAGTGGGGGTATTTGTAAATCCAGAAATGATTGAAGTGTTGGATGCCATCGATAAATATGACCTTGATGCGGTACAGTTGCATGGCTCGGAAACTCCCGAAATGTGCGAAGACCTTTCTACCGAGGTAGAAGTAATAAAAGTTTTTAATATTAGCGCCGAAACTACCGATATCGATGAGCTGGTGGCACCTTATGATGGCGTGTGTGATTACTACCTTTTCGACAATAGGGGGGCAGATGGCACCGGTGGCAGTGGTCAAAAGTTTGACTGGTCAATTATTGCTGAAGCAAAGATTGAAAAACCATTTTTTCTCAGTGGCGGCATAGGACCAGAAGATGCACAGGCAGTGAAGGATTTCAAACATCCCGATTATTTCGGCGCAGACCTCAACAGCCTTTTTGAAAAAGAACCCGGCGTAAAAGACATGGCCATGGTGTTGAAATTTATGCATGGTTTAAAGTAACACACAGGGCTCTGATGGCATAAAGGCAAAAAGTAACTGGCAACTTTTAATCAACCGTTTTGTTGTTACATTAAATTGCCAGTATCGTTTGGCAATTGGCTTTTTAAAGATGAAATGATGAAGATGAAAATTAAGAACAAGAAAAAAAACCTGGCGCAGCCAGACACGAATGGGTATTACGGAGATTTTGGTGGTGCATTTATCCCTGAGATGTTGTACCCCAACGTAGAGGAACTACGAACAAGATACCTGGATATTATAGCCACTAAAAAATTTAAAGCAGCCTTTAATTTACTGTTGAAAGATTATGTAGGCAGGCCCACACCGTTGTATTTTTCTAAAAATTTAAGTGATCGCTATGGTGCCAGTATCTTTTTAAAAAGAGAAGACCTTTGTCATACTGGTGCGCATAAAATTAACAATACTATTGGCCAGGTGCTGGTAGCACAGCAGTTAGGCAAAAAGCGCATTATTGCCGAAACGGGAGCAGGCCAGCATGGCGTAGCTACCGCAACGGTTTGTGCTTTGATGGGCCTTGAGTGCATCGTGTACATGGGAGAAAAAGATATAGAAAGACAGGCTCCCAATGTGGCACGTATGAAAATGCTGGGAGCTTCAGTAGTGCCAGCCACCAGCGGTAGTAAGACGCTTAAAGATGCTACCAATGAAGCCATCAGGGATTGGATCAACCATCCGGATGATACGCATTACATTATTGGAAGCGTGGTGGGGCCGCATCCTTATCCAGACATGGTAGCCCGTTTTCAAAGCGTTATCAGCAAAGAAATAAAACAACAATTGCAAAAGGTAACCGGTAAAAAACTTCCTACCCATGTAGTAGCCTGTGTGGGTGGAGGCAGTAACGCAGCCGGTGCGTTTTTTCATTTTATAAACGAACCTAAAGTAAAATTAGTGGCCGTAGAAGCCGCAGGTTGTGGTATTTTTTCCGGTATGTCTGCAGCTACCACGCAACTAGGTACACCAGGTATTTTGCATGGCAGTAAAAGTTTGCTGATGCAAACAGCAGATGGCCAGGTTACGGAACCACACAGCATTTCGGCCGGTCTTGATTATCCTGGCATTGGCCCCATGCATGCAAATTTATTTGCAAGTGGTAGGGGAACTTTTATGAGCGCCACAGACGAAGAAGCTTTAGAGGCAGCCATGGATCTTTCCAAAACAGAAGGCATCATACCGGCCTTGGAAACTGCTCATGCTTTGTACGTGTTAAAAAATATTTCTTTTAAGAAAACGGATAGGGTAGTTGTTTGCCTGAGTGGCCGGGGAGATAAGGATCTCTCCACCTATCTTAAGTACATTAAATAGACAATTGAACCAACTTGCGATTAAAAACCTAAGATGAAGCCAAGCAAAGCGATCCAGAAGAATATAAAATTACAAGCTGCAGCAACCGGACATAGTTTGAACAAACTGGATGTTCTTTTTGCTTCCGGTAAAAAAAACATACTGAATATTTATTGCACAGCCGGTTTTCCGCAGTTGGAAGATACGGGCAAGGTGATGCTTGCTTTGCAGGAGAATGGAGCAGATATAATTGAGCTGGGTATCCCTTACAGCGATCCCATTGCAGATGGCCCGGTGATTCAGCAAAGCAATATGCAAGCTATAGAAAACGGTATTGGCATCGGCAAAATATTTGAGCAGCTACACCACATCAAAGATCGGCTAACGGTACCCGTTATATTGATGGGTTACTTAAACCCCGTGATGCAATATGGCATTGAAAACTTTTGCAGGGATGCGGCAACCATGGGTATAGCCGGCATTATTCTACCAGATATGCCCTTGTACGAGTATGAAAAAATTTACCAGCCCATTTTTGCGAAATATGGCTTGCACTTTATTTTCCTCATCAGCCCTCAAACCAGCGAAAAACGAATTCGCCTCGCAGATAAGTTGTCTAAAGGTTTCATTTATGCAGTGTCTTCCTCTGCTACCACCGGCACAGATGCCGACATGAGCCACCAGGAGGCATACTTTAACCGCATAAAAGATATGAAACTGACTAACCCGGTGTTGATTGGTTTTGGTATAAAAGACAAAGAAACCTTTGACTTTGCATGCAGGTTTGCAGCTGGGGCTATTATAGGAAGTGCTTATATAAAGGCCCTGGCTGGTACGGACAACATTCATGAAACAACCGCTCATTTCATCGGGCAAATCAAAAACCTTTAAGGCTTGTTAATAATAAGCAACCCTTGTTTTTCAGTTTAATAAACATCTTACATTGCAGTCATAAATAGTAAAAATGAAAAAATATCTTCTTGCCCTTTCTTTATTACCTCTTACTGGTTTTGCTCAAAGCCAAAACGGAACTACCAAAGTTACTTCGGTTACCATGGCTGATGGTTACAGCATCACCGGCAATATAACCGGTTTTCCTGATAACACTTCCATTGATGTGATCAATCCCAACACTGGTGCCTCAGAGGCCAGCGGAAAAATTGTAAACGGACAATTTTCGTTGAATGGTAAAATGACTGCGCCCGATTTTAGGATTCTTGCCATCAACAGCCAACCACCTTACCTCAGTATTTTTCTGGACAACAGCAAGGTGAACATCAATGGAACGAAAGATGCTTTCGAAAAAGCAAGCATCAAGGGTTCTTCTTCCCACAACGATTTTATTGCTTTCAACGATGTAGCAAAACCTTACGAAGAGTTCTTTACCCAGCCCGACGCAGCAGATGCAGCCACACAAAAAAAGGCCGCTGTAGAATTTGAACAGTTCATTAGTTCTCATCCAACTTCTTATATTACTCCCCTGGCAATTTACAGGCACAACCAGCTAACAGCTGACAACGATAAGTTGGAAACGATGTATAACAATCTGCCTGCTGCTACCAAAGAGGCATCCATTGGAGCTTACCTTGCCACACTCATCAAAGAGAACAAGAAGAATCCCATAGGAAAACCCCTGGCTAATTTTACCCAGGCCGATACTTCGGGAAAAGATATCAGTCTTGCATCCTTTAAGGGGAAGTATGTGTTGGTAGATTTTTGGGCTAGTTGGTGCGGGCCTTGTCGCCAGGAGAATCCAAATATTGTGGCTACTTATCAAAAATATAAAAATAAAAACTTTACTGTGTTAGGCGTATCGCTGGACAAGGCAAAGGGCCCCTGGATGGATGCTATCAAAGCAGATGGACTTGCCTGGACGCATGTGAGCGATTTAAATGGGTGGAACAATGCAGTATCTCAGCAGTTCGAGATTTTTAGCATTCCGCAGAGCTTTTTGATAGATCCAAATGGCAATGTAGTGGGTAAGAATTTAAGAGGGCCAGCTCTGGAAGCCAAACTGGCTTCATTGATTAAGTAAGATTTTAAAATATTCATAAGAGGTTCGCCGGTTGCAAAAACGGCGAACCTCTTTTATTTTAAACAACGTTTGTACAACTGCACGGCATTTTCTAAACCCATGTAAATAGCATCGCATACCAGCGCATGCCCAATGGAAACTTCCAGCAAGCCAGGAATGTGGCTGGCAAAATAACCAAGATTATTTAGATCAAGATCGTGGCCGGCATTGATACCAAGATCATGCTCATTGGCAATTTCAGCTGCTGCTATGTAAGCCGCGATTGCCTTTGCCGGTTCGCCATTTGCAAAGCAGGTAGCATACATTTCTGTATAAAGTTCTATTCTGTCGGTTCCGGTTGCTTTGGCAGCTTCTACCATTTCTTTAACCGGGTCTACAAAAATGGAAACACGAATGCCGGCATTTTTAAATACAGAAATCATGTTCTTTAAATAGTCTGCATGTTCCACCGTATTCCATCCATGGTTGCTCGTAAGTTGGCCCAGCGCATCTGGTACAAGGGTAACCTGGGACGGCCGATTATCTAACACCAACTGTACAAATTTTTCTTCTGTAGGATTTCCCTCAATATTAAATTCGGTGGTCAGTACGTTTTTTAAATCATATACATCCTGGTAGCGAATATGGCGTTCGTCTGGCCTCGGATGTACCGTGATGCCATCTGCCCCAAACCGCTCAATATCCAAAGCGGCTTGCACGATATCTGGATTGTTGTGGCCACGTGCATTGCGAAGCGTAGCAAGTTTATTAATATTTACCGAAAGTTTTGACATGCTATTTCTTTGTTACAAAGTTACTGTTAAGCCGATTGTTCAAATCGGGGTATTCTACAAAAATTATGCTATCGCCATAAGATGGCGAATGGCTACCGAAGCGGCCACGGCTCCAAACGCAGCAGGCATATAAGACATGGTGCCGTAGGCAGATTTTTTGTAATTGCTACCATCCGTCAACATCAGGCTTTCTTTTACATTTTCTTCCGGAGAAAAAACAACCTCCAGCCCTTTGTAAATTTTATCTTTCTTTAGCATTTTTCGTAACTGCTGCGCAAATGGACAGTTGTACGTTTTTGAAATATCCGCTACCTGTATTTGCGTGGGATCTAATTTGCCCCCGGCACCCATGCTGCTCACCATGGGTATTTGATGCTGGCAGGCCACTTTAATAAAACTCAGTTT
>JBBSJJ010000084.1:0-17318 GCA_038257335.1 Chitinophagales bacterium | reverse complement strand
TCCAACACATCTTTTTTTGCAGCAGCAAGTATTATGAGATCGAAACTTTTGAAATCTACTTTTAATCGTAAGGGAGACGTAAAGGATGTAAAGCCTAAGTTCTTTGGATAGTCCTTTACGGGCAAATGAAACTTGGCATTCCAGGGATAGTCTGTTACATTTTGCTGGCCCAACAATTTCACCAGCCCCGAATAGGTGAGGTCTTGCAGGTAATCGAAACGTAAACTACACAAGTATAAAATTTTCATAGTGTTTAGGGTAGTTTCTGAAGTCCATTTTTGCAGGCAAAAAATCCGTCTTGCATTTTGTGGTGTAGTATATCGTAATTCAATCTTTCCATGGCTGGCGTAAAACGCAGCGGATGGAAAATGTGGTAAACAATTGCCTGGAACTTCATGGAGTAAAAGCTTACATCTTTTAAAGCCTCTAACCGCCATTCTATATCGCTGTCTTCGCCGGCACCGGCGGCTATATAGTCTTCGTCAAAGCCATTAATACCCAGCAATTCTTTTTTATTAATAGCCATATTGCAGCCCAGTAACCTGTCTTTGTGTTTCGTTTTAAATTGTTGCGGCAAAAAAGGAAGGAACAAGGCTTCCTCTACTCTTTTGCAACCTGTTGCAAGCAGGTTTACTGGGTTCAGAATATCTAGTTTATTTGTAGACCATAATTGCTGGGATATTTTTTCGCTCAGCATGGCTCTGCGGCCGTACATCACACGCCCTGGTTTTTTATTGTTGATGTACTGCTGCACAAATTGCGGGTGCGGAATGCAATCGCCATCTATAAAAATAATAAGATCGCTGTTAGCTGCTTCCACGGCTTTGTTCAGTGCCCTGCATTTTCTAAAGCCGTCATCCCTTTGTGATATATGTAAGATGGGGAATTTTGCAATAGTCTTCCAGTGTTGTAAAAACTCAACCGTTTCTGTAGCATCATCATCTTCAGAAATAAGTACTTCAAAATATCCACGGGCTGCCTGTTGGTTCAAAGCCTGCAGGATAAGTGCAAGGTTGGGAAGATTTTTATAATAAGAAATTACGACAGAAGCCTTCATGGTGAGCGTTGTTTATTTTGCTGCGGTGGCAATATTTTCAAACAAAGTAATATATTTTCTGGTAATGAAATCCATGCTATGGTACTCCTGTACATAGGCAAAAGCCTTTTGGGTGTAAGCTTCTGCAAGTACCTTGTTGGTCAGCAGTTGCTGAATGCCTGCCGCAATAGCTGCGGCATTTCCTACTTCGCAAACAATGCCCCGATCGTTGTCCAATAAATTGGCCAGCCCACCTGCATTGGTAGATACCACCGGTATTTTTTTGATAAATGCATCCAGCACGCTGCTGCCCAGCCCTTCCTGGCTGGAGCTTATTACAAATATTTCCAGCAAAGGCAATATAGCTTCTACATCAGTTACAAAGCCCATTAACAGATAATGCTCCTGCAAACCTTCGGCAGCTATCTTTTGCCGCAGGTCTTCCTCAAGGTTGCCGGCACCAAAATGCAGGAACACAAAATCTTTTCTATTTGCAGCGAGTTTTTTTACTGCTGCCAACATAGTGAAGGGATCTTTCTCATAAGTGAGTGCTGCCGTGGTACCCATGATGTGTTTGTTACCAATATTGAGTTGATGCCTTAGGCCATCAATGCGGGCATGGTCGGTTGCAATGGGTACCACAATATCAGAGATAACCTCAATATCTTTTCTGCCAGAAAAAGTTGCCAGCGTTTGTTGAATAGCCTGGCTGATGGCAACCAACATGCTGGTATACTGGTATTTTAAACGAGTGAGAAATCCTTTTTGCTTGTAATTTACCCTGCGGGTAAACACTACGCTGGCACCATGGAATAACCTGGTAAAAACGCAGTAAGTAAGTATTTGCGAAGTTTGCGCATGCATAACCTGGTATTGCTTGCCTTGAATAAGTAGAAAAGCGAGTACGCCCCACTTCGATTGAAAAGCATGCACCGTAAGGCCTAGTTTGCAGGCGTTCTTATGTAGGGCCGATCCTTTTCTGCACACCAAGTGCGTGCTGATGCCGGCTGCAGCAAGACCCTGTATATTATAAATAGTTTGTCTTTCGCCACCCCGCCAGCCCCTTTCAAAATTTAGTTCCAGGATGTTCATCTGCTCCAATGTTGTTTAGGACCGTTTGGTAAATTCAAAAATACCACAGCCATACCAGCAGCCCAAATTGTTCTCAATTGCTTCTTGCGTAAGATTCACGTCCTCAAAAATATCCCCCGCATCATTCACATAGGAAAAATGATTGAGCACAAATTTTTCGTGGAACAACTCTAACACATACGCAATGGAGAATACCCGGTGTGCATTGAACTCAATGCGCTGTGGCCCCATGGGAACCGAAAAGTAAAACCTGCCACCAGGTTGTAAAATCTGCCCAAGGTTTTGAATGGCTTTTAGGTAACCGAAATAATCTATGGCATCATTGTACCTGCCCAACCCAAAATGCTCAATGGCATGCAGGGAAGAAATAGAATCACAATAGTTGATCAACTCTGCTGGTAATTGGGTGAGATCAGCCTGTTTAAAAATTACATTTTTAACCTTCTTTGTCTGCTCTCGAATATCGAAAATTTCTATTTCTCTAAACACAGCCACATGGGCCACGAAGCCATCTGTGCGGGAACCAACATCTACATGCCGCTGGGGATTGTGTTGAAAAATGCGGCGAGCCACATAAAGATCCTGGTGAAAATAATGACCAGACATAACGCCGGATTCTTCAAATCTTTCCCGCAGTATTTTTTTGTTTTTGCCAAGCGGAAAAGTAGTGTCCTGCCCTTTTTGCCTTTTTATTTCTTTTAGGTCTTGCAGAAATAGAAAGTAACTGCGCATCCTGTTCAATAATCTTTTCATGTATGTTTTTTTATTTTGATGCCCCATCGTACGCTACAGGCACCTGTATCCACCCCTTGGGAATAATGTCCGTAGTAGCGCCCAACCCCGGCATCCATTGTTGTGGGGCGATCACTATTTTGTTTTCGTGGTTGTTTAGCCAGGCACCCCACCAGCTAAAAGAGCTGTTGGCTATAATATTGTGTTGGCAATGGCTCATCAGTTGCATATCTCTAAAACTTTCGCCATCACGGTTCCAATCTACAAAACATACATTCTTTTCTTTTATATGTTGCCTGGCCCAGGTAATGTCATCTGAAAAAATAATATAGCAGGCTCCGGGTACACTGGCATTTATCAAACTAATGGCTTCTAAATAATAAGCAATCGGTAGGCCTGAGGGCTGTGCCGAATTCATGTAATCGCCCCGGCGAATATGCAGGCTCACTGAGGGGCAACTTTGTATTTTTGTAAGCAATTGCTTGTTCCTTTCATCCTGCAAAGCCGGGAACCTAAACTGTGCTCTGATAGTGGGAGAGATGGCCTCAAAATATTTCTCTGTTTGCCAGTAGCCCCTTAGTAATCCAAATTTAACCCGTGTAAAAGATTCCTGGAACTGCCATTGACGCCTGGCTTTTTCTCTGTAAGGATGATTGCTTAGTAAATGCATGCATTTACTCAAGGCATTTACAATTGCCCTTTCTCTTTTACCTGCATACGATGCTTTGAGGTTGAAAATACGTTCCAGCTCATAACCGTTGTGCAGTTTGTAATCTTTGAATTGAGAAATATCTGCTTTGGTGGTAAGGTGTCGGCTGGAGAAATGGAGATAAAAGGCATATTGGAACATTTGATTACCGAGCCCGCCGTCCATCTGAATTATTACCATGCAAAAATATTATGAGTACAACCTATCCTTTATTTTGCAAAGGTTCGGGAAAATTATGATTAAGATGGGTTGATAAAATTAGTTTTATTTATTTTGCAGTAATAGATGACCAATTTCATTCCGATATTTCCTTTAGACATTGTGGTGTATCCCGGCGAGGAACTGAACCTACACATCTTTGAGCCCAAGTATAAGCAGATGATTGTAGAATGTGCTGCCAACGGGAAGCCGTTTGGTATACCCGCAGTAATAGGCGGCAAAATGATGGAGATGGGCACCCTGTTGCAGGTAAAAGAGATCAGTAAAAAGTATGAAGACGATCGGATGGACATCAAAACAGCAGGATTACAGGTGTTCAGCATTTTGGAAATTGTAAAAGAACTTCCTGAAAAATTATACAGCGGTGCCATAGTAACTTACCCTGGCAATATTGCCAAGAGCAGCCCCACCAAAATGAAATTAATTTTGAAAGGCATACGAGCCCTGCACAACAGCCTCAACATTAGCAAAGAGTTTTCAAAGCCCGATGCAGAACTAAACAGTTTTGATGTAGCTCATCATGCAGGCCTGTCCATAGAAGAGGAATATCGCTTACTTGAACTGCCGCAGGAACTTCAAAGACAGGAATTTTTAAAACGCCACCTTGCCAAGGTAGTTCCTATTATGGAGCATATGGACCTGCTAAAAGGCAAAATTAAAATGAACGGCCATTTTAAAAGCCTGGAAGGTTTCAAATTTTCTTAACCCATCTCGTTTTTCATGACAACACTTTGTTTCGACTTTGGCAATACCCGCTTGAAAGTGGCGGTATTTAGCGGGGAAATATTGAAGGAGGAGCGCTTTTTGGCAGATGACAGCGATGCAACTATCCGGGCGTTGGTGGATGAGTACAAGCCGGTCCGCAGCATCCTTTCTTCAGTTATCGACCACCAGCCAGGTATAGAAACCGTTTTGGCTGCACAAACCGATTTTCACATAATATCGCATCTCACCAAAATTAATTTTACCACGCCTGTGGGCAAGCCGGAATCTATAGGAGCTGATAGATTGGCCCTCATGTCTGCAGCGGTGCGCTATTTTCCAGGCAAGAATAGCCTTGTAATTGCACTGGGTAGCTGCATCACCTATAACTTTATTAACCAATATCACCAGTTTCTTGGTGGCGCCATAACCCCCGGTATGGATATGCGCTTTAAATCGATGCACGATTATACGGCAAAGTTGCCGCTGGCTACCGCCGACTGGAATTTCCCCCTCATAGGATACGATACCAAAACCAATTTACAGAGTGGCGTCATCCTCGGGATAGTCAATGAAATAGAGGGCTTCATAGGGAAATATGAGGGAAAATTTAACAACTTTAACGTCGTTTTAACCGGGGGCAATTCGGCCTATTTTGCAAGTCAAATTAAATACAAGATATTTGCCGACCATCATTTTTTATTTAAAGGTTTGTATGCGCTTAGTGAAATTAACAACTGCCCGGTTTAAGAGAACTTTTTCCATTTTTTCTGCCCTTTTTATTACCTCCGTAGTCTTTGCCCAGGAAAATTCTCCTTACTCCCGTTATGGTGTAGGTGATGTGGTTCCCAATCAAAATGTTGTAAGCCGTGGAATGGGTGGCATTGCTGCCGGCTATTCTGATTTTCAAAGTATCAACTTCGTAAATCCGGCATCTTTGGGCGGAGTAAGAAGTACGATCTTCGACCTCGGGGCCGACATCGATATCAGGAACTTGAAAAGCAATAACTCTCCCGATAAATTCACTTCTGTCAATACACTTATCTCTTACCTGCAAATAGGCTTTCCGATTGCATCAGAAAAAATGATGAAGAAAGATAAGTTCTGGGGAGTAAGTTTCGGACTGAGACCCGTAACAAGGATTAACTATAAAATAAGTACGAGCGAGCGCACACCGGTAGACAGCATCAGTACCTTGTATGAGGGTAGCGGCGGCATTTCGCAGGCCAACGTAAGTACAGGTATCAAGTTCAAAAATTTTAGTCTCGGCCTTAGTACAGGCTATAGTTTTGGCAGCAAAGATTATTCTACCCAAAGAGAAATTAAAAACGATTCTACTTTTCATTACCCGTCTAACACGGCTGTTAAAACAAGATTTGGGGGCGTATTTGTAAATGCTGGTATGCAGTATGATATTGTAAGCAAAGATAAAAAGAGCCTCCTGCGTTTGGGAGCTTACGCCAACCTGCAACAAAACCTGAGTGCAAAAAGAAGCGAGATTCAAGAAACGATAACTTACGATGGCAACGGTGGTTTTATCAATATAGATACCGTGAGTTTTACCAACGATGTGGAAGGTGAAGTGAAATTACCTGCTACTTACGGATTTGGTTTTACGTATGTAAAAAGGAACCTTGTATTTGGAGCAGACCTGGAGCTGACTAACTGGAGCGATTACCGTTACTATGGTGAACCCGATGCTTTACAAAACAGTTATATGGTAAGAGTGGGCGGCCAGTACCAGCCTGCAAAAGACAATACGCCAGCGAGCAAATACTGGAGCTTCGTAAAATATAGGGCTGGTTTGTATTACGGCAGCGATTACGTAAAGATAAATGATAACAGCAGGCCTAACTATGGGCTTACTGTAGGCGCTGGTTTACCCCTTACCTCTCTTGCCCGCAGTGCGTATGTGAGGGAAGTAGTGGTGTTAAATACCGGTATAGAAGTTGGGGCCAGGGGTAGCAAACAAAGCCAAAGCCTCCGTGAAAATATTTTGCGCTTTAGCATTGGTGTCTCTATGAATGCACGCTGGTTCTTTAAGCCTAAGTATGACTAGAAGATAGATGTTAGATGACAGTTGTTAGATGACAGGGGTTGGATGAGAGGTGTTCGCTGGCAGGGGTTAGAGAAGATACAGATGACAGGGGGTTAGATGACAGATAGAAAATAGCAACTATACAGCTTTAATACTTACTACTTAAATCTTGCTACTTAATACTTACTACTTAATACTTGCTTCTCACTCCTACATATAAAATTTTCAGGGCAGTCCTCTTAGTGAGCTGCCTTTTTTTATTGGCCTGCGAAAACGACGAAGCGGAAGTTAAAAGTCTGTTCACGAAAAAACTCGGTGTAGAAGAGGCAAGGATCATTACGCTTACATTTACAACAGGGGGTAAAACAAAGGCCATACTTACTTCGCCACTCATGTTGCGGGTGCAGGATACCATCACTTATATTGAATTTCCCAAAACGCTGGAAGTAAATTTTTACGATGAGGAAGGTAAAATTGAAAGTACCATGACGGCCCTGTATGGCCGCTACCGGGAAAGCGAAAACATCGTCTTTTTAAAAGACAGTGTAAAAGTCATCAACATCAAAAAAGAAACCCTCCACACCGATGAACTCTATTGGGACAGGAGCCGCACCGGCTATGAGTTTTATACAGATAAGCCTGTGCGTATAAGAACCCTTACCCATATTATAGATGGTGTAGGTATGGAAGCCAGCCAGGATTTTAAGCAAAGGCATATCATGAAAACAACGGGTATGATCAAAATACCCTCTTCACAATTCCCTATGTAAGCTTGCTTCTGCTTGCATGGGAATCAAAATAAATACAGCATGCATTTAAAAGTATACGGCATTCCCAACTGTGACACGGTTAAAAAGGCCTTGCTTTGGTTAAAGCAAAACAACCTTGAATTTGATTTTCATGATTATAAAAAAGAGGGCATCAGCAAAGGGAAACTAAAGGAATGGTGCACCCTGGCCAAGTGGGAAACGGTTTTCAATATGCGTAGCAGCACCTGGAGAAGTCTTGCAAAAGAAGGAGCGGCAGTGCCCGGCACAGCGGAGCAGGCCATTGCCCTGATGCAGGCCAATAACAGCGTTATCAAAAGACCCATTATAGAAGTTAATGGCGAAATAATACTGGGTTTTGATGAAAATGAGTATTTTCAGAAATTAATCAATCATTCATAAAATATATACAATGAAAAGAAATGCAACAGCCGTATGGAACGGTACCGGAAAAGAAGGAACAGGAAACCTAAGTACGCAAAGTGGCACGCTGGATAAAACCCAGTACTCATTTAACTCCCGTTTTGAAGAAGGCGTGGGCACCAATCCAGAAGAGTTGGTAGCAGCTGCTCATGCAGGTTGTTTTAGTATGAAATTGAGTTTTGTGTTGAATGCTGCTGGTTTCACGCCAGATGAAATACATACAGAGTGCACCATCACACTCGATCCTGCTGCCGGTGCTGTAACGGGCTCTCATTTAAAAGTAAGTGCAAAGGTTCCGGGCATCAGCAAGGAACAATTTGATACCGCCGTGGAAGATGCGAAAAAAAATTGTCCGATTTCAAAATTGCTGAACGCCGAGATTACGCATGAAGCGGTGCTGGGGTAAATTTGAAAAGTAAAAGTAAAAAGGCAAAAGTAAAAAGGCAAAAGTGAAAGGTCAAAGGTGAAAGCCTGCCGGGCTGAGCGTTTGGACGGGGTTCAAAGGTGGAAGGCAAAAGTCAAAGGTGAAAAGTCAAAAATCAAAAGTGAAAGGGAGGCATTGCCCATTCAATGTCGTTTAGTTAACGTAAACCGCCGTTGGCGGTTGATTACGGTTTCGCACAGCCTGACTAAACGACATTGATTGCCCATTGACCATTGCCCATTGCCCCATTGACCATCGCTATTGCCCATTGACCCATTGCCCATTGACCCATTGACCATTCACCTCTAACAAAAATAGCAATGTTTAAAAACAAGACTGTTCTTATTACCGGCGCAAGCCGCGGCATTGGTAAAGCAATTGGTTTAAAGCTGGCTGCCGAAGGAGCCAATATCGTTATTGCCAGCAAGAGCGTAGAGGAAAACCCAAAGTTGGGTGGCACTATTTTTTCTGCTGCAGCCGAAATGGAAGCAGCAGGTGGTAAAGCCCTGGCCGTGCAATGCGATATCCGTTTTGAAGACCAGGTACAACAGGTAGTAGAGCAGGCTGCTGAAAAGTTTGGCGGCATTGATATCCTTATCAATAATGCCTCGGCCATAAACCTCACGCCTACAGAAAAAATAGAGCCCAAACGCTTTGACCTGATGTACGACATTAACGTGAGGGGAACATTTATGGTGAGCCGTGCCTGCATACCCTACCTGAAGAAAGGAACCAATGCGCATATTCTCAATCTTTCTCCGCCCATTAATATGGACCTGAAATGGTTTGCCCATCACCTTGCTTATACCATCAGCAAATACGATATGAGTATGATAGCATTGGGCTTGTCTGCCGAACTAAAACAGTATGGCGTAGCCGCTAATGCACTTTGGCCTCGCACCACCATAGCTACGGCAGCGGTGCAAAATCTATTGGGTGGCGATGCCTTGATGAATATGAGCCGCACGGTAGATATCATTGCAGATGCGGCACATATTATTTTATCCCGGCCTTCGGCCGAATGCACGGGCAATACATTTATAGATGAAGAGGTGCTGGCTGCAGAAGGTATAACAGATTTAAGCAAATATTCTGTGGTACCCGGAGCAAAGTTGTACAATGATCTTTTTATTTAGACCACATGTTGAGTTTATAACAAACCCGGAAATAATCAGTTTCCGGGTTTGCTTTTTTTACTTAAAAAATATTTAGTTCCACAAAGGCTTTTTGCCTGCCGGTTTCATTTTACTTTTTGACGTGGTCGGTTTTGTATGCCCGTGAAAGTTATCGCCGCTTTTAGAATATGAGTCAGCAGGCATAGGGCTCCTATTTTCCTGGCTCATCTCCGGTGCGGGGCTGGTGGGTTCTTCTACCGGTACAACCAGGTCTTCCCGCTTTTTCTGAGGTTCTTTTATTTCCTCCTGTTGCGCTGGCTTTGGCACAGGTTTTTTTATATCCTTTTCTTCTGCCTTTTTAGGTGGTTTGCTATTACCCCTGTTAACTTGTTTGTTACTTTGTGATACTGCAGGCGTGGATCTTCTAACGTCTTTAGCTGCCGTTTTGTTGCCGCCCTGAGCCTTAGCTGAATTGGTTTTTTTTGCTGAAGCTTTACCCGGCGTAGCAGTTTTTACAGCAGTTCTTTTGCTGCCTGATGCGGCTTTGGCAGTGCTATTGGGCTTGTTTGTAGTAGTTCGTTTAGGCGCTGCTGCTTTTTTTGGAGTGGTAGATTTTTGAGCGGAAATGTTTTTTTTACTTGTTGGCTTCGTAGGACTTGCTTGTTTTGTAGCATTTCTTTTAGGTGCCACTTTTTTTGGACTAGCCGATTTTTTAGCGGGGCTACTTTTTTTAGCTGCTGCTTTTGCAGGGCTTGCTTTTTTAGCGACGGTTCTTTTATTGGCTGCCACCTTTTGCGGAGCTGCTTTTTTTGCCGCTGTTTTTTTGGGAGCTGCTTTCTTTGCGGCAGCTTTTTTAGGAGCAGCTTTTTTAGCAGGTACTTTTGCCCCTTTCTTTTTTGCTTCCGATAAACCGATGGCAACAGCCTGTTTTTTATCGGTTACTTTTTTTCCGGAACCTGTTTTTAAGGTTCCCTTTTTCATTTCCGTCATTGCAGATCCCACTTTTTTTCCTGCAGCTTTTGAATACTTTGCCATAATAAAAATTTAATGGATTAATAAAATGCATTTTGCCAAAGGCTGCTAAATAAACAGGAAACAGCTAGCTTATGTTCAGCCTTTGCGGTATGCTGTTTCAAAAAGCATACCACCAAAATATAATGTGTAAGGTACTGGTTTTTTAGAGCGGCAATTATTTCCATACCTAAAACAAATTTGCTGCAGCGTTGAATATTTTAAATGCTGAAACTGCACATATAAAAAAAGCCACCTGATGAACAGGTGGCTTTTTTTATATCTAAAATATTCAACTAACGCAACATGCCAGCCGGTACTTCTTTTTGTAGCAGGTGCTTGTAAATAAATTTCGTTTTAAGGTTTTGAAAATGCGCTCCTTTGTTGCCGCCCCAGCCATGGCGCCCTCCGGAGTAGAACATCATCTCGAAATCTTTTTTAGCATCCTGTAATTTGCTAATGAGCTGAATGCTATTTTGCACGTGCACATTTTCATCTATCATACCATGAACAATCTGCAGGTTGCCCTTGTATTTGTCTACATAATTTAAAACAGAGCTGGTTTTATAGCCGGCTGCATTGTCTGCAGGTGTGCCCATAAAGCGTTCTGTGTAATGAGAGTCATACAAGGTCCAATCTGTAACGCTGCCACCGGCCATGGCATGGGTAAATACATCTGAACCATACGTTAACGCATAGCTGCTAAGGTAGCCGCCGTAACTAAAGCCGGTGATGCAAATTTTAGAGGCATCTGCCGAAGCATTTTCAATCAGCCATTTTACCATCGCAGAGTAGTCCTTCATTTCCCAATAACCCAGGTTGTGGTACATGTAATTCACTCCTTCTTTGCCAAAATGCCCGCTGGCCCTGTGATCCATGGCTACTTGTATGAGCCCTTCCTTGGCATAAAATTGTTGTGCGCCCGAAAGGGTCCAGCTATCCATCACCGTTCCGGCATTGGGGCCACCATAGATGCTAATGAGTACCGGGTATTTTTTAGTCTTATCCAAATTCAACGGCCAGGTAATTTTCATGGGCAGGTCGTACAGGCCATCATCACTCTTTACCCTCAGTACTTCCGTTTTGGCTAGTTGGTAATTATCAAATTCCGCCCCTTTGCTGTCACCCAGCTCTTTGATGATTTTTCCTGTGTTACTTACTAAAGCAGTTCTTGCAGGAGTGGTCGCATTGCTATAGGTAGTTACAAAATAAGAGCCATCAGGCGAAATGTTGTTGATCATGTGCGTGTAATCTCCAAAGCTGAGACGCTGTAATTTTTTGCCATTGAGGTTCACTCTGTAAAAATCTGAATGGGCTGAATTTTCTCTACTGCGGCCTGTAAAATAAACAACCCCTTTTTTTTCATCTATCTTATTAATGCTGGTTACTGTAAACTTGCCCTCAGTGATAGCATTGAGTAATTTCCCGTTCAAGTCATAGTGATACAAATGATTCCATCCGCCGGCATCGCTTTGCAGTATAAAGCCTTTACCATTTTCAAGAAACTGTATGCGGTCGTTCTCGTCAAGGCTGATCCACGTTTTTTGTTCTTCGGTGTAAAAAGGAGTTTTGGAACCTGTAGCCGGGTTTACATCCCAAATCTTTAATTGGTTTTGTTTGCGGTTCATCCATTGAACGAGGAGGGCGCTGCCATCGGGTTTCCAAAAAGGCATGCCAAAATACTGGTCGTCTTTTTCATTAAAGTCGCTCCACACCACATTGCCACCGTCCGGTTTTACCAGTCCAACTTTTACTTCCGGATTTTTATCGCCCACTTTAGGATAGCGCATTTTTTCTACATACCCGTGTAAACCCGTAGCATCTGTAATGATAAACTCAGGCACCTCCGTATCATCACTGCGAAAGAAGGCTATGTTTTTACTATCAGGGCTCCACCAAAATGCACGATAGGCTGAGGGCCGGCCTAGAATCTCTTCCATATAAACCCAGCTGGCATAGCCATTCAGTATTAGCTCGGTGCCATCGGTGGTAAGGCGGGTTTCTTTTTTAGTTTGCAGGTTTACGGTGTATAAATCATTGTTCTTCGTGTAGGCCACGTAGTTACCATCCGGGCTCAAGGTGGGGTTTATCTCGGTGGCATCATCGTTGGTAAGTTGCACTTCGTTGGCTGCCTGCTTTAAAAAGAGATTTTTATTCCTTGAAAAAACAGCAGGCTTAACACTTACCTGCGGTACTACTTTATCAGCTTCGCCTGCTTCTCTCTCTGTACCTTTTTTGGCATCCATTATCCATAACTTGCCATTGCGCATCAGGAGCAAATTATTATTGTCTTTCCAACTGGTGGCTATGGGCAGGGGTTGCACAATGCCTTTGAAGTTCGATTTAAAATATTGGTCTTCTGTAAGAGGCTTTTGCTGGGCGGATGCTGCCAGGCCAAAGCCTGCCATCACCAAAGTGAGGAGGTAACTCTTTATCAAATTTATCATGCTTATTTTTTTATTTTAAGATTGGACAAGATAGTTTTTTTGTGCAATTGCCAGCACGTATTTTCACAAGCGGGTGAACTTCTACCATAGTGTACCGATTTATATCAGAAAATTATTTATTATCTTTCCGTCGTTCAACAGGTAATAGCGGTCTTTTGCCAGATGCAATATAAAACCTTCCGCTTTTTACAAAGAGGCCATACTGCACAGTTCATTTTATAATTTTTAAACCCCGTTTTTTTATGATCGTAATTGCATTGTACAATCTTAAAGGTGGTGTGGGAAAAACCGCTTCTTGTGTAAACTTTTCCTACCTGGCAGCGGCGGATGGATATAAAACCCTGCTCTGGGATATTGATCCGCAAGGATCCTCTTCGTTTTATTATAAGGCCAAACCGAAGGTACATCCCGGCATTAAAAAATTAATTGCCAAAGATGCCGACCTGGAAAATGCCATCCTCTCTACCGACTTTGAAATGCTCGATGTGATCCCCGCAGACAATTCTGCTAAAAGTTTCGACATCATTCAAGATGAGATGAAGGGTAATAAGAACCGCCTGAAGTCTATCGTAAAACAACTGGATAAAGAATATGATTTTGTGTTCATAGATTGCCCTCCTGGCTTCTCCGCACTTTCCGAAAATATTTTTAGCGCAGCAGACATTGTATTGATGCCCGTAATACCCACCACCTTGTCTATAAGAACTTACATCATGGTGAAAGATTATTTCAAAGAAAAAGACCTGGACATGAGCAAAATGATGTGCTTCTTTTCTATGGTAGACCTTAGAAAAAATATGCACAACGAAATAATGGAAGATCTTTACAAGGATAAACGCTTTTTTCAGAACTATGTACCTTACCTGAGTGATGTAGAAAAAATGGGACTTCACAAAGCACCTGTAATGGAATATGCCAACAGTAGTTACGCCGCTAAATGCTACCGGGAACTTTGGACGGAAGTAAAAGAAGGATTGGTGGAGTAGTAAATTGGTTGAGTTATGAAGCATTGGCATAAATAAAATAAATCAATCAAAGGTTAGGGTCAGGGTTAGACAACAATCACCCATCCTTTCAAAAAATAAGGTACTTATGACAAAAGAATTATTCTCCTGGTATAGTCCGGCTCTTGGTAAAGACATGCCCATTGTGGGTTATGGTGATTATGGTTTCGCTTTGTTGCTGGTACCTACCGCAGCGGCAGATTACCTGGAATATGAGCGCTTCCAATTATTGGATTGCCTGGCGCCTTTTATTGATGCTGGTAAAGTGAGGGTGTTTTCCATTAACAGCATTAACAACGAAAGTTGGTTGAACAACAACATGCAGGGCGAGCACAAGGCCATCAGGCAAAACCAATTTAACCAATATGTGTTTGATGAAGTGGTGCCTTTTATAAAAAACTGTACCTCGCAGGAAACGCCCATCATCACCTGTGGGGCATCTTTTGGCGCTTTGCACAGCATGAATTTATTTTTAAAGCGCCCCGAGTTGATCAATGGCGTGATAGCCATGAGCGGCGTGTATGATCTTACAGAATATACCAAGGGCTTTTATGATGAGCAGGTGTATTTTAATTCGCCGGCTCATTTTGTGCCGAATCTTTCAGATGAATGGTATTTGAACAATATTCGCCAGAGCAGGCACATACACATTCTTTCGGGCAGGGGAGATTTTGAAGATCCACAGGCATCACTGAATTTTTCAGGAGTTTTAAATAGTAAAGGTATTCCCCATGAACTGGATATTTGGGGGCACGAATACAAACATGACTGGCCTACCTGGCGGGCTATGTTGCCACATTACCTGGAGACGAGATTTTAATAGAAGAGCCGGCATTTGCCGGCTCTTTGCTATAATAACGGTGGCGCTACCTCAAGCAAAGAATCGGAAAACCTGGAGAGCCCGAAAAAATGTTGGGGTAAGCTATTGTTCGGCCACCTGTATCACTACATTTCCTATTTTCTCACCTGTCTCCACATATTTGTAGGCTTCTACTATATCTTCCAGTTTATAAATGCTGTCAATTACCGGGCGATAGGCTTCCTGTGCAACCAGTGTGCTTAATAATTCTATAGTATCCTTACTCATAGAAGGTAATGGAAACAGCACTTTTTTGCCTTTAAACACGGGTGTAATCAATGAAAGAAAAACATTTGAACCATACTTACCCAACTCTGTAGAAATATAAATGCCATTGCTAACCAATAGGTTTTTGCACTTGCCAAAAGATAATTTTCCCACTGCATCAAATATAAAATCAAACCTGTGGCTGGTCTTTGTAACATCCTGTGTTTGGTAATCAATTACGATATCGGCTCCCAGAGATTTGACCAGGGTAACACTTTTTGTGTTGCAAACAGCCACCACGGTTGCTCCAAAATATTTTAAAAGTTGTACCGCTGCCGAACCAATGGCACCTGTTGCACCATTTACCATAATTTGTTGCCCCGGCTTTACTCTTGCTGCATTTATAATACTTAATGCATAATGGGCTCCTTCGCAGATGGGGGCCGCATCTGTAAAGCTGAGATTTTGCGGGATGAATGTTATGGCATCATTTTCTTTTATTGTCACATACTCGCCATGCCCGCCAAACCGTTGATCGTTGTAACCGAAAACCCTGTCTCCTTTTTTAAATATGGAACAGTTCACTCCTACTTCTTCAATTTCTCCGGCAAATTCACAACCCAAGGTTTGATACTTTGGGCGGAGCAGCCCACTCCAAAACCTGGAAATAAAATACTGAGCACTTCTAAAGCCACAGTCCGTTCGGTTTACGGTGCTGGCAAAAACTTTTATCAAAACTTCATCAGCTTTGGGGAAAGGTTTTGCAACCTGCATTAGCTTAGCAACCTCTGGCGGGCCATAGGTGGTGTGAATGATTGCTTTCATATTGTAAAGGAAGATATTTTATCAATTGAAAAGGCATCGATAAACCATCGGCTCCAAAAAAATGCCCGTCTTTTTTCAAGACTGTGTACTATTAAGAAGCAACAACTTTGTTTTATTGCCTCCTCTCCGTGCTGGAATGCATAAGCAACCGGTAGAACCAAATACACGTTCAACCGTGAATAAGAATGCTTAAAAAATCGCATAAAAAAAGGATGGCAATTGCCATCCTTTTTCGTGAGGTTTATTGGGGTTTAATTTTTTATAACCTTATGAACAGATTTGCTGCCGTTGGCTACAGAAATGATCTCCAGTATATAAGTGCCTGCCGTAAGATTACCCACGTTGATGGTTTCTACCACCGTAGATGCAGGCTTGGATACTTTTTTGTAAAAAACAGTTTGGCCTGTGCTGGCAGATAATTTCATCACATATTCTCCTGCTGCTTTTTGATTCAATTGTACTTTAAAGGATTCTACAAAAGGATTTGGATAAACCGATACTGTATTGTTATTGACTTCTACCAAAGTTTCTCCCTGGAAGATTTTTGTAGCCGGGGCAACTGGCTCGGCACCTGCGTTTGCGTTTGCTATTTTGGCTGTAGTGGCAATTGTAGCTAGTTGCTCAGTTATGGTAAACCCACCAAGATAATTATATACACCAATTCTGCTGATGCTAACTTTTATAGAACCTGTATTATCCGGCACTATGTTTACAAACCTGGCAACATCGGTTACATTATTGTCTGTATTAATGGTATCAGTCAGATTGCCGATAGCGTACACTGATTTATGACCCGAATTTTTCCTGCTCGCAAAAAATTCAAAGCTGTAAGATTTTGAAGGATTCAATCCCTGGATGTTCAGCTCCCGCTGGCTGGTAGCAAAGCTGTTGTAACGCAATACAGCAGATGGAGGCAGAGTTGATGCAGTGGCATAATTCGTACCGTTGTCTGCAATCCTTAAGTCTCCGCTTAAGCTCGCCTTTATAGTACTGGCTGTTCTGTCTTCATAAAGAAAGTTGCTGCTGTTGGCTCCTGCAAGCAGGTTCCAGTTATTCCACTGAAGATCTGTAATTGGATTACTGCCTCCAAAAAGATTCACTTTTACTGTTTTATTACCGCTTGTAGCGGGTATGGTTACCAGCACCTGCACCTGGTCGGCAGCGGTTGCACCAAGGTTATCGGTAACAGTTAACTGAAACACATAAGTGCCAGAAGTTAAACCGGTAACGGTGGTGCCGGCATTTGTTGCATTGGTAATGGTACAACCCGGGCCGGAAATTTTTGTCCATTGGTATTGGGTTATGCTTCCGTCGGCATCTGTGCCGCTGCCAGTTAAAGTAACAGTATTGGCTGCCACATTTTGATCCGCACCTGCATTTGCAGTAGGAATACTGTTTGCAACAACATTAATTCGGTATAATGCGGCGGCAGGAATGATTTGTTTTGCCAGCCCCGTTCCCTGGTAGCTTACTGTAAACACTTTGTCGCCACCATTTTGAAAGAACAATCCTGTAATAGCATGTTTACCTGCTTTTAAGCCAATGACACCAGATTTCTCTACAACTCCATGCAAGCCATCATTATTTACCGTCAGCACATTGTCTATGTACAATTGGCTGCCATCATCAGAGCTGGTATAAAAAGTATATTGTCCATCTGCAGGTACTGTTATAAAGCCCGTGTAACTAAAACCAAATGAAGTGGTTT
>JBBSJJ010000083.1:0-18190 GCA_038257335.1 Chitinophagales bacterium | reverse complement strand
TATGATTTATGATGTATGATTTGTGATGTATGATTTGTGATGTATGATTTGTGATGTAGGTGAGGGTTGAGGTGTTGAGGATTGAGGGTTGAGGCTTCAGAGATGATCATTTTACAAACCCGAGTTTACCACATTCACCCGCTTCCGCACATTTTTTATTGCCAATTGCCTTTTGCTTTTGGCTATTGCCTTTTGCCAATTGCCCATTGCCCATTGCCCATTTCCCATTGCCCATTGCCCATTGCCTATTGCCTATTGCCTATTGCCCCTGCCTACCGGCAGGCAGGCATTGCCTATTGCCCATTCCCCATTGCCTATTGACTTTTGACTTTAGACTTTTTTACAGCCCATTCAAAATCTCGTGGCCCATTTTATCTCGTTTTGTAAAAAGGTATTTTGAGTTATGTTGATTGGGCATCATTTCTATAGACACCGTATCTACTACCTCCAGCCCGTAGCCCAGCAATCCGGCACGCTTGCGAGGATTGTTGCTCATCAATGTCATTTTAGTAATACCCAGGCTACGCAAAATTTGTGCACCCACACCGTAGTCCCTTTCGTCCATACCAAAGCCAAGATGCAGATTAGCCTCTACAGTATCCATACCTTCTTCTTGTAATTTGTAAGCCTTTAACTTGTTTACAAGACCAATGCCCCTTCCTTCCTGGTTCATATAAAGTACCACGCCCTTGCCGGCAGTTTCAATAATTTCCAGAGCATGATGCAACTGGTCTCCGCAATCGCAGCGGAGCGAGCCCAAAATATCGCCCGTCATGCAACTGCTGTGTACCCGCACAAGCACAGGCTCATCTATTTTCCAATCGCCCTTTTTCATGGCCAGGTGTATGTCGCCGGTATTTACCTGCTTGAAAGCCAAGAGTTCGAAATTGCCATATTTGGTAGGCATGGTTACGCTCACTTCCAGTTCAATCAGAGATTCCTTTTTTAAGCGATATTCTATCAGGTCTTTGATAGATATGATTTTCAGATCGAATTTGCGTGCAATTTCAAGCAGCTGTGGCAGTCTGGCCATACTGCCGTCTTCGTTCATAATTTCTACCAGCACTCCGGCGGGTTCAAAACCAGCTAGTCGGGCAAGGTCGATGGTGGCTTCTGTGTGCCCCGCTCTGCGGAGTACTCCACCGCTTTTTGCTTTTAAAGGAAAAATATGGCCCGGCCTGCCCAGGTCTTCGGGGCGTGTGGCGGGGTTAATGAGGGCTTGAACAGTTTTTGCACGATCATGCGCCGAAATGCCGGTTGTGCAACCATCCCCCAGCAAATCTATACTTACAGTAAAAGCTGTTTCGTGGAGGGAGGTATTGTCTGGCACCATGGGTGAGAGTTGCAACTGCGCACATCTCTCTTCGGTAATAGCGGCACAAATGAGGCCCCTGCCATGGGTACTCATAAAATTGATTACCTCTGGGGTAACATTGCGGGCAGCTCCAATAAAGTCGCCCTCATTTTCACGGTCTTCATCGTCTACCACTATCAATAATTTCCCATTCTGAAGATCTTCAAGTGCCTCCTCTATTCTGTTAAGCATTGCAGGTTAATTTTTTCAACACAAAGTTAGTCAGGTTTCAAATACCGCATTAGCAAGTTTTCGTTTCTCGAAAGTATACACATGTCTTTAAAACCCCATATACAATGCAGAGTTAGGAGGCTAATGCAGCGATGTAGGTTATTTGTTTGCCTAACAATTTGTTAATAATAATTGACTCCTTTCAGCAATTATTATGTTTCTTTGCACCGAAAAAAAATTAACATTTATGAGACTTAAAAAGATTGTGCGATTGATGTTTGCACTCTTGCTTTTCCCCATTGCAATGATGGCCCAGGTTACTACGAGTAATATTACAGGTGTGGTAACGGGCAGTAAAAATGAGGGTTTAGTGGGCGCTAACGTTAAAGCAACTAACACTTCAACCGGTTATACCCGAATGACTATTACCCGGGCAGATGGCAGGTATGACCTTACCAACCTTAACCCGGGTGGGCCTTATAAAGTAGAGGTAACTTTCGTTGGGCAAACAATTACAACAAAAGAGAATATTTATCTTCAACTCGGTAATACTGAGCAGGTAGATTTTCTTGCAGAGGGAGCCACCACCCAGCTAGAGGGTGTGGTAGTAACTGCAGTTGGAAGCAACCGGACTCTTAAAACTGGTACTTCTACCAACTTCGGAGAAAGGCAAATTACCACCGTTCCAAATATTAGCAGGAGCATTTCCAATTTAACTACGCTTACTCCACAAGCAGGTGGTGGCAACAGTTTTGGAGGTCGTGATGGCAGGTACAATAATATCCAGATTGATGGAGCCAGCTTCAACAACAATTTTGGCTTAAGTAATAATCCATTACCAGGTGGTGCGGTTTCGCCTATTTCATTGGATGCGATTGACGAAATTTCTGTGAGTGTGAGTCCGTTTGACGTAAGACAAGCCAACTTTACGGGTGCAGGCATCAGTGCTACTACTCGTCGTGGTACCAACAAATTTACAGGTAGTGTATATGGTTACTACAGGGACGAAGGTTTTACAGGAAGAAAAGCCAACGGTAAAGACATTCCCACCCTCACCAAATCAAGTTCTAAAACATATGGGGCTAAAATTGGTGGCCCAATCATCAAGAACAAATTATTCTTTTTTGTAAATGCAGAAAAAGTGACAGTAGATCAACCAGGTGTTAACTGGAAAGCTACAAGACCAGGTGTTGCTACAGATGCAAATACTTCCAGAACAGAAGCAGTAGATCTTGACAGGGTGAGCAACTATTTGCAAACCAAATACGGGTATGCTACAGGTCCTTACGAAAACCTGGGCAACTTCCTTACTGAGAACCAAAAAATACTTGGGCGATTAGACTGGAACATCAGCTCTAAGCATTCTGCCAGTTTGCGTTATAACTATTCTAAAACGGATGATGACCAGCTATTGAACGGATCAAGTGCACCCAATCCAAGAGGTGCGAGCAATAGGTGGAGTCAAAATAGTATGAGTTATCAAAATTCTAACTATGCTAATACCAACGAACTCACTTCCTATGCTTTCGAATTAAAAAGCAATTTTTCCAACAAATTTTCCAATCAATTTTTGGCTACGTATACCCAGGCAAATGATCCTAAAAGAAGTTCTAAGTCTGCTATTTTCCCTTTCATAGATATCCAGAAAGGTGGAGACAATTATATTTCTGCAGGTTATGAATTATTTTCTTTTGGCAATGATGTGCAAAACAACACCACTACTTTTAATGATAATATTACTTACACCTCAGGTAAGCACATCATTACAGCAGGCGCTGCGTATGAAAAAATATATGTGAAAAATTATTTCATTCGCTATGGTACGAGTTACTACAGGTTTTCATCTGTAGATGATTTCTTAACTAACAAGGCTCCTAACGCCTTTGCAATTACTTACCCTGCTCCTGGCAGAAATCCTTTTGTAGAATTAGATTTTGGCCAGGCCAGTTTGTATGCACAAGATGAAATAAGTGTAAACAATAAATTGAAATTAACTGTAGGATTGAGAGGAGACAGAGCCCTGTTTAATAATGACCTGTTACCAAACTCTTCTATTGCAAATCTCACCTTTGCTAACCTTGATGGCCAACCAATTAAGTTTGACGTTTCTAAATGGCCTAAGGAAAGAACTTACCTAAGCCCGAGAGTTGGTGTTAACTTTGACGTTTACGGTAATAAGCAACTGATCATTCGTGGTGGTGCTGGTATCTTTACCGGTAGATTCCCATTTGTGTGGTTCACTAACCAACCTTCCAACAGTGGTACTTCAGTAGTTCCTTTCGAAGCACCTGCTGCTACATTGGGTAACTATTTGTTCAATCCTGATCCTTATGCTTATGTAAGCTCTATTCCTAGCGTACCTGGTACACCACCATTACCTAGTTCATTAGCTATTGTTGATCCTAATTTCAAAATGCCGCAGGTAGCAAGAATTAGCGCTGCAATAGATCAAAAATTAAGTAAGACGTGGACCCTTACTTTAGAAGGTATCTACAACAAAGACATCAACGCATTGTTACAATACAATGCCAATCAAAAACAACCTGTAGGAATTACTGCCGGGGCCAATGCAAGACCATTATTTGGTAATAATTCTGCAAGCAGGAGAATAAACACTGGTATAGCTGAAGCAATGGTATTGACCAACACAAGCAAGGGCGGGGCCGGTATCATCACTGCGCAACTTTCTAAACGCTTTAGCAAAAACTGGGATTTCTCAGTTGCCTACACACATACAGAATCGTTTGATATAAGCGGTAATCCTGGTTCTCAGGCAGCTAGTGCCTGGAGTCTTGTTCAAAGCGTAAGAGGTAACAACAACCTCGACCTTACCTATAGCGATTTTGGAACGCCCAATCGTGTAGTAGCATACGGTTCTTACAAAATTAATTACGCTAAGATCCTCTCTACAACTTTTTCACTTGTGTACACCGGCTATGAGCAATTCCGTTTCAGCTACCGTTATTCTAACGACTACAACCAGGATGGTTTGGGTACAAATGACTTGATTTATATTCCTAAGAATCCAAGTGAAATTACTTTTGCAACCAATGGTGCATTTACACCACAACAGCAGAGCGACGCTTTCTTTGCTTATGTAGCACAGGACAAATACCTGAAAGGTCATCAGGGCCAAAATGCTGAAAGAAACGGAGCTAAGCTGCCATGGTTCAGTATGCTTGATCTGAGAATTTTGCAAGATATTCTTCCTTTACAAGGTAAAAGAAATTACGGTTTGCAGTTCAGCATGGAGATCGAAAACTTTACTAATTTGATCAGCAGCGATTGGGGTGTTTCCCGCAGAACGACTTATAACAACGGTGCTATCTTAGCGGTGGCTTCAGCACCTACTGCAACGTCGCCAGCTACTTATAGAATGAACCTTGTAAACGGCAAATTGCCAACAAGATCTTTTGAAAGTAATATTACAGCCGCCAACACATGGAGGATGAACCTTGGCCTCCGTCTGAATTTCTAAATTAACAACACTACGCATAATAAAAAAGCTATCCAAATGGATAGCTTTTTTATTATGCTCAATTGCTCTTATTTCATCGCTTCGTATTAGTGCCCCAGCCCCACTTTAAAAATTCCGGAAAAGATCTTGCCCAGGTAGCCACGTCGTGGCGCCCGTCCTGTAATTCCAGGTAACGAATATCCCGACTCTGATCATACCCTTTTTTTACCAGTTCTGCAATGAGGCCCAGCGTATCGTCTATGGCATCAATGATTCCGTTGTTATTCCTGTCTGCAGTTTCATCCAACGTGCCTACTTCAAAAAAGAATTTAAGCCAATGAGCATAATGTCCTTCCTGCACCTGCCGATGCATAATGCGGTTTACATTCTCATCAAAATCCTTGTCATCCTGGTCTTTATCCCGCCACCAAAAAGAACCGCTAAATACGCCCACCTTTGTAAACTCATGTGGATAATTCCACACTATATCCAGCGCAGACAATCCACCTAAGGAAAAGCCTGCAAAAGTTTTTTCTTTGTAAGATTGAATGGCATATTTTTCGGTGATGAAGGGCAGCAATTCCTGGATGATAAATTTTGTGTAGGCGAATGCTTTGGCTCCCCTACCCTTGTAATCTAAAATCTTTGCCGTACCATATTCATTTTTTCTATCGGCACCACAATGTATTGCTACGCAAAATAAATGAGCAGTATCTCCCTGGTTTGTAAACTCTTCCAATATGTCTTCAAAACACATTTTTACCAGGTCTTGTCCATCATTTACCAATAATAAACTCACACCATTTAGCGACAGGCCTTTAGTAGGTTTGTAGCAATCAACGGTAACCTCCCGGTTTAAATGAATTGATTGCAAAACATGTTTTTCTATTGTAATAACAGCTATTTTCTCAACGGACATAAGCGCCAAAATTAAGCAAACCATAACAATTAAGTAACCTTTGCCGTGCTTAAACAAAGTTTTGTTTTATTGCCCGCTTAAAAATATATTTGAATACAGTTTTTCCATCCTATCTATCAGCTTACAAAACAACTATACTATGAAGAAAATTGGCGTATTACACGGTAAAGAAAGAAGTTTTCCCGATGCTTTGATAGCAAGGATTAACAGTAAAAATGTGGAGGGTGTGACAGCTGAGCCTGTTAAAATTGATAAGGTCATGCAGGGCGAACCCACAGATTACGCAGTTATTTTCGATCGGATATCACAAGACGTGCCTTTCTATCGTGCTTATTTAAAAAATGCGGCGCTGTGCGGAACTGCGGTAATAAACAATCCATTTTGGTGGAGTGCAGATGAAAAATTTTTCAACAACTGCCTGGCAACCAAAATTGGTGTGCCGGTTCCTAAAACAGTCATCCTGCCATCCAGGGATTTACCTACGGACACCACTGCAGAATCTTTCAGCAACCTTGCTTATCCGCTGGACTGGGACGGCATTACAAAATACATCGGCTTTCCTGCATACATGAAACCACATGCAGGCGGCGGTTGGAAAAGTGTGTATCAACTTAACAACCTGGATGAATTTTTTGAAAAGCACGCTGAAACCGAACAGTTGGTAATGATGCTGCAGGAAGAAATAAAGTTTGACGAATACTACCGCTGTTATTGCATTGGTGGCAAGCATGTGCGCATCATGCCTTACGAACCACGTAACCCTCCCCACCTGCGCTACGTGGCAGACTTTTCCCCCTCTGCAGAACGTCATAATGAGATGGAAGATATTGTACTAAGGATCTGCCGATACCTTGGTTACGATTTTAATACCGTAGAACTTGCCCTGAGAGATGGCGTACCTTATGCCATCGATTTTTGCAACCCTGCACCCGATGCTGAAGTGAGCAGTGTGGGCCAGGAAAACTTTGACTGGGTGGTAGAAACATCTGCCAACTATGCCATAGAACGGGCACAAAATCATGTAGAAGGTGCCGACAACCTCACCTGGGGAGAATACATTAAGAGAAGTAGCAACCAACAAAAACTATATTAACAAAGGGATAATCACTTAATGGATAATGAAAAATGGGTTCCTATATAAATTATCAGTTAGCCCATTATCAATTATCAGTTAGCCCATTATCAATTATCAGTTAGCCCATTATCAATTATCAGTTATTCCATTATCAATTATTAAGTACATCATATGGGACCAGTAGACTACAAAAAATTTACAGTAGGTGTAGAGGAAGAATACATGGTGATAGACCCCACCACCCGGGAACTAAAAAGCCATGAACAAAGAATTGTGGAAGAAGGCCATAAGCTACTAAAGGAAAAAGTAAAGGCAGAAATGCACCAGGCAGTGGTAGAAGTAGGTACCGATATTTGTGCCGATGTAGATGAAGCTTTTGTGGACGTTTCAACCCTGCGTAAAACCATCAGTGGCATTGCCGGCGACCTCGGCCTTTGGATTGGTGCCAGTGGCACACACCCGTTTAGCCATTGGGAACGCCAGCTTATAACAGAGCATATACGCTACAACGAAATCGTAAATGAACTGCAGGAAGCCGCTCGCAGCAATCTTATTTTTGGCCTACATGTTCACGTAGGCATGGAAACCCGGGAAATGGCCATTCACATTGCCAACAGTGCCCGGTACTTTCTGCCGCACATTTTTGCCCTCAGTACCAATTCTCCTTTTTGGGAGGGCCGTGTTACTGGTTACAAGTCTTTCCGTACCAAAGTGTTTGATAAGTTTCCCCGCACGGGCATACCCGACTGTTACGACAGTATAGAAGATTATGATAATTATATAAAGCTGTTGGTAAAAACGAATTGTATAGACAATGGCAAAAAGATATGGTGGGACCTCAGGGTGCATCCTTTTTTCAACACGGTAGAATTTCGGATATGTGATATTCCAATGACGGTTAAGGAAACCATAGCCATCACCGCTCTCTTCCAGGCCATCTGTGCAAAATTGTATAAACTGCGCCGGCAGAATTTAAATTTCATGATGTATAGCCGTGCCCTGCTTAATGAAAATAAGTGGCGGGCCAGCCGCTACGGTATTGATGGCTCCATGATAGATTTTGGTAAAGAAACTGAAGTAAATACCCGGGTACTTATTTACGAACTCCTGGACTTTGTAGACGATGTGGTTCCGCACCTGGGCAGCCAGCATGCCATCGGCCATGTACACAAGATGCTGGAAGAAGGTACCGGGGCCGACAGGCAAATAAAGGTATTTGAAGAAACAAAAAGCCTTGAAAATGTGGTTGATTATATTCATTCTCAATTTTTATCGGGTTTGTAGTTTGTTCTAAAGTTAGAAACCTGTATATTTGCCGTCCATTAAAAGCAATGGCTGCGTAGCTCAACTGAATAGAGCATCTCACTACGGATGAGAAGGTTTTAGGTTTGAATCCTAACGCGGTCACTAAAAGCAAAAAGGTTACGTACTCGTAACCTTTTTTTGTGGCGTTAACTGACGTAGCTGAACTCTATAGTGCATCCCGACCACTGGTCGGGAAGGTTTTAGGTTTGAATCCTAAGGCAGTGACTAAAAAAAGTATTTAAAAAGAAATATTTGTGGATGCTTTGTTCTTTCACTTCAACTTAATGTTGCAGGCTTCATCCGTAAAATATTACTTTGTAAAAGAAATGACTTAAAAAACACTAACGGTATGAAATTTTTATTACCTGCACCTCCGTCAGCAAAAGATCATTGAATTGTAAATATCCGGAAGATTGATTACCGGTTAGTGTAAAATTTACAGGCAGCTCATTTACCATGACAGCCTTTACAGCCATTGCTTCTTTGGGCAAAAGTAATTTTGCTTTCACGCTATTTCCACTACCGGTAATGCGCAAGTTGATTTCCTTTTCCTTTTTTGTGCCGGTACTGATAAGCCACATACTTGTTAGAGGCGGCAAAAGTTATTACGACTTTTGCAGCATCTGTTTGTACCGTGCTCCAGCGAGGTGTGATGTAGGCTGTATCAAAAGCAAGCCCAACGTTTTTAACGCCGGCTAACCCTTCGACCAAAGCAGCCATACCATTGGCTGCTGCCCAGTTATCAGGGCCACCGTAAGATGGGCCTTTCGGCTGAATGTAAAATGGTTTATCGGCCAGTGTGATACCGAGCAGCGAATAAATGCCGCCTTCCAACGGAGCATGAAATTGTAATGCACTAATTTCCTTCTCCGGAAAAGGATTATCAATCACTGCCCAGCAAACACCTACTTTGGAACAAACAGGATTGGGTCCGCTCCATGCCACACCAGAACGCTCTGTATGTAAATTGCTAAACCACCAGTTGGTTACTTCTTTATCTTTCATTAAATATTGAGATGCTTCACTGCCATCTGCATACAAAAAAGTAATAGCACCCGCTACATTGCTCGGCACATTATCGGATGAAGCATGCAAGAGGTAAACTGCGCCAGCCTTATCATTCACAGGAATATTTACCTGCCTTGGAAAACCTTTCATTACAGATAATGCAAGCACCGCTTTGCGTTCATTTTTTGTTGGGTCAATCACAGCAAATTTTATTTTGTTAAACTGTTGGTTACCCACTGGCAAACCCCGCATATCGTTGCCTGCCCTTTTTGTATTCATCCAGGCAAAAGATTTATCGGTGGCTTTATCCCACAAATCCATATTGGCTTGCCGGGAAATACTAATTGTGGTAAATGCATGCGGGGCAGGCGCTGCAGGGATGGAACCTGTGTAAGAAAAGTATACTTTATCTTCGTGTTTCTTTCCAAGTGCCAGCATCCTTAATAATATATCACTTCCATATTCTTCATATCCATTTTCGTAAGCCCCTCTTGCCAATAATCCAATGCCAGTGCAGCAGACGCTACTGTTTGTTTCATCCATTCGTTGTTGCCGCTTGCCTTCCAGTGTTTATAAAACATGTTTACGTAGCAATAGTCAGAGTGGTTGTCTACGAGCTGCCGAACCAAAAAAATATCTTTTTCTTTTTCAAAAAACCCAATAGGTTTATAGGCTGTTTCAAAATAGTCGGCATTGCCCATGCCTGCATCGTTTGCCACAAAACTCCATATCATCCCATCTTTTCGCTGTGTTGCCTTTAGCAGGTCTGTTAATCCATTTCCGTAAGGCAAAAAATATTGTTGGCCATTCATTACATTGCTGTTGTCCAAATCCCAGGGTACATAACATTTGTAACTGCTATCATTGCGTTTAAACTCAAAATATTCTTTTCCCTTTTCTGAAATCATTCCTTTTTGTAACATGGTGAAAAGTGAACTAAATTTTCTACCATCATCAATACTGGTAACTGCCCTTAACTTAAATTGAGCGGTAGCAACTACGACGCCTTTTGCATTGGTCAAACTAATTTTCTGCATACCGGCTGCACCACCTGCCACAAAGGAAACCGATGAGGCAGCGGGCATCTTTTTGTAGACTTTTCCTTTGGCATCCTTAACAGAAATAGTGCCTGCAGCGGTACAAATTAAATACACTGTATCTAAAGGAGCCACTGCTTTTGCCTGGCTTATTATTGCCATACCAGGTTTTACCTGGGCAAATAAAGACTTGTTAAAAATGATGGCTGTAACAAGAAATAGTAAACGGAGTACCTGTTTGCTTTGCTGTGTAAGTAACTTTTTTTCATACGATTATTAAAACTGATGCCACTGTTTTTTATGACAGTATTGTACTTATGAAATTTATATTTTCTTAAATAAGAAGCTGTTTGAGTTAATTATTTTTGATGACAACAGTCGTTCCTTGTGGCATTTCTGAAAAGTCGGGATTTCGAAATACAATTTTGTTACAAACTTTTTTAGCATTGCTCAACATCGTTGTGTCATTGCTAATCCCGAGAAAGGTTTGTGTGCAGCCTCGGGACATGCCGCCTTTCGGCATCCCGACGTTACACCTGAATGGGGACTTGTACGGCATACCTTTTTTAAACATTAATTATGCACCAGGTAAAACAATCTTTTTAATCTAAACAACTTTTAACACTATTACCAGTATATGCATTATAAATATGCCTTATTAAATTCAGTTAACTGTGTTGTACTGTGTGCCATTTCAAAAGATAGCAACGGGAAACAAAACAATACAATCCCCCATACAGTACAGCATAGATGAAGCAACTGCATACCCTAATTTTATTGGTATAAACAATTATACCTAACGATAAAAAAACCAGATGAAAAGTTTACCAAAAAAGAATCTTCCGCTACTGGTACCAATAATTTTAATATTGTTGCTAGGCGCATGTAAAAAAAATAACGGTGCTGGCACCCCGCCTACAATACCAGACCCACCACCACCCGTGGGCACAAGTGTAACCGTATCCGTTGATAAAGCCGTAAAATTTCAAACGATACAGGGCTTTGGCTTTTTTGGCGGGCATGATGTATGGTGGGCCAGTGCTGCCAATGTGTGGAATGAGGCCTGGGGAGAAAAAGTTATTACCGACCTTGGTATTACTATGTGGCGCAATGAAATGTATCCACCTTCCACCCCAACAGTAACACAGGATGCAGACTGGGCAAAGCAAAAGCCAGTAGTAGAAGGGCTGAAAACAATTGCCAACCGGAACAATGTAAATCTGAAATTTTTAGCAACAGTTTGGAGTCCGCCTGCAGATTTAAAATGGACAGCCACCCTTACCTGGGCGGGCGACCTTGCCGCAACACGAGGGCCAGGGCCTGTTAGTACAAAAAATGGTGGTACGCTTAACCCAAATAAATATCCTGAATATGCCGACTGGTTAAAAGCAAATATTCAACTCTACAAAAATTCAGGAATAGATTTATACGGGCTGAGTTTGCAAAATGAACTAATGTTTAAGCAGTCGTTTAATTCTTGTATATACACATCTGCATGGTTCAACCAAATGGTAAATGGCGTTGTGCCTTTGGTAAAAGCAACTTTCCCTAATGTAAAAATATTTGGCGCTGAAAATATGCTTGACATGGAAGGAAAGGATAATAACTGGCCGGTTTTTTATCATTCAGGCATCAAGGCCAATGCAACTACTGCAGGGCTTATAGATGTATTGGCAGTGCATGGCTACAGCGATGGTGTGGCAGCTTCCTCCGGCTCAGAACTTTCAAAGATGTGGACCAACCATGCTGCTCAATTTACAACTCCTATGAACAAAGAAGGGTGGATGACAGAAACATCCGGCTACATGGACACCTGGGAATCTAGTGCAGGAAAACCGGGCGCCATCAACCTTGCCATGGATATGCACAGTGGCTTGTATTATGGCAATATGAGTGCATGGGTATGGTGGCAGGGCAGCGGCGGCGCAAGCGGTGCAATAGGAGAATTTGAATTGATGAAAGGCACTACCACCGGAAAAAAGTATGCAGCTTCTAAACACTTTTACCGGTACATACGTCCTGGCGCTGTAAGGGTTAAAACAAGCAGTGATAACGAAACCGTATTTGTAACAGCTTATGAAAATATTGCTAAAGGCACAAATACCATAGTGATTATAAACAATGGCGATGCAAAAGCAATTACACTAACCGGCACAGGTTTACCTGCTTCTTATAAAATGTATAGAAGCTCTGCTGTTGCTGCTGAAAATTGTAGTTTAATAGGTGATGTTAGCACCGGTGGAACAAATAAAATTAATGTGCCTGCAAAAAGTATTGTTACCCTGCAGGCAGGTGGCGATGCGCTTTAGGTTCATTTATCGGTTCTATAGTATCGCAGGAAAAACGTTCATGTTTTTCCTGCGATACTTTTAACAACTTTATTTTGAGGTATTAGTAACGCTAAGCCTGAAGGCATCCTCTACAGATGGCCTTTTATTACCGGGGGCCAGATTTTTTTGAGCAGTGCATCCGAATAATGATTCACGCATTTCCCTATCTCGTTTCAATGATTCAATAAAACCATTAATATGGAAGTTAACAATTCAAGTAAAAATTCAAGAAGGGATTTTATCAAAACTGCTTCACTTGCAGCAGGGTTCTTTATAGTACCAAGATTCGTGTTGGGGCGGGGTTATATTGCGCCCAGTGATAAATTAAATATTGCCTGCATTGGTGTAGGCGGACAGGGTAAAGGCGATATTTTAGAATTGGCAAAAAGTCCACATGTAAACATTGCTTTTCTATGTGATGTTGATGAGAGGCGTGCCGCTGACACAGTGAAACTTTACCCCAAAGCAAAATATTACACCGACTTCAGGGTGATGTTGCAAAAAGAGCATAAAAATATTGATGCTGTATTAATTTCAACACCAGATAATACACATTCAGTTGCTGCAATTGCAGCAATGCAAATGGGTAAGCATGTTTATTTGCAAAAGCCACTGACACATGATATTTATGAAGCAAGGATGCTAACCGAAGCAGCAAGAAAATATAAGGTTGTAACCCAAATGGGAAACCAGGGTGGCTCAGGGGATGGCGTAAGAAAAATGAAGGAGATATACGATGCCGGAATTATAGGAGACGTTACCAACGTGTATGGCTGGACCAACCGTCCTATCTGGCCGCAGGGACTGGCGGCGCCAACTGGCAACCATTCCATTCCCAAAGAATTGCAATGGGATTTATGGTTGGGTCCAGCTGCATTTGTTAAGTACAATCCAGAGTACCTGCCTTTTAACTGGCGTGGATATACCGCTTTTGGAACCGGCGCATTGGGTGATATGGCCTGTCATATTTTAGATCCCGCATTTAGAATATTGCCCATAGATTATCCTTCAGAAATTGAATGCAGCGCCAATGGTAGCTGGTTGGGTGTGGGGCAGGAAGTGAAGCATCCGGAAAGCTTTCCTTCCTCTTCCATTGTAAGATTTAAATTTCCTGGAAAAAATAATAAGCCAGATGTAAAAATTACCTGGATGGATGGCGGCCTGTTGCCTGAAAGACCTGAAGAATTAAAAGAGGATGAAGCAATGGGCGATTGGAATGGTGGGCTGCTATTGGAAGGTACGAAAGGGAAAATGATGGCCGATTGCTACGGCGCTAATCCCAGGCTGCTGCCACTTTCTAAAAATAAGGAAATCACCATCCAACAAACCATTAAAAGAGTACCAGAGGGACACTACCTGCAATGGGTAAACGCTTGCATAGCAGGTTACGGAAAAAATGAACTTAGTAGTTCATTTGATTATGCAGGTCCATTTACCGAAGCCATTTTATTAGGCGCCCTTGCAGTGCAGGCTTACCAGATGACCGACAGGAAAGACCATTACCAGGAAGGCAGAAAAAAACTGCTTTGGGATGCCAAAAATATGAAAGTAACCAACCTTGACATTGCCAATCAGTTTGTAAAAAGAACATACCGTAAAGGATGGGAAATAAATAAATGGTAAGGGGATTGTTCTTAACAAAAGCGTTTGCAGGACATTCATATGAGCTAAATGAATGACATCTTAGTGTTTGCAAGGGTAATGACTTGATTGGTATAATTGATTTATAGTTTTCCAAAAAAGAGTAGCGAAGCAAATACTCTTTTTTGGAAACCACATGGTAAAATATGGTTTACCATAAAAGGTAATTTAAATGCATGGCTTTTTTTAAACCACAACATCGTAACGATTACTCATTACACTTTGCAAACGACAATTTATCTATTTAAAAATAAAATGGTCAAGCCGCAGGATGTTCTCGCCATCTCCTTTAAACCTTAACCATAATGCATGAATACCTTTCGTGCTTTTTATTTTGCAGGTAAAGTTTTCCCAGCCACCGCTTTCATTTCCTGGAATTTCCAATGTACCTATTGCGGTATTCCAGAAAGCATCCAGTACAATTTCAATAGAGGCTGGTTTGCTGCCGGGTGCTATCCATGCAAAAAAGGTTGAAACACTGTCATCAAAATTGATGTACTTGTAGGCTGCCGCATCCCCATTTTTAATACCTGTCAACGCCTCATTGTCTGCTGCAATTGCGGCTATTCTTACATTGCCATACAATAAACAAGCTCTTTCAGCATCTATTTTATTAATTGCCTTTAATGGATCTCCGGCGCCCTGTGTGGTCATCTCCACTTCATTGATACTTCCGTCTTTGTTGAATGTGATTGGCTCTACACAAGCTTTACGCATCGTTTCACTTCCGTGAGTTGAGCGATGATAAAATACATACCATTTGTTATTGAAAGAAGCAATTGAACCATGATTGTTCCAGCTCCTGGGGTCGCAGTGATCATTATCAATTATCACTCCGCCGTATTTAAACGGCCCCATGGGAGATGTACTGGTGGCATAACCTAAACAGGTTGGCCTACCTGCCCTACCCATGTGAGCATAGACAAAATAGTATAGACCGTTTCGCTTAACCATGTAACCACCCTCATGAAAAAAATGTTCTTTTTCTGTTACAATATTAGTCTTAATGGAAGTGCTGTCAATCTCCACCATATTGGGTTTTAGCTTTGCAATTTTAGCGTTGAACTGGCCCCAGATGTAATATCCTTGTCCATCATCATCAATAAAGACACAAGGATCAATTTCATTAATACCTTTTAATGGGATGTTCCTCCCGTTTACAAATGGGCCAATGGGTGATTTGCTTGTAGCAACCCCTTCTGTGTTTGTATTTGAAGCCAGGCAATAATATAAATAGTAAGTGCCGTTTTTATATTGGCAGTCTGGTGCATACAAAAAATGATCACTGTAGTTCACCTGGTCATTGGGGCCATAAGCAGCAAAAGTATTTTTCGTCAATTCCCAATTAATTAAATCCGCAGATGACAACACATTATAGCTACCTGAGCAATAATATTCCGGCTTCTCATCTCTTGAGCCATACACATACATTTTACCATCCTTCCATTGATGTGCTGATGGATCGGCAATATAAATACCCGGAGGTGAAATGGGGTTTTGTGCAAATAGTAGTACAGGCATCAGCAGAACCACTAACACAGGCATTAATTTTCTTTGCATTGGGAAAAGTGGTTTCATTATTTAAGGGTGTTTTGTAAAAGTTGAATTCCTGTAGCGGTACTGCAATTAAAAATTACAGGCTTCGTACCATTGGATAATTTAACGGCGCTTAACATTTTGTTTACCGGTGCAGGAGATAAAAAAGAATTTTGAAGGCTGAGGTTTTTATAATGATCTGCCCACAGGCCATAAGTAAAATATGCAGGTAAATCATCACCCCATGATAAATTAAAATCATTAAACTTAAGCTGGTCAGCATACTGCACGTAAACTCCCGGTATATCATGCTTAAACAATGCAGCACTTAAAGGATAGGCAGGCCTAAAATCTAAATTACCGCCGTAGGAATCAGTATATTTTCCCCTGTTTATTTGCAGCTTTACATGATCGAAGCCAATATTAGTAATGATACTTTCGGGGCTGCCTTGTATAACAATACCGGTTTCACTTACGGCATTAATGCCATAGAATTGTATGTCATTGATTGTACCCGCCTTTCCCCCTGCTTTACTTTTTACAGCAGAAATGTGTATTGGTTCTCCCTTGCCCCACCAATGACCGGAGTGCAGGCGGTTATTAATGATAATGTTTGAAAAAATAATATGATCTATACTACTTTCTTCCCTGGCAAAAATACCAATGCCCCTGTTTGATGCGTACATCACCAAATTACTAAACACCACGTTGCGGACGGGACGTTCACCGTAGCCAACTCGAATGCAGGCAGAACGGGAAGATAAAACGCAATTGGTTACGACTACATTTTCGGCAACCCCTGTTTTATTGCCGTATTGCAAATCATTGCCGGTATGAACATCGGTACCAAATCCGCTGACAATAATTGCATCATCGCCGGCGAGTATATTGCAATCGGAAATAGTAATATTTCTGGAGACGGTGCAATGAATGCCATCATTATTGGGAACCAGGGGATTATTATTGATGGTGATACCCCTAACCTTTACGCCATCACAAAAGCCGATGCGAACAGTCCATTGTGGAGAATCTTTGAGGGTGACATCCGTGAGGAAAACATCATTGCAATTTGTGATCGTTACTAATAATCCCGGGCGAAAGGGATAGGTGACAGGTCCATCTTCAATGACGGTTCCCGGCTTCATATATTCAGCACCTTGCCTGGTAAACTTTGAGTCGAAATCACCCCCTTTGTATTTGTACTGATAAGGATTATACATAAAGTAATTGCCTCTTCCATCAATGGTACCTTTACCTGCTATAGATACATTATGGGCATTGTTTGCGTAAATAAGTCCATACCTGTTATAACCTTCTCCGGGCATCAATACATCGTTGTTTAGCAAATAATCTGAAGTGTCTTTACTGCCCATTAATGTAGCCCCTGGCGATAAATACAGTTCCACATTTGAAAGTAACATGACCGTGCCTGAAACAAAATGACCGGCAGGAATGATTACTGAACCACCACCATCTTTATTACATTTTTGAATGGCTTTATTGATAGCCGATGTATTAACAGTGGTGCTATCTGCTTTTGCACCAAAGTCAACAATATTATAAACAGATGATTGAGAAAATACATTCAAGGAAAGAAGCATCCAAAGGCTTACATTAATTAATACCAACCAGTTCTTTTTCATAATGACATGTATTTATTTTGTTGATGAATTTAAAAAAGATTTTACGCTGTTTATTGTTTAAAAATGTTGTCTCCCAGGAAATCAAAGTTTTAAAAATGTTCATCATGGAATAATCCTGTTGAAATTTTTCATGGCTCCAGCATTGGCAAGCATTCAGAACTTATACCATTTGTGAAGGTGCCTGCATATTATGACTTCAGAATATTTCCGTTGTTTAGATTACTCCATTATCACAATCTCATTGGCGTTTATTCTACTGATAAATAGTAAACCGCCGGTAGCCAATGGTTGCCAGCGGAAGCCTTCTGCTGCTGCACCATTCACCACTTCTTTTACTGCCTTAGTATTAAAAAATATATTAGATGGCTTGCTGATCAGCCTTATTACTTCCTGGCCTTTAATATCTGACGCAGTGTATTTGACGGTTACCATAGCTTCGGGCTCCTCCCCAAAATGATTTTTTTTGTAAGGGCTGTTTTTATATTCTGCATGTTGAATGATGGCTGTGGAAGATAAAATATGATCTTCGTCAGCAGGCGCCAATGTGGGCATTGCAGCAAAGGCACGCAGGAAATGGCGTACATAATCTCCATAGCCGTCGGTTAGCCAGTTATCATCTTGCGGATACCGGTTTTTACCATCTGTATCTACCATATACGTAGCCCAACTTAATGCACGAATAGCATTTTCTTTATAACTACTGTCGCCTGTAAG
>JBBSJJ010000082.1:0-18344 GCA_038257335.1 Chitinophagales bacterium | reverse complement strand
GGGGCGAAATTTCTTTTGTCTCTTACAAATGCATCTAAAAAATGTCACCCCGATGGGGCTTTGCTTCCCTCTAACATCTTTGACTACCAAAGTGTCGCCTCTACGAGGCTTGATGTACGTGGCAAAATTCCAAAAGCTAAAACCACCGATGGCCCAAAACTAAGGCTCAGGTAACATCCATGATTTGCTGCACTGCTGATGATGATCATGATAGCATTCTGCCCACCGGCGTATCGCCCGCCTGAAATTGCGGGATTATCTATTTGGGCAAAGCAAGAAATGAGTGGTCAACGACGACTATTTTTGCTTTTTTGTCACCTGCAACCTCATTTCATTTGTTGCCCATAACCAAATTGCCAACATCGGAACAGTTGCATTGGGGCAAGGTTTATAAAACTCATCTCTCTCCTCAAACCATTGCCTGGAGCCCAATCGGGGCGACATTTTGGTAGCAATTATTTCAGCAGTTTTATAAAAGCCCCATCGGGGTGACATTTCTTTTTTCTCTTACAAATGCATCTTAAAAAATGTCGCCCCGATGGGGCTTTGCTTCCCGCTAACATCTTTAACTACCAAAGTGTCGCCTCTACGAGGCTTGATTAACTTTTACGCCAATGCGGATATGGGGGATTATTTCTTTCCGGTTGAAAAAAACGAAAGGGTAGATATTTAATCCATTTTATTTTGCCAAACTAATCCCTAAGCCAACATTCAAGGACGTTCTATTTTGTCTGGAGTTTTTAAATTCTGCAAGTACTCCAAAATTGTTATCATCAAACGAATTTGTCACCCCAAACATGTGTTCAAAACCAAGGTTTGCGTATAATACTCCATTTAGTTTTCTTTGAAAGTTTAGCCCGATTGGAATAGCCAAATCCATATCCTTGTATCTTTTTTCTGCTGGTGCCAACAAAATAGCTTCTAAAAGAATATCGTTGTAGTTGTCTTTGCGTTTTGTAGCAAATCCAACATTCAAACCCGAATATGCAATCAGTTCATTTTTGTTGCGCTTAAACAAAGAGTAATTAAATGTCAGTGGAATTCTTATGTAGTTTAATTCAGTGGTAAACGTATTTCCTTTGTTTTCCGGGATCGCACTATTTAGTTCAAATTCTATATTTTGTCCTTGATGAGAAAATTCTAAACCCATCCCTATGCCTATTGTAGAAGTTGCCTTGTATTTATAAACGACGGTCGCAGCATTGTTAAGTGTTGTTTACCAGTTCTAGATTTAAAGTGATAATGGCAAAAGCTTTGTGTTTGCTTTCCCAAAGTTGTAAATGCCGGCATATAGTTTACAGAAACGCTATGGGTTTGACCAAATGCAGTAATTGTTGATAGTAGCGAAAATACCAGAACATGAATTTTCATAAACGTGTTTTTAAGATGATAGCCATCTTTAAAATAGTGTTGCATGGCTTGTTGATTCAGTACCTGGTAAGTCTTTGTCAGACAAGGCTTTCCATGGGAGTTTGTGAACAAACCTCAGCTTACAGCTATATCAACTACTCGATTAGATCAAGGTACTGGATAAAAGTTGTACAGTGCCCTGCTTACACCAACATCTCCATAACCCGGCTGCAGGGCTTCTTTCTTTCGCATCTACCGGATCATTTCTTTCTCATTGTGCAAAATAAAAGCCTGGCTATTAATGGCCGGATTTTCCTCGCAATCTTATTTTCCTGCGAAATTTGTTTCTAAAAATTTAAAAACTATCCCGAAATGTTTTAAAGGCTCTGCGTGTCCGCCTTCGATAGCAATATGTTCAAAGTAGTACTTAAATTGCTTGGTTTTAAGTCTATTAATCATTTGTTCAGCCATGGCTGTTGAAGGACAAATCTCGTCCCTTGTAGCCGAAACCAATAGAATTGGTCCATTGATATTTTCAACTCTTATCAAGGCATTTTTTGTGGCAATTGTGTCTTTGAGCATTGCTTCAAATGTACCTCTCAGATCTCGCTTCATTAAATACGGAACTGCCGCTTCATTGACAGGTACAAATGGCAATTCCTTTTTTTGATAGGTCCAGGAAGACGTAGTAAAGTGGCTGGTATTGCCAGGGAAACTAACATTACTTGCCACAATTCCAACAACGCATTTAATGTCTTTGTAGTAACTGCCTAAAAGCAATCCCAAATCTGCACCTCTCGAACCGCCAACAATAGCAATTTTTCTTTTATTTATTTTTTTATTCCTGGTAGCAACTTCAATGGCATAATGAACATCTTCAATAGCTATTTTTTGCAAGGTATGAGGCGTTCCTTTCGCTCCGAAGTAACCAATTGCTAAAAAGGCATATCCTTCCTCAATAAATTGGTCTCTTGTTTTTTTCCAATAGTTGCTTGTCCAGGCATTGCCACCTTCCGAACCACCCAGGCCAACAACTAAAGGCTGATTGTTACCATTTCCGAGATATAGTATACTCTCAACATTTGGGGTTGCTAATGTTGTTTGAGAAAATGAGGTGGACGAGATAATTAGTAAAAGTAAAGAAAGGAAGTGTTTTAAGTTTTGCATTTGATTTTAATTTGAAATGCAATATTGTGATTATTATTTCTCATAATTTTTGACCTATATCAAAAAATTACTTTTCGGCTCTAATCCTGCTTAATGTTTCCTGGGTGATGCCCAAATAAGTTGCGGTCATTCCCAACGGAATACGAGCATAAATGTCTTGATAAGTTGAGCAAAAATGGTCGTACTTTTCTTTAGCAGTGGTAAATCTTAAAGAAGTAATTCGTTCCATTAAATGCCCAAAGATCGTACCCATAGAAAGGCGGGAATACCTTTCCATTTCCGGGAAATTTTCTAACAGAAATACCAGGTCATTTACGTGTAAACAAAAAACATCAGTAGTTTCAATGGCGTCAATATAATAAATATCCAATTGTCTTTGCATAAAGCTACGTGGCGAATTTACCCACTCAGCTTCACTACAAAAATACTCGCTAATCTCTTTCCCGTTTTTGATAAAGTAAGCTCGCAGAAGTCCTTTTTGTATAAAGTAACTTTTAGTGCAAATGGTATTAGCATTGTGAACGAGTTGGCCCTTTTTAAAAGTCTTTAAAACAATTCTTTTAGCAAGCTCAATTTTTAAAGTGTCGCTCAGTTTTATATACTTTTCAAAGTGCTTGAATATTTCGTCTGTCTGTTCGATGGTCTATCGGTTTATTGTTGGTTATACGGGTTGGTTCGCTCACCACCAACTTAAGTTTGTGAAAAAATATAAAGGTTGCCAAATATACAATCTATGTGAATAGAGATAAGTGCTGCGTAAAGATTTCGTGGCGCCCAGCATAAAATTTGGAGCAGGAATTTGCGAGGCTTGATGTACGTGGCAAAATTCCAAAAGCTAAAGCAACCGATGGCCCAAAACTAAGGTTCAGGTACATCCATTACTATTGCATTTCTGCACACAATCCTGAAGGCATTCTGGAGAACGATGAATGAATGCAGTAGTGCTTACTTTAAATAACCAGAAGAACAAAAGCGATCAAAAAAAATCAGCCCATTTTCAGGGCTGACGATATTGCTATTTTAATTTTTTTTGATCAATTGAGGATATTGAATACCCAATTGTTCGAGATACGATTTATACCTGGAGGGGTCGTAATAATATTTTTTCAGTTCCGGCCGAAAGCTATCCATCAGCTTTTTATTCAGATGCGTGGCGGGCGGCGTAGTGGCTGCCAGGAAGGGAATATATTTTACATCTTTCGTTTGCACGTTGTTGTGATAGTCCCAGGCATCTGCAATTATTTTCGGATTGGTAAGCATATCCAGCAGCGTAGCAGCCACTACCTTGCTACCGGCAACCACGCCTTTGTGTGCTATGGGAGTGGCCATGGCAATGGCATCCGCCCAGTGGTGACCGGGTGTGCCGGGTATGTTGGCCGGGTAACGAAATACCACGGTAGGTACATTCCAGGCAATGTCGGCAATGTCGTCGCTGCCTGCGCCCCATGAAAATTGAACCGGTCCATTCAGCGTATCAACCTTCATATCCAGCCCATTGATTGGCTTGCCGTATTGTGTTTTTTTGGGAGCGTTCACCAGCATTTGCACCGCCCTTGCCAATTGCTGATCGGCAGAATCCCACACAGGCAAACCAACTTTTTTTATATTTTCATTCAGGGCAATGGCGATAGATTTATTAAAATGGCCCGGCCACGCAGTGCCCAATAATTGATGAGAAACTTTGGTGCCCGTCATAGTTGCTACAGAGTTGGCATACAAAATAGCCTCGTCGTACATCATCTTAATATCTTCATACGTGCGCTCTCTCAGGTAATACCACACGGCGGCTTTTGAAGGCACTACATTTGGCTGATCTCCGCCATCAGTAATTACATAATGCGAACGTTGGGTGGGTTTCAAATGTTCTCTTTTAAAATTCCAGGCTATGTCCATTAGTTCTACTGCATCCAATGCACTCTTACCCCGCCACGGTGCGCCGGCAGCATGTGCAGCGCTTCCTTCAAATTTAAATTCTACAGACACCAAACCATTGTTGCCGGCATCGCCCCAGGATACATTCATGTTGCTGCCCACATGCGTAAATATGCAGGCATCTACATTTTTAAAATAACCATCCCTGATGTACCAGGCTTTAGCACCCACCAGTTCTTCTGCTGCTCCCGGCCACAGCACCAGTGTGCCCGGCATTTTCTCCCGCTCCATTATTTTTTTTACTTCAATGGCAGACAATATAACCAGCGGCAATCCTGAATTGTGCCCCTCGCCATGACCGGGAGCATCTTCTACAATGGGCTCTTTGTAAGCCACCCCCGGCTTTTGCGAAGCTTTGGGAATACAATCAATATCGCTGCCCAATGCAATCACCGGCTTGCCATTGCCCCACTTGGCCATCCAGGCAGTAGGTATACCGGAGATACCTCGTTCTATAGTAAAGCCATTTTTCTCTAAGATACTGGTGAGATATGCAGAAGTTTCCGTTTCCTGGAAACCCAACTCTGCAAAACTAAAAACCATGTCTACCATTTCCTGCGCTGTCTTGCCTTGTGCATCCAGCGATTTGATGACTTCCTGTTTGAGCGCTTCGGTTTTTGTGTTGCTGTTTGTTTTCTTTTTTTGTGCCAATAACGGGCAAGAAAAAACGATCAGCGCAAAGAGTAGGTATAATTTGTTACCACGCATGTTGGTTGGTTTTGGTTTTAATAAATGATGGATTAAATGTAGCTGAATTTTTTCGATTAAAATTTGTTGTGAAGGAGGATGAACGAAAGACTCGTTTTGAACTATCGGAACCGACAAATGAAGGTTAAGGTTATGGTGATATCTCACAATGGTTGGGTTGCTGGTGAGAATATCGAAAACATTCGGGACAACGGCGTGTGACGGTTGCAGTGTGGCCTTCGGATTTGCAAGCTGTCAGTTATCCGGAACTTCCACTTCGAAATCAAGTCTCTCTCCTTTTGGCCCTGCCTCTCTGATAATAGCGGCTGTGATTATAAAGAAATTATATTGGGTGCTAACTTTATTTAAAAAATCTTCAGGGCTTCCTGGCGGGCGGAACCAGCCCACAACTTTCATCAATCACCTTAAGCTGTAACATCGCACACGCCTCTCCCTTATCTTTGACAACCTTCACTAATTAGACCCCAATGCCTGGTTTGTGTCCGAAGGGAGCTTTTTTCATAAAGTTATTTGGCATCCTATTTCCCTAAGGTGACGACTATGGTGAAGACACGAACCCTCCTACTTTCTACACGTCGGTCAATGCTTTTTCAAAATTGGCAGGTGTCAAAATAGTTGCTGATTTGAAGGGATTGTGTGCTAACAAATCTTTGTCTCCTGTAACTAAATAGTCCGCTTTAGAAAAGTCTATTAAGTCCAACAAAAAATTGTCCTTGGGATCTCTGTTTATAAAATGTGTTGGCTCTATTTCAACTTTTTCTGCAATGGTTTCCAACAGTTGAAGTAACTCTACTACACTTTTTTGCGGAAAGTATTTTTTCAATCGTTCCCGACTTGTAACGTCTTTTATTTCTTTCAAGAGCTGTTCGGTCGTAACTATCGTAATTTGTCCATTTGAAATATAATTTTTGACAAATGACAAACGCTTACCCACAAGAAAGCTAATCCAAACATTTGTGTCAAAAATGACCTTAATGTTTTTTGCTGTCATACATTTTTTGTCTTACGATTTCAACTTCTTCGTTTATTGTGTCTAAGCTTAATTCTTTGGTTCGGAAAGTTCTTAGTAGCCCTGCTAATTTGGTTTCAATACCTTCTTTTTCCAGCTCTTTGGTAAGCCTTATTTTTTCCTTTGTTGGTAATTGTCTAACTAAAGCAAGAACTTGCTCAAAGGTTATGTCAACTTGTATTGCAGTTCTCATTTTTTATCTTTTTTCAAATTTACGGAAAAATTCTAATGGGTTGAAGATCGCCAAGAGCCCACGCCCGACGTAGACGGCTGGCTGCAGGCATTATACTTATGCCAACAGGGATATTGCCTTTATGTTTGCGTCATGAATAAGTTCAGGAAATAACCTTTGACGCTACATTACAATTGATCAACTGTTTTTAAACCCCTAAACAATCCATTTAAAATTATTCAAACTGCCATAATTTCGTTCTAATAAAAGGTGGTAGTATTTACCACTGCCGAACGGCTACCATTTCCAACAACACCAATGTTGGTAAACAAAAAAATAAAATATGTCTGATACATCTGAAATATTCATAGCCAAGGGCACCGTAAAAGCTGCCGACCTGGAGCACAGGCGCAAGATTAATTTTAATATTGGCCGCTACAACGCATCGGTGCCTAAGGGCAAAGAGCAGTTCAGCGATGTGCACCTGGCAAGGGAAAGGGCCAAGAACACCAAGTGGCGGGCTATAGAAAACCTGGACCAGCAACTGGAGCAGTTTGAAATGCAGTTTACCAAACGGGGCGGCAAAGTGCTGTGGGCAGAAAACAGCGATCAGGCCATTGAAGAAATCCTGAAAATCTGCACAGCCAACAATTGCAAAACGTTGGTGAAGAGCAAGAGCATGGTGACCGAAGAAATTCACCTGAACAAAGCCATGGAAGCAAATGGCATAGACAGCATTGAAACAGACCTGGGCGAATACATTCAACAACTGGACGATGAAGCGCCTTACCATATTGTAACGCCGGCGATGCACAAAAGCAAGGAAGATGTGGCCAACCTGTTTGCCCGCAAACTGGGTACTTCTCCTCACTTAACACCCACGGAACTTACGCTGGTGGCAAGGGGCATTCTGCGGGAAAAATATGTGCAGGCTGAAGTAGGCGTAACCGGTGCCAATTTTATCATCAGCGATATTGGCGCCGTGGCCGTTACAGAAAACGAAGGCAATGCACGACTGAGTTGTGCTTTTCCTAAAATACATATTGTGGTAGTGGGCATCGAAAAAATGATTCCCAGCCTTACAGACCTTGCGTTGTTCTGGCCACTGCTGAGCACATTTGGCACGGGGCAAAAAATTACTTGTTACAACAGCATTATCGCCGGGCCGCGGCAGCCCGGCGAAACAGATGGCCCCGAAGAGATGTATGTGATTTTGCTGGACAATGGAAGAACCAACATTTTAGACAACCCCGTGCAGCGGGAAAGTTTGTATTGCATTCGCTGTGGTGCCTGCCTCAACGCCTGCCCCATCTATAAAAACATTGGCGGCCATGCGTATGGTGCCACGTACAGCGGCCCCATTGGCAGTGTGATTACCCCGAACCTGCAAGGGATGGAAGATTTTAAACACCTGAGTTTTGCATCGTCGCTCTGCGGCAACTGCACAGAAGTGTGTGCGGTAAAAATAAACCTGCACGAATTATTACTGGATAACCGCAAGACGTCTGTAGACGAAGGCATGACGAGCTTTGCAGAACGCACTGCCTGGAAAATGTGGAAGCTGGCCAGCCTCAACCGGCGCATGATGAATATGGGCAATGGCAATCTGAAAAATAAAGTGGTAAATGGCTTGTTCAAAGAATGGAAACAAAACCGGGCAGACCTGGAATTTAGCCAAAAGACTTTTAATGAATTGTGGAAGGAGCGGAATAAAAAATAAATTTAATTTGAAGGAACAGGTGTTTGTGTCGCAAATGTTTTACAGCCCCATCGGGGGCGAAACTTTTGTAGCAAATAAGGTGGCCGATTTCTTTGCTCCCCAACAGCAAAACAATTTTTATGATCGGCGAGAAGGGTGTTGCTCCTAAGAAGCAAATAAGAACCATGGTTGTTTTATGGGTACAAAGCTAATGCTCCAACGGAGCAAATGCAACCTGAGAGATAAAGTGGTGAATGGCTTGTTTAAAGAATGGAAACAGAACCGGGCAGACCCGGAAACGAATTGTGGAAGGAGCGAAATAAAAATGATTAGACCTACTATTTCTAAATGATCAGCAATTAAATCTTAACTTGAATTGACTTTGATGCCTTTCGCTCAGTTGGCCAATTTATGAAATAATCAACATGCTCATTTACGCTCACACCAGCACCACACGCCTTCAATACATTTGCAAGTTTATATTTGAGGAACAGTTGGGTATCAGTCACAGCATTACCACACATGCTGAAAGCTTCAATAAGCATGATGGCGCTAAAATAAATTACAGCGATTTACCAATGGAGGGTTCAGTGTTTGCGCTGCGCAACCATGCCCTGCTTTTTGAAACCGGCCTGCAACAGCAAATAACGGACTGCTTTGAAAGCAATGGTTACAAGGCATTTTTTAAAACTACCAACAGCGATTTCTCTTTTGATATTTTTGCAACCAGCTTTTATTTGTTGAGCCGCTACGAAGAATACCTCCCGCACGAAAAAGATATGTATGGCAGGTATGCCTACGAAAACTCACTGGCATTTAGAGAAGGATTTCTGCAGCAACCCATCATCAACTATTGGCTGATGGATTTTGCAAAAAGCCTGCTGCATATTTTTCCCAACCTGAAACTGCGGGAAAAAACTTTTACCTACATCGCCACTTACGATATTGACATGGCCTGGTCTTTTAAACGCAAGGGACTGCTGCGCAATGTGGGTGGTTTTTTAAAGTCGCCTTCCATCAAGCGGCTGGGAGTACTGGCCGGCGTGCAGCAAGACCCATTTGACAGCTACGATTTTTTAAAAGACTTGCACAAGGACGAACAACTGCCACCTATCTTTTTCTTTTTGGTAGCTACCAGCAGCAGCCAATACGATAAAAATATTTCTCCCTTTAACATGCACATGTGGAGGCTTATAAAAAACCATGCCCGCCAGTTCAAGATCGGCCTTCACCCCTCCTGGAAGAGTTTTGAAAAACCAACCCTTTTTCAAAAGGAGAAAAAAATATTGGAGACAGCCAGCCAAACGGTGGTAACCAAAAGCAGGCAACACTACATTAAATTTGACCTGCCCACTACCTTTCAACATTTGCTGCAAGCAGGCATTACTGCAGACTACAGCATGGGTTATGGCAGTATCAATGGTTTCAGGGCATCTGTAGCTTCCTCGTTTTTGTGGTACAACATGGGCAACGAAACCAGCACTGCCTTGCGCCTGCATCCTTTTTGTTTTATGGATGCCAATAGTTTTTTCGAACAACAACAAGATGCAGCCAGCAGCTTACCAGAGTTGCTTTATTATTACGAGGAATGTAAAAAGGTAAAGGGCGAAATGATCAGCATTTTTCACAACAACTTTTTAGGAACAGATCCTTTGTATGCTGGCTGGAGAAAGATGTACAGCGATTTTATTGCTCAGATTCGATCTTAATCTTTTGGTTTCGCTTACTGCTAAGGTTTACCAGGTACACGCCAATAAGGGTAACGATAGAACCCCATAAAATATTGATGGTTAAATGTTCGTTCAACAAAATGGCTGCCACCGTCATGGCAACCAGCGGATTGATATAGGCATACAACGAAGAGATGGCTGCGGGCAATACTTTCATAGAATAGATGAAGGCAATAAAGGCAACAATGGAACCAAACACCACCAGGTAAGCAATGGCCAGCCAGCCTGTGAGGGAAATAGCACTGAGTGCAATAGTAGGTTGTGTCAATTTTGCCATGAAGAACAAGATCACTGAGCTGATCAACATTTGCCACCCGGTGCCGTAATAGGGATTGAGGTTGGCCTTGTTGCGGCTCAAAAAAATGGTGCCCACACTCCAGCAGAGCATAGCAAAAATAGAAAGGCCGAGCCCCAGTATAGAATTAGGCGTGAGGTTTTCAAAGGCACTCTCATAAAATACGATGGCTACTCCTGTGAGTCCCAGGAACAGGCCAATGAAAGTAAGTATCGTCATTTTTATTCCTTTAAAAAACAGGCGCTCAATAATCACCACACTGAGTGGGTACAATGCGCCAATCAAAGAGCTAAGGCCGGTGGGAATATATTTTAAACTCCAGGTGCTAAGGCCATTGGCACATACAAACATGAGCACAGACATGACGGCTATCCACCTGAATTGCTTGATGGTGGGCAGGGGCATATTTTTGTATAGCATAAAAAAAAGCACAAAACTGAGTCCCCCCAGTAACTGCCGGATGCTGGCCATTTGCAGGGCTGGCATTTGCTGCACACCTACTTTGCTGGCCACCCAGGTAGTACCCCACACAATGCAGGTAGTAGCAAGGGCCAGGTACCCCTTCGATTTTTTATCCTGGTTAATTTGTCGCATTTATGCAGTAGAAAATTAATGTTTAAAATGTCGCATGCCGGTGATCACCATGGCCAGTTGCTGCTGTTTGCAATACTCAATAGAGTCTGCATCCCGAATGGAACCACCTGGTTGAATAAAAGCACTGATGCCAGCCGCATGGGCGATTTTTACACAATCATCAAAAGGAAAAAATGCATCGCTGGCTAGTACCGCCCCGCTTAATTCAAAATTAAATTGCTTCGATTTCTCCAACGCATGACGCAGCGCATCTATGCGGCTGGTTTGTCCGCAACCTTTGCCTATTAACTGTTTGTTTTTGATAAGCGCAATGGCATTGCTTTTTAAATGCTTGCAAATGATGTTGGCAAAAACGAGATCAGATTTTTCCACTGCCGTGGTTTCTCTGCCGCCGGCTTCCTTCCACTCTGTAAAATTACCTTCATCATTTTGCTGCAATAAAATACCGTTGAGCAAAGATTTGGTTTGCATGGCAGGCAGCGTGGCTTGTTTCAACTGCAACACAATCCTGTTCTTTTTAGATCTCAATACTTTCAGCGCCTCTTCATTAAAAGAAGGAGCAATCAACACTTCAAAAAATATTTCGTTGATGGCATTGGCGGTGGCAAGGTCTATCTCCTGGTTGCAAACCAACACTCCGCCAAAAGCACTTTCCGGATCACCTGCAAGGGCTGCATCCCAGGCCTCCTTCACGGTAGCCCTTGCCGCCATACCACAAACGTTCGTGTGCTTGATTACTGCAAAGACAGCCCCCTCTAAATCTTCCCCAAAGGGGGAGACTTGAGAACCCGGCTCTATTGAATCAGTACGAAAGTCATGAATAATATTTATAGCCGCATCTACATCTACCAGGTTGTTGTAAGAAAGTTCTTTGCCGTTGAGCTGCTCGAATATTTCTTGCAGGTTGCCAAAGAAGGTTGCAGACTGGTGAGGATTCTCGCCATAGCGCAAGGTTTTCTTTTCTTTATTAAAAGGCGTTTCTACCGCAATGGCATTGAAGTAAGAAGAGATAGCCGTATCATAAGCCGTGCACACATCAAAGGCTTTGATGGCAAACATGCGGCGCTGCTCCAGGCTCGTCTCGCCTTGTTGCTCTTCCAAAATATCAACCAACAACTGGTAATCATTTTTAGCGGCCACCACCACTACATCCCGATGGTTCTTGGCTGCAGCCCTTATCATAGACGGCCCGCCGATATCAATTTTTTCTATGATCAAACTTTCATCGGCAGTAGATTTCACCGTTTCTTCAAAGGGATAGAGGTCTACAATTACAAGGTCCATTTCAGGAATGTTGTATTGTTTCATTTCTGCCAAATGGGTGTCATCATTACGCTTTCCGAGGATGCCGCCAAACACAGAAGGATGCAAGGTTTTTACCCTGCCTCCCAAAATAGAAGGATAGCTGGTAAGCGATTCTACCGGCACACAGCTTACGCCAAGCTTTTCTATAAAGTCCTGCGTGCCGCCGGTGCTGTAAATGGTTGCCCCGTTCTTTTGTAGTTGCGCTACTATTTTTTCAAGTCCGTCTTTGTAAAAAACGGAGATCAATGCCGACTGAATTTTTTTTTGCATGAAGTTGTTTTATTGGGAAGACTATCAACGGTTGTTAATGGTTCCTTTGTTCGAATATATTAAGAATTTTTCTTTCCGCATTATGTTAGAAAAGGTATCGCTGTATACAATCCCCACGGCTCCCTCCTGCCGCCGGCAGATTGGTTTCGCTTTCATCTTGCTGCATTCATCATTCTACATTCGTCACTCACTGTTTACCTCTCCCAATAGCGCTAAGCCCATCAGCTTTCACTTTTCACCTTTCACTTTTCACTTTTCACTTTTCACTTTTCACTTCCCCCCTCCCCACCTCCAACACAAACGCCCCCTGCCTCGCCACAGAATGGCAGCGCAAATGTAATTCTTCACATTCTCTTTCCCAGCTTTCTATTTTCCACAAATTATTAGATGCATCAAACACAACAATGGCGGGCTTTACAGCTTGCAGCGCTTCTTTGATGCTAATGGCGGTGTTGTGACTTAACAGCAAAATATCAACGGGCAGTAGTTGCTCCCTTGCCGCCAACACTACGGTACTATCCAGCACAACCATTTTTTTACCAGCAAATTGCCAAAGCACATTTTGTTGTTGTAGCGAGGGCAGCGAAGACGCTGCTTTGGTAGCCTGCAGAGAGATGCGGGCCGGTTTTAGGTGAAAGTTTTGCAACAAGCCTTCTTGCTTCAGCGCTTCGCCCCCTACAAATAAGTGCTTGTCTCGTTCCACAAAATCTATAGCCTGGTTTTTTGAAACATTGTAGATCACAATTTTTCGTTGCTCATAAAGCCGGATGCTTGCATGTGCATAAAAGATGGTTAGCAGTAAAAGGCAACAGAGGGCAACTTTAAAATGACGTACATTTTTGTGTATCAGCCAGGCGCACACAAAAGCCACTAACCCATACAGGCACCAGGTGCTGTACATGTTGGCGTAAATATTATCCCACACAGAAAAATCAAAACTGCTAAAGAATAGTATAACCCGGTTCATTCCATCAATCATGTAAGTGAGCAACCAACCCAGCTTTGCGGCCAGTGCATCAATGGCGCCCACAACTACCAACAATATTTCTCCAAAAAGAATGATGGTTGATAATGGAATAACCAGGAGGTTGGTAAAAAGGAAGAAGTTGGGAAACTGGTGGAAGTAATAAATGCAAATAGGAAAGGCGGCCACCTGCGCAGCGATGGTAACGGATAACATCTGCCAGATCTTTCGCAGCCAACTGCTCTTGATGTAAACGGTGCGGTAAAGCGGTTGCTGCAAAGCTACAATGCCCAGCACCGCCAGGTAGCTGAGTTGAAAACCAACATCCCACAAATAATAAGGATTGTAACAAAGTAGGATCAGTGCCGAGGCTGCCAGGGAATTGTAAACAGATGCCTGCCTGAAATAATATTTACCTATGACTATTACGCTAAACATGACTGCACTTCGCAGTACAGAAGCGGCGCCGCCTGTTAACAAAGAAAAGAGCCATAGACAGCTTAGCAGCAATATTACTTTTACATGCCTTGATTTTTTGATGAGAGGCAGACGATTGAACAACCAAAGCAACACCGCATAGATGAGCCCGAGGTGCAAACCAGAAATAGCAATGATGTGAACAACGCCGGTGTTACTGTACGCCTGCACCAGGTCTTTGTCAAGATCTTCTTTGTAGCCAATGAGCAGGGCTTCTGCGATGCCCAGCTCCTGGCGCTGGTTGCCGATGTTTTCTTGAAGAACGCCCAACACGTATTGACGGCTGCCATACAAAAACGAACGAAACCAGTTGGCCTGCATTTCGCTGGTAGCCACCCAATCCCGTGATTGCAAAAATAGCTGGTGGTATACTTGTTGAAAAGCAGCATAACGTTGATAGTTAAACGCTCCGGGGTTGCCAGAATTTTTAATGGGTTGCAGCCGTTTCTTAATCAGCATGAGTTGGCCGTACTTCAATAAAGGCATGGCACTGTCTTTAGAAAAGTACAAGAGTAACTTGCCGGTGGCGGCCTGCTGTTGCCCGCCATTAATCATGCCCACTACTATTCCATCTGCTTTGTACGACCGTGCTTTTTCTATGAGCGGTTCATTGACCTTCACGATCAACACTGTACTATCTGAATAATTTTTGCCATACCATGTAGCCAACTGCCGGCTATCGTTTTGCCAGGTGATCAACATGCCCACGCCGGCCAGCATTAAGTACAACAGCAACCCCTGGAACCTTCTTACATGATACATGCCCGTGGGCGACAAAAAATACAGCAGCAGAAAAGCTGCGAAGAAGGAACAAAACCAAACAGCCAGGTAGGAAAATGAAAATTGAATATACCATTGCAGGATGATACCTGCTGCCAGGGGAAACAACAAACGTACGAGTGGCGCAGTTTTCCAGAAAGGCAGTTGCTGGTACGGAATCATACAACAATGTAAAAAATGCAATGCTCAAATGCAAGAGCAACCTGGCAATTAAATACCCAGGAGTTCATAGAATTCTTTTTCCGCAAGTTCCTTTACCTCGCCAGGTTGCAGGCTTCCTACTTTAATATTGCTGATAGACAAGCGTACCAGCCGCAGGCAGCGATGGCGGGCAGCCAGCACCATTTTTCTTACCTGCCGGTACTTACCTTCGGTGAGGGTAATGAGCAGCCAGGTATTTGGATATATTTCCCGGCGGTCGGCTGCAAAGGGATAAAGCTCTAACGGATCTTTAATGATCTCTATGTTGGTGGGCCGGGCTATGTAAGTTTCTCCCTCTTTAATTTTTATGGGAATACCTTCTTTTAATTGTTGGAAGGTTTGAGGGGTAATTTCGTTTTGCACCATCACGAGGTAAGTACGCAGGTGCGGTACTCTAGCAAGAAATAATAAACGAGTCACTCTTTTGTCGGTCGTTAAAAGCAATAAACCTTCGGAGTCTTTATCAAGGCGGCCAATAGCATGGGTGCCTTCCGGAAAATTAAATTTAAGATCACCCAACAAACCTACTTCGTGCGTGCTCACAAACTGTGAGACCATGTTGGTGGGTTTGTTGATGATGAAGTAGCGGTGCAAATTGGACATGTTGATGGGGCTTACGCAAACCTATAAGGGTTTAAAAACCTTTTAGGTTCAGATAAAATTAAATGCTGAAAAGTTTGCGTTGCGATGCAATTGAAGGTAAGGGGAAATATAATGACGTTAGGTGTAACTATTTCAAAATACTCAAATCAAATTCAAAATCAATCAATACGTTTTCACCGTAAAGCTTTCTGTCAAATCCATCAAGAATTTCTACACTTCCATTTGCTTTATAAATAATGGTTTGTTGTGCCTCCGCATTGATGAGCCAGGCCAATTGTGCACCATTTTGAATCCACTTTTGCATTTTTATTTTTAAATCTTTTATGTTGTCGGATGTACTTTTTAGTTCAATAATAAAATTGGGGCAAACTGCGGCAAATTTAGGTGTTCGGTTTTAGGTAAGCTATTCCATTTTTCAATGGGCATCCAACTGGCATCCGGTGAAAAAACCGATCCGTCTGGTAAGGTAAACCCTGCAGAAGAATCAAAGCAAATTCCACCTAATTTTATTTCATTCCACTTTCCTAAACTAAGTGCGATATTAAAATTCTGACTGCCGCCTAATGAGTTTTTAGGTGCCATAATAAATATTTGTTTATTAGCATCTCTTTCTATCCGCAGATCTCTGTTTTGTTCACAAAAGTTAAAAAACTCCTCCTCGCTAATCTCATCAGTAAAGCTGCCATTTAATTCAAGCATACTATTTTCTACCAAAAATTTCATGCCTAAATATACAAAATCTATTTGCGCAAATGCAGGTCCTCCTACTTGTAAAGCTGGCGAAAATAAGAGTCTGCTAAGCCCTTCATACGCTATTTAAAAAACACCTGTGGTTGAAGTACAAACCTGTAAGGTTTTAAAAACCTTATAGGTTTAGATCGGTCACTATCTGCGAAGCCATACCGGCTGGTTTGTTGATGATGAAAAAACGATGCACGCCCAAAATGTCAGAAAGCCTTTTGCTACTTGTCGGGATGCTCTAAATATTTCTTTAACAAAGAATGCTCTTCCATAATAGCTAAATTATTAGGTTAAGAAAGCACAGTAAACATATGGAAGCAATGGAGGCAAGTGGGCAAAATGCATCAAAGCATATTTGTCCTGCTGTAATGTAATAACTGTTTTTGAAAATTGATGCAAGAGGCACAAATAGTTTTGCCTTAGGCTATCAACACATGAATGCTGTCGAAAGTATCCTGCGAGGAACTTTACCGGTGACAATACTTAAAACAACAAGGCAGGCACAGGCGCAAATGTACAAACCCTGATAAATTTATGAGGCAAATAAGGCTAATACAAAGAGAAGGGTAGTAATTACTTTTCTCATATCTGGATTGTACCAATACTCGAGGTATAGGGGAGTTTTTCAACCCTCAATACTTAGACAGTACCCAAATTGATTCCATCGGGCTCCATTACTCACAAATTGAACTGTCAAACCAATAAAAACAGTTCCCATTTGATAAACAAAAGTTGAATGGATATATTACATTTGAAATATAGACCTAACACTCCGTTTATGAAAATAAATAATCTTTACATCGCAGTAATATTTCTTTTAATTGGCTGCCAAAAAAATCTTACAGAAAAACAAGCTGATGTAAGCGAAGGAAATTTCAAGCCTGCATATGTGCAGCAATGGTTTAACAACAACTTTAAACATACTGCCGAATATGCTGCATACGACAGTTTACAAAAAGGTAGAAAGGAGCTAAACTGGAAAAAAGGCTTTTACCAGAAAAGTGGCAAGGTAGAGGTCATATCTTTTCCTTTGATCAAACAAAAACACTCTATATCCAGCGCATTTGATAAGACTATTACCGACGAGCAATTTCAAAAGATGCTTTCAGCCTCTTTTACACGGGTGCTGTTTTCCAAAAATATAAAGAATGAAATATCAGTTCGGGAACTGGATTATGTTCCGGAATACAAATATTTAGAATCGAAAAATTTTAGCAGAGCCCAAGTAGAAGTAGATGTTACAAGCAATAGCAACAGGTTTTGCGGAAGTATCACTGCTAAAAAATGGGGTGGGCAGGCGCTGAGTGTGGTAAAAGTGAAAGATGGCAGAGTAGTTAGAGCCCCTTACACCTCCCATAATTGAACCCATGAAAAACCTATAAGGTTTTAAAACCTTATAGGTTTTGAATAACTGTTTTTAAAAATTGATGCGTGAGGCACAAATAGTTTTGCCTGGCACACAGTAAAGTGGCTGGCAGCCACTAACGGGAAATAAAGTAAGGCATAGCTGCAAGGCCAGTTCTTATTAGTTAACGTCTTCAACTTTAATGCTGAGATCTCGCCATTGAACCTTTTTTCCGGATTTATTTACTCCTTCTGCTGAAATGGTCAAGACCGCACCCGGGCCACATCGTTCCAGGAAAGGCTTCAGCTTATCGCAAAACATATTCCCAGTGCAACTTTGAGTTGTTGCATCAGTGCCCAATGCTGAACTAAAATAAAATGTAAGTCGTGTTATTGTAAACCACGAAAAATTTGGAGTGACTATTTTGGCATTCAACAATTGCTTTTTTGTAATTTTTAATGTTGAATCAGAACAACCGAAATTGTCCAGGCAAAGTCTAAAATCAGCAGGCGTAATGGACTTCTGGCCTTTTGCAAAAAGAAAACACATTGATAGCAACAACAAAAAGAGAGATCTCTTCATGGAATAACTATAAAAATCCGGGATGTATATACGCATACACCTACAAAGTTTAAAAAAACTAAAAGCTGTAAAACAGTACGCATAAACCTATAAGGTTTTAAAAACCTTATAGGTTTAGATACAGTTTCTTACTTACTCAAATGCATGCTCCGCTCTTTGTACAACTGGCGGAAATAAGGGTCCCGCAAATCTTTGATGAAACGAATGGCTTCGCCGGTGCTCTTCATCTCTGGCCCAAGTTCTTTGTTCACTCCTGGGAATTTATTGAAAGAAAATACCGGCTCCTTTATGGCAAAACCTGTCATCTTTTTTTCGAACGTGAAATCTTTTATTTTGTTTGCGCCTACCATTATTTTGGTGGCAATGTTTAGATAAGGAATTTGGTATGCTTTGGCAATAAAAGGCGTGGTACGGCTGGCC
>JBBSJJ010000081.1:0-18738 GCA_038257335.1 Chitinophagales bacterium | reverse complement strand
ATTGCGGTTAAGCGTCATGGTACCAATGACGGTTACCGGTACCAATTCTTCAGGAATTAATTTAGTAGGATCGAGCAGATCAAATTCATATTTGTGTTCATCCTCTTCTGGCACTATTTGCACGCCAAATTGCCATTCCGGGAAATCACCGTTTTCAATGGCATCCCACAAATCCCGCCGGTGAAAATCGGAGTCCTTACCGGAAATATTTTGTGCTTCATCCCAGGCTACGGAATGAACACCGAGCAAAGGCTTCCAGTGAAACTTTGCAAATACGGACTTGCCTTCTTCATTAACGAGCCGGAAAGTATGTACGCCAAATCCTTCCATCATGCGCAAGCTGCGTGGCAGGGCCCTGTCGCTCATTACCCACATAATCATGTGCGCTGCTTCCGGTGTGTTGGAGATAAAATCCCAAAATGTATCATGCGCCGAAGCTGCCTGTGGAATTTCATTGTGAGGCTCCGGTTTCACAGCATGAATAAGATCCGGGAATTTAATAGTGTCCTGAATAAAGAATACCGGCATGTTATTTCCCACCAGGTCAAAGTTGCCTTCTTCGGTATAAAACTTTACGGCAAAGCCTCGAACATCACGGGCAAGATCCGTAGAGCCACGGGAACCCGCCACGGTTGAAAAACGCACAAACACGGGAGTCTCCAAAGATGTGTCGTTTAAAAACTTTGCTTTGGTAAACTCACTAAAGTCTTTATTTAATTTAAAAACACCGTGTGCTCCAGAGCCTCTTGCATGCACTACTCTTTCCGGTATGCGCTCGTGATCAAAGTGAGTGATCTTTTCTCTTAATAAAAAATCTTCCAGCAGGGTTGGCCCCCGGGAACCTGCTTTGAGGGAATTTTGATCATCGTTAATTTTCAGGCCATGGTTGGTGGTAAGAAACTGGCCATTGCTGTCCTCGGTGTGTTGCTGCAGATCGGCTACTTTCTTATTTTCGCCTGCGCTGTTGTTTTGTTCGTTTGCCATTATTGTTGGTTGAAGGTTGATAGAATTGATTGCGTGTTATTTATTGTCTGTCTCCTCTGCCCCGGAAATGGTTACATCACTCTCCGCTATGGCGCCCAACTTGTCATCAGAAGCTATTTCTTCTTCTAATGTAGTGGCAAGGATAGCTGCCACGTCTGACTTGCCGAGTTTATTAGCCAGGTTAGTTAACCCGGTATAAGATGAAATTTCATAGTGCTCTACTTTTTGAGCAGACATGATGATTCCCTGGTTGCGGGCCGGGGTACCGGGATCGGTGCTTTCAATAGTTCCTTCTCCCTCTTTGGTGAGCCCTTCCATGGCATCACATTTTTTTGCCTGGGGCTGTTCGCCCAGCAATTCAAATACCTGGTTGAGACGCTCCACGTGACCTTTGGTTTCCTCCAAATGCATGGTCAAAGCATCCTGCAAAGAAGGAAGTGAGGCTGCATTAATCATTTTAGGAATGGCCTTTACCAGGTGATTTTCTGCCCAGTAAAGATCTTTGATGCAGTCTACAAACAATTGATTCAATCCATCTTCAGGATCCAGGCTTACGAGATCCATATTGGCTTCGTCAGTTGGTTGAAATTTGGAGGGATTGTCACCGGCTGCCTGGGCGGTTGTGTTGTCATTACTGGAATTAGATGCGTTCGTTTTGGCATCGTTAGAATTGTTTGATGTGGTTGCTTTTGCCATCATTATAGTTTTTAGTGTGAATATTTTATTTACGAATGGTGTTTGAATGGTACTTACCTGGTAGAGAAAATATATTTTCTAAAAGAGCCCTCTTTTCTCTTTAGGTGGCGGGTTTAGGGAGGCAGCATCTTGAAAGTTTGGAGATGCCATGGTTGTTTTTTTGGTCGTTGTAATTTTGCATTTGTATGGAAAGATGTATGCCAAATTTTTGATTCTATAAAACTGTGGAATTTTTTTAGTTATCAAAATAAAGACCCATAAAATACACATAGAAGCGGGGAATTTTTTCAGCAGTGTTTGAATTTTTTACTGGAATATTTCTTCATAATTTTTACTTTACCTGTTTTATTTCAGCCAGCATTCTTTTCTCTCAACTCATCAAAAGCTAAAAGCTAAGGCAGTTGCTCTTATTGAATTTAAGTCATCATGCCGTGTTCACGGCTGACAAACATCAACAGCCTGCGTACAATAACAACTTTATACCCCAGATAGGGTTGCACATTTTTTTGTGCGGATCAAAAAAGCTGGCATATAAATAGAGTAAATATGTTGCTCGGGCTTTCGAAACAATTACGATTCTACCAATCCTGGTTGGCGTTTTTAAAAGAGGGTAACCTTGTCGAAATCTTGTAACCAACACTCTCCTGCTAATGTGCCCCCAAATAATTTTTTTCATCATAAAACACCAATATGAAAGCAGCAGTAATTCATGGTCCGGGTATTATTAAATACGATACAGTTGATGATCCAAAATTGAAAGATCCCACTGATATTATCTTAAAAGTAACGGCCACGGCTATTTGTGGCTCAGATCTGCATATTTATTCTGGAGGCATACCGCAGCTCCGGCCTATGACGCTCGGTCATGAGTTTATGGGTATTGTAGAAGAGGTTGGTTTGGGGGTAAAAAATCTCAAAAGAGGCGATCGTGTAGTGGTGCCATTTCCCGTAGCCTGCGGCCATTGTTTTTTTTGCAATCACGATGTGCCGGGCAATTGCGAAAACAGCAACCCTGATCACTATGGACCCGAAGGTGGTTTGATCACAGAAAAGGCTGGGGCAATGTTTGGATATACAGATTTGTATGGCGGCTACGACGGTGGCCAGGCACAGTATGTAAGAGTGCCCTATGCCGATAATGGACCAAGAGTAGTGCCCGATGAATTGTCAGACGAGCAAGTGTTGTTTTTAACCGATATTTTTCCAACCGGCTACACAGGCATCGATTGGGGAGAAGTAAAAGGCGGTGAATCTGTGGCCATTTTTGGAGCAGGACCCGTAGGGCTTATGGCTGCTAAAAGTGCCTGGCTGCGGGGTGCTGCTAAAGTGATGATTGTAGATACGGTACAATATCGCCTGGATAAAGCAAAGCAAACAACAGATGCCGAAACCATCCTTTGGGAAAATGAAAAAGATGTGGTAGAGCAAATACGCAGTATGACTGAGGGACGTGGTGCAGATGTGTGTGTGGACGCCGTTGGCTTTGAGCCCGACAGGAATTTGCTAGACCGTGCAAAGGCAGTCATAAATCTGGAGAAGGGCTCACCTAAAGTGCTGGAAACCTGCATGAGTGCAGTTCGTAGAAGCGGTATTGTTTCTGTCCTCGGCGTGTATCCCACTACCTACGATAACTTCCCCGTAGGCCAATTTTTTGACAAAGGCATTACACTAAAGGGAGGGCAGGCACCGGTTCATAAGCATATAGATACGTTGCTCAATTATGTAAAAGAAGGAAAAGTAAAACTGGATGATATCATTACGCATCGTTTGGCGCTTTCTGAAGTTGCCCATGGTTACAGCATCTTTAAAAAGAAGGAAGAGGATTGTGTGAAGGTGGTGATGGACCCATGGAAATAATTATGGTTGCTCGTTTGTAGTTCTCTGTTACAGGTTAAGTATTGCGCCCTGGCGGCTTACAGTCTGAGACTGGTTTTATGTTAGCTTTTAGTTTGTGCTGAGGCTTTTGGGCAACATTATAAAAATGCTCGCACAGACCTGGTATGGCGCATGCCTTGGCATGTTTTTTTATACACAACTTCATCAATAGGTTAAAACTAAAAACTAAAGAAAATGAAAAAGGAAACAGGAAACTCAAAATTAGCTCCTGCTAAGTCAGGTGCCCGTTCTGCTGAAAATGGAACACAGAAATCAACATCTTCCGGTAGTGGCCGTATGAGCTCCAGTAATGGCAACGGTAAGGCTGCAGCCACTAATGTGCAAAGCAGGAGCCGGTCGAAAACTGAAAATTCAAACAACCAGGCTGTACAAGCAAAGTCGGATGCTGCCAAAGGCCTGAAGTCCCTCTTTGAGGACATGTTGGGCGACATTTACTGGGCCGAAAAAGCGCTCACCAAGGCCTTGCCTAAAATGATGAAGAATGCCACTTCTCCCGAACTGAAAGAAGCGTTGCAAGAACACTTAACTGTTACCCAAGAGCAGGTGAGCAGGGTAGAAGAAGTTTTTGAAATGATTGGGAAGCCAGCGAAGGCTAAGAAATGCCCCGCTATGGAAGGGCTCATTAAGGAAGGAGAAGAGATCATGCAGGAAACACAGCTAGGTGTTGTACGGGATGCCGGCATCATTGCAGCCGGGCAGAAAATTGAACATTATGAAATAGCTAGCTATGGAACCTTGTGTGCCTTTGCCCGCACGCTGGGAGAAGATGGAGCAGCAGATTTACTGGAAGAAACACTTAATGAAGAAAAAGAAGCAGATGAAATGCTCACCCAGGTGGCGCTTTCTGCAGTGAATGTAGCAGCAGCAGAAGAAGGAGATGAGGAGGATGAAGAAGATTAATTTTTAATTGCAGAACTCAAAATAACAAACCCGGCATTTGCCGGGTTTGTTATTTTGAGTATAGAAGGTCGGCACAGACGCTTACTATTTTTCTACAGAATGTCCATTTGTCTGTGGTTCAGAAAAAATGTCTTTTACAACTCCGTTTTCGTTCAATAATTTTTTAAACAATGCAAGTGACTGCGCCACTACCTGGTCCATGTTGTAATATTTATACGTTGCCAGCCTGCCAGTAAAATAGGTGTCTGTTTGTTCTGCAGCCAACGCCTGGTATTTTTTATACAACGCTGCATTTTCCGTTGTGGGAATTGGGTAATACGGATCACCCTCTGCTGTTGGATATTCGCTAACCAATGCTGTCTTATGGTGCGTTTGCCCGGTGAGATATTTAAACTCTGTGGTACGGGTGTAAGCGTTCTCGTTCGGAAAATTAATGGTGCCAGCGCTTTGCGCCCTGGGGACATCCAATGTTTGAAATTTAAATTGCAACGACCTATAGGGCAGCCTGCCATACCTGAGATCGAAAAACCTATCAATGGGTCCTGTATAGATCATTTTTTTAAAAGGCACCTGGTTCACTATTTCTTTGTAGTCTGTGTTCAACATAATTTTGATGTTGGGATGATCCAACATTTTCTCAAACATGCGGGTGTAGCCTTCTGCCGGCATGGCCTGGAAAGTATCTGTGAAATAGCGGTCATCACGGTTGGTGCGAATGGGTACCCTTGCCGTAACAGAAGCATCCAGTTCTGAAGGGTCGAGGTCCCACTGTTTTTTAGTATAGCCTTTAAAAAACTTTTCATACAGCTCTTTACCTACCCTTCCAATCACCACATCTTCGGAAGTGAGTACGGGTGTTTTTTTAACGGCCCGCTCTGCAAAAAAACTTTCTAGCTGGTCTGTATTTAGAGAAAGGCCATACATGCTGTTGATGGTGTTGAGGTTAATGGGTATTGGCAATAACTGGCCATCAACACTCGCCAAAACCTTGTGTTCGTAGGGCCTCCAGTCTGTAAAACTGCCCAGGTAGTCAAACACATCCCTGCTGTTTGTGTGAAAAATATGGGGGCCATACTTATGCACGAGTAAACCATCTTTGTTGTAATGGTCAAAAGCATTGCCTGCAATATGATTGCGTTTATCGATGAGCAAAACTTTTTTTCCTGCTATGTTGGCCAGGCGCTCGGCAAGTACGCTGCCGGCAAATCCTGCTCCTACAATTAAGTAATCAAACATGTGCCTGAATTTTTTGAGTTATCGATGTTGCTATGGTAGTGGCGGCCAAATGCTTATTCTGATTACGTTCGTTGATCCGTTGTTGCATAAACTGCCACGTAGCGTCCCATGAGTCATTTGCCAGAAAATGATCTACCTGGCGTAACCAACCTTTACGGTCTTTGTGCTGCAGTTCTGCTTCGCAGGCTGCAATAAACTCATCTGCATTGGACACTATGTTAGCCAACATGTTGATGCCGTAGGGTTTTACTACATCCTCTATAGCAGTAGAAATAACCGGCACAGCGGCCGCAAGATATTCAGGTGTTTTTGTTGGGCTTATATAGCGGGTGGCCTCATTCAATAAAAAAGGAATCATTGCCACATCCCAGCCAGCCAGGTAAGAAGGTAATTGCTCGTAGCTCTTCGGTCCTAAATAATGAATGTTAGGCAAACGGGGAAGATCCTCCGGATCTATCTTTATAACAGGCCCAAGTATAATGAACTGCCAGTCGGGCCTTTTTTCTGCAGTGTCCTTAACAAGGTCAAGATCAAATCGTTCATCAATCACTCCATAAAAGCCAATTCGAGGGCCGGGGATATTTGCCTGGTCTCTCGGCGTTACTGCGGTTCTTCTGGCCTGCATGAAATGCTCTTTGTCGATGCTGCTGGGCACCGGCCAAATATTGCCGTGCTGGTTCATCTTGGCTTTGTACAAACTGTGCCCGCCAGTGAAAACTACGTCTGCTTTGGCAAACAAATCCTTTTCTAATTGTTTCAATTCAGCCGGGGCAAATTTGAAATTAGAAAGTTCGTCCATGCAGTCGTACACAACCAGGTTTGGCACAAAGTGGCTGGTAAATTTCAAGGCCATGGGAGTATAATACCAAAAGATATCCGGGCTAATTGAATGGGCTTTAAAAAAATCGGATAACAAAGCCTGTAAAACCAGGGTGGTTGCGGCATGTCCTGCTTCCCCTGAGCGTAGGGGCGTGACTATCGTGAGGTTTTTGTTGACGACCTGCAACCGGAAAGAAGGTTCATCATTACTGATAATTTCAGGTTCTTCAATGTAGTAGACCCGATAATGTTTAGAAAATCTTGTAAGCAGATGTTGAGGTCGCTGATATACGAAGTTCCATCTGAGGTGGGAAAAACAGATTAAATCCATACTATTGAATTTTATAATTAAAGCGTTGGTGGCATTAACTTATTTTTTAGTGTAGAATACTATTTTAATGCCAAGCCAACTGTAATGCCTGGATTTTTTTTTTGTGAAGTTTTATGTGCATATTCCCGAAGTAGTTCCGAATCTTGTAGAAATCATTTCCCAGCAATGAAAAACTGCCTGAAGTAGTTGTGGGACAAGAAGTGGAACCTTTTTTGAGTGTATAATCTAAACGACACGTATGTTAACATTGATAAGCCCCCTCATTAAAAAATTTGCTTTTAGCAATCTCCTTGCAGGTACCAAGGCCTTGGAACTTCCTTTTATAGAATCGCCTTCCGTTCCGCAAGATGATGATAAAGGTGAACTCCATTCGGCAGAAGGGTTGTTTTCTCTTTTTACTGCTGATATCATTAAGCAGGAAGTGGTGTTTACCCGGTAAAGATTAAACATTATGAAACACAAGGCCATAGCTCTCGTCTGAGAGTATGCTGCTCCAATCCGTTATGAGTTTTTTGTAGGCCTCACCCACAGGCATTATTTTTCTATCTAAATCGTACAACCCAAGTTCATTTATATTGCCGGCATCATTGCGCAGAGCAGAGTCCCAGTCTACCTGGTGCAGCAAACTGTACCAGGTAAATCCCACAACGGGAATGCCATCCTGCCTCAGGCGATGCACATTTGCCCATTGCTTTAAAAGCCATTCCTTACAAGCAGGCATGCGAATATTTGTTTCGGTGTGCATTATTGGTAATTTGTATCTCTTATAATATTGAGTTGTGATAACATAGTAGCCAAAAATTTCCCCTGCGGCCTGTGTAAGTCCGCTTGGATGCACAATGTGCTCGTTGGTTACATAATAGTCATTGCCCATAATGCACCTGGCCTTCACCTGGTTTTCTGTAAACCAATGGTATTCAGCAGGTGTCATTCCATTTGCCAGGAGATACTCATACATAGTTACATTTAAGGGGTAGCCATAGGTAAGGTCTAAAGACAAAAAGCGTTTTTGATTTAAGAACCTTGCAAGCGGTGTTGCAGCAGGTTCCAGCGCATGAAAATATTCTGAAGATTCACTCTGAATAAAAACTGCATCCGGTCTCACTTTTAGAATGGCATGCATAGCCATCACATTGGCCTTACATAAATTTTTCAAAGCTGTCACGAAAGAACGGTCATCTTGCAGGCATTCATTCCACCATCCATATTGTGCAGAAAACATAGCTGCGATAAAAATTTCATTGATTGGGGTATACAAATGTAAATGGGGAAATTTCTGGGCAAATGCATAAGCATATTCTGCAAAATATTCCGGGATATCAGGATTTTGAAAATTGCCCATCCAGTCGGGCACTCCAAAATGGCACAAGTCTACAATAGGGGTGATGCCCATTTCTCGCAGTTTATTAAAAGTAGCTTCTGCAAAATCCCAATTGTATTTGCCCGGCCCCACGTGAGTGCTGTAATAAGGCGGCCCATAACGTAGGTATTCGATCCCGGATTCTTTTAATAAAGAGAAATCTTTTTCCCAATGTTCGTAATGGCCGGTTTTTTCCATTTGATCTATTCTCTTCCTTGTACCATCCGGAAGTATAATGGTAGGATAGCTGTTTTCAATGCCGGTGGCAAACATAAAATTCATAGACAATTATTTGCGGTGAACGACAAATGATCTGCAAAGACACAACCAAAAAAGTTGTTTCCATACATAGGATTCGATGCTCAGTTAAACATCGTTGGCACAGCATATGTTAGGCTTAACAATGTAAAGCATAAAATATTTTTTAATCATTCAACTAAGCACATGAAACAATTAATGATCGCAACAGCACTCCTCGCTTTTGTGGGCGCCGGGTGTGAAAACAAAAAATCAAGTACGAGTACAGATAGGAACGAGACCGTTCAATCGGGAGACATGCTTACCGACACTGCCAGCGCCATGCAAAATTCTGAAAGTAGTGGATCTATGCAGCAAGCCGTAACTGATATAGGCGTTACCAGCTTTGTAAAAAAAGCGCTCAGTGGCGGTATGATGGAAGTTGAAATTGGCAGCCTTGCTGCTGCAAACGCCAAAAGCCAGCGGGTAAAAGATTTTGGTGCCATGATGGTAGCAGATCACGGTCAGGCCGGTAATGAGCTTAAACAAATGGCATCTGGCAACAGCATAGAAGTGCCTACAGCAATGATGCCCGAGCACCAGGCACATGTTGATATGCTTAAAAATAGAACCGGGGCAGCATTTGATAAAGCATACATGGATATGATGGTGAAAGATCATCAAAAAGATATTGCCGATTATACAAAAGCATCACAGGAACTTTCTGTTGCCAGCTATAAAGATTTTGCAGGAAAAACGCTGCCTGTATTAGAAAAGCACCTTGACTCAGCCAGGGCAGTTCAAAAAAGTGTGAAGTAGAAAAAATGATTTGAAGAGCTAATGAACCTTCAATGAAAAATTGAAATTTAATCACGAAGCCAGGTAATATGCAGACAATAGGGTCCGAAAACTTTCCTGAAGTATGGGGTGGGCTGGAATGCACCATCAATAGAACGGAACATGGATATTTTGATCAGTTGCAATTTTCGGGACATTACGAGAGGTGGAAAACCGACATAGAAAAATTTGCATCTCTCGGAATCACAAAGCTGCGGTACCCGGTTTTATGGGAACGCCATGAGCCTGAGCAAAATCAGGTAATTGATTGGATTCTTACGGCAGCCCGCCTTAACAAAATCCGCGACTGTGGAATGGTTCCCATTGTTGGGCTGCTGCATCATGGAAGCGGCCCTGCATTTACCGACCTGCTCGATCCCGATTTTCCAAAACTACTTGCCGCTTATGCACGGCAGGTAGCAGAGCGTTTTCCGTGGGTAGAATATTATACCCCTGTTAACGAACCGCTCACTACAGCCCGGTTTAGCGGCTTGTATGGTTTATGGTACCCACATCATAAGAAAGACACGAGTTTTGTAAAGATGGTTTTGAACCAGGTAAAAGCGGTCATTTTATGCATGGAAGCTATCCGGCAAGTAAACCCAAAAGCAAAACTTGTACAAACAGAAGACCTTGGTAAGACGTATAGCACGCCTGGACTGAAGTTTCAGGCCGGTTTCGAAAATGAGCGAAGATGGCTCACGTATGACCTCCTGTGCGGTAAACTGAGACCCGGTTGTAAAATGTATGACTACCTGTTGCGCCTTGGGGTTGCAGAAGCACAGCTTCAGTTTTTTCAACAACATCCTTGTCCGCCAGACATTATGGGAATGAACTATTACCTTACTTCAGAACGGTACCTGGATGAACGCCTGGAACTGCACCCGGTTCATACTCACGGCGGCAACGAAGTGCAACAGTATGCCGACGTAGAAGCTGTGAGAGTGGCGCATGACGAGCCCTGGGGCCTCAAGGTTTTGATGAGAGAGGCATGGCAGCGTTACGGTATTTCGCTGGCTATGACGGAATGCCACCTCCATTGCAGCCGGGAAGAACAGCTGCGTTGGTTGGCCTCCTGCTGGAATGACTTACAGGATCTTCGGGCAGATTCAGTAGATATCAAGGCACTTACAGCATGGGCCCTGCTCGGTTCTTTCGGCTGGGAAAAACTTTTAACCTCGGCAGATATGAATTACGAAAGCGGCGTCTTCGATGTTCGTTCTGGCGAAGCCCGGGAAACCGCTCTTGCCGCTCTTTTGCGAACCGCCGCATCGGGCATCACTATCCGGCACCACCTGTGTAACGTGCCAGGTTGGTGGGTAAAGGACAGGAATTTACAGGTGCACCCTAAAGCTCTGAAAGAGGAGGCGGAAAGTTGTTTACTCCCAAGGCAACCGCTACTAGTCATCGGAAAAAATGGAACGCTTGCCCAGGCATTTGCACGCATTTGTAGCCTGCGAAATATACCATTTCAGTGTGCAGGGCGAAATGAAATGAACCTCGGTAACTATGCCGCCATGGAAGAACTCGTGCAAAGGGTGCAACCCTGGGCAGTAGTGAATACCGCAGGCTATGTAGATATAGACGGAGCTGAAAATGACGAGGAGGCCTGCGTTGCGTTAAACACTGCGGCGCCTGTTTTAATGGCTGCTCTTTGTTGCAAGTATACTATCCCATTTATGACCTTTTCAACTGACCAGGTTTTTGACGGCATTAATCTCAATGGTTACCTAGAAAGCGATGCAACAAACCCGTTGAATATTTATGGTAAGAGTAAGGCATACCAGGAAGAACTTGTGAAAGCCATGCATGTAAACTCCTGCATCATACGCACCAGTGCGTTTTTTGGACCTTGGGATGAACACAATTTTGTGTGCAATGTAATAACTTCCCTACAACGGGGCGAGGAGGTGGAGGCAGCCGGTGACATTTACATTTCGCCAACTTATGTGCCCGACCTGGTGGATGCTTGTCTCAATATGTTAATAGATGGCGAAACAGGCTTGTTTCATCTTGCTAACAAGGGTAACCTTAGCTGGGCGGCCTTTGCCAAGATAGTGGCAAGGATGGCCGGCCTTGATTGCGGGTTGGTAAAGTCTTTGCCGGCATCCGAAATGGGCTGGGTGGCCAGACGCCCATTTAATTGTGGCCTGGACTCTCAAAAGGGATTACGAATGCCGGGCATAGCTGATGGCTTGGAACGGTATTTTGCAGAGCGGGCAGCGCACCTTCAGGCTAACGCAAAATTTTTAAGGGATGCATTGGTTGCTCCCGAGGCAGCTGTTTAGCATTCAGTATTTGCAAAAATTTCCTTCGGCTATTTGTTAGTTTGTAATTATTCCAGATTCCCGGCATGTGCCTTACACTCTTTCCTGCTACGATTATTTTTTGCGTATGCTGCTAAATACCAAATCTTCCAGGAATAATGCCACTTTCAGTTCATCTTTAGATTTACCAAAGTCGGTGAGCGACGGGAGATGGGTCATGAAAAAATTTTGAAAATGTGCCATTTCCACAATAGTGCTGGCCAATGACCTTGGATATTTATATTGTGGGTTGTATTCTAAAATAATTTCGGCAATCACTGCACAAAGGTCTTTGTAGGGCTTAAACAATTGTTCCTTGTTATCTTCTGTTACATGCTTTGTTAAGTAAGCTTTGGAGCCTTCTGCTATTATTATTTGGTGCAGCAGGGCCTCGTTAATATGAATAGTTTTATCATCATCCACCACTGTGGTAGCTAGCAGGTGAATTACTTTTTTAAGTTTAACTGCCGGGTCCTTGATATTATTTGTGTTAAATACTACACAGTATTGAAGCCAGCCCCAGTACCAGGTGGTTATATAAATCAGCAAGCGGTGTTTGTTTTCGAAATACCTGTAAATACCCGCTTCTGTGGTACCAATATCTTCTGCCAGTTTTTTAAAGGTGAATAATTCAAATCCATTTTTATAAATCAATTGGATACTGTGGCGAATGATCTTTTTGCCTAATTCCGTTTGCTCCGGGTTACGGAGAAACAGCTTTTCATTCATTTTTATCTGTAATTGTACTTCCATTTTTTTTGTTGGTATTTATTGTGCCACCATACATCTTTGTAGCACTCACTATAATGTCAAATGCTCTACAAACATAAAAATAGCTAAAAGTTTTACAACTTAGCTAGATAGTAATACTATCTTTTAAAATATAAACTCTATCTTTCCGGTGTTAAGTCAAAACTCAACTATTATGAAGATCAGTATGTTTAAAGATTTGAAAAGCGATTTGCCTGCGAGTATCGTCGTTTTTTTTGTGGCAGTTCCCCTGTGCCTGGGTATTGCTTTGGCATCAGGTGCTCCCCTTTTTGCAGGCATCATTGCCGGTATTATTGGAGGTATTGTTGTAGGTATTAGCAGCGGTTCCCCGCTCGGAGTTAGTGGGCCAGCCGCTGGTTTGGCAGTTATTGTATTAACCTCTATTGCTGCACTGGGCTCGTGGCCGACATTTTTATTGGCCGTTGTTATTGCCGGGGTACTACAACTAATCATGGGGTTTGCCAAGGCAGGTTTTATTGCTTACTTTTTCCCATCTGCTGTTATTAAAGGGATGCTTACAGGTATTGGGCTGTTAATCATTTTAAAGCAAATACCACATGCCCTGGGATACGATAAAAATGCAGAGGGCGATGATGCATTTGGGCAGGTGGGTGGCGAAAATACGTTCTCTGCCATCACAAGTGCGTTCAATGCCATTACGCCGGGTGCAGTGCTCATTGCTGGCATTTCATTAGCGATCTTAATTTTGTGGGATACAGTATTGACGAAGAAGCACAAAATATTTCAATTGATCCAGGGGCCCATAGTGGTGGTAATTCTAGGCATTGCCATGAATTACATGTACCAGAACGGGATATTAAATTTCAGCCTGGCTGCAGACCAGGTCGTAAGACTGCCGGTAGCACATAATTTAGCGGAGTTTTTTACACAGTTTACCTTTCCCGATTTTTCGCAAATAACAAATTTTGAAGTGTGGAAAATTGCGATCGTTTTGGCTATTGTTGCCAGCCTTGAAACCTTACTTTGTGTAGACGCAACAGATAAAATGGACCCTTATAAAAGGGTTACACCTACCAACCGGGAATTAAAAGCACAAGGCTTAGGTAATGTTGTATCCGGTTTAATTGGCGGGCTGCCCATCACCCAGGTTATTGTACGCAGCTCTGCCAATATCAACTTTGGAGGAAAAACTAAAATGAGTGCCATACTGCATGGGGTTTTTTTATTAATCAGCGCACTCACCATTGCTGGGTTAATGAACATGATTCCGTTGGCAAGTTTAGCAGCTATCTTGTTGATGGTGGGTTACAAGTTAGCTAAGCCTGTTCTTTTTAAAGATATGTACAAGCTGGGCTGGGAACAGTTTATCCCTTTTGTGGCAACTGTTGTGGCCATCCTCTTAACAGATTTGTTGAAGGGCATCACCATCGGCATATTGTTTGGGATCTTTTACACACTTCGGCATAGTTACCGTAACTCTCATCATTTAAAAGCAGTGGTTACTACAGAAGAAGGCAACCAGGTGCATCACCTTGTATTGGCCCAGGAAGTTTCATTTTTTAATAAAGCAAGTGTACTGAACGCATTGAATGTGATTCCTCAAAACTCAAGAGTAATAATAGATTGTACCTACTCAAAGTCCATTGCTTACGATGTGGTAGAAATAATACAGAACTATAAAACAAATGCAAAAACAAAAAACATTACGGTTGAAACAATCAATTTTATAGAACCAACATAAATCATCATTAATTAAAAAAAAACTACAACAATGAAAACATTAACTAAAGACACCCAGGCAGCCATAACGCCTCAAATGGCATTGGATTTATTAAAAGATGGCAATAAAAGATTTGTAAACAATTTAAAAGTAAACCGTAACCTGTTGCAACAAGCCAATGAAACTTCGGAGGGGCAACATCCGTTTGCTGTTATCTTAAGTTGTATTGACAGCCGAACCTCAGCCGAATTGATATTTGACCAGGGACTAGGTGACGTATTTAGCGTTCGTATTGCAGGTAATATTATTAACGAAGACATTTTGGGCAGCATGGAATTTGGCTGCAAAGTGGCTGGTTCCAAAATTATTGTAGTGCTTGGCCACACAAAATGCGGCGCTGTAAAGGGAGCCTGCGACCATGTAGAGATGGGAAATCTTACGGCATTGTTAACCAAAATACGACCTGCCGTTGATGATGAAGATACGGTTTCAGAAAATCGCAATTCAAGCAATGGCGAATTTGTAGAAAAAGTTTCTACTATCAATGTAAAAAGAACGGTACATGCTATTATGGAACGCAGTACCATTTTAAAAGAAATGATAGAAGCAGGAACTATAGGGATTGTGGGTGGTACGCATGATATTGCAACCGGCGAAGTAACCTTTTATGAGGATACATTAATCGTTCATAATCCTGAATAATTACACTGGTGTAAAGAAGCCACGAAAAAAAAATTGGCTAAGGTACATTGAACGGGCCAAGGTAAATAGAAACAAGTGGCAGCCACAAAAGGAGGCCTCAGAGGGATTGCACCCAGCGTTATTGATGTGTAGCTTTAAATTATATTAAATGAACAAAGCAGCAGTTATCACACTTTCAGTTTTACTTTTTATGGGTGGTGCATGTGTAGCACAGGCTTACCGGGTTGGAACAGTATCTGGCAGCGTGGGCGCAGAGGCACTTTTTGCGGAATCCAAATTATCACTCACTAACAAAACGGGTGTGGGATTTACGTTAAAAGGGGAATATATTTTTAGCGAACACGCAAGCGCTACCCTCAACGGGGGCTATTATTCCATGGAAGGAAAAACCAGGCTAGATCTTAAAAATTCCGACATTTCTGCAATTCCCCTAAAAGCAGGCGCAAGGTATTACCTGGGGTCCTTTTATGGAGCGGGTGAAGTAGGAGCTCTGTTTTTTGTGGGCGAAAATAGTCGTACTGGCTTTGCCTATTCACTTGGCCTTGGCGATAAAGTGAACCTGGGAAACAATGTATTTGACATTAGTCTAAGGCACGAAGGTTGGTCAACTAATAGTATTTCAAGGGGCCTTGTTGGTCTGAGAATCGCCTACGAGTTTGCACTCAATCAGCAACAGACTACCATATTACCAGCCCTATAAAGCCAACTTTGACTGCCGGAAAAGAAAAACAGGCGATAGCTCCAGCAGTAACGAAAAACCCGTAAACGGGCTAGCCATCAACAAGATAGGTGTTGTACTTAAACAGGTAGGGAAACAGCGTTCCCTGATAACAGATTTGGAAAAACAAGGCAATGTAAAGATATTGCGTGTCTGGTTTAAGGTAGAATATGGAGAGATTACCTTCTCCTAATGCATTCCTTGATCTATCGCTGATACTTAAATAATAATATGGCAAATAAATTCTATGATTTCAAAAACCTCAAAGGCGACTTATCCGGTGGCGTTGTTGCAGGGGTAGTGGCCCTGCCGCTTGCACTGGCATTTGGTGTTCAGTCTGGGCTCGGAGCAATAGCTGGTTTATATGGTGCCATTATTTTGGGCATATTGGCAGCTCTTTTGGGTGGCACCGCTACCCAGGCAAGCGGCCCCACAGGCCCTATGACCGTAGTTTCTGCATCAGTGGTTGCCCTTGCCATTAGCAAATTTGGGGGGATAGAAAATGCACTTCCTATCGTTTTAGTAACTTTTTTTCTTGGGGGAATTTTTCAAATATTGTTTGGTCTCTCAAGAGTAGGTAGCTACATAAAGTATTTTCCTTACCCCGTTATTTCAGGCTTTATGTCTGGGGTGGGTCTTATTATTATCTTGTTTCAAATATTTCCCTTCTTTGGTTTTTCTTCTCCCAAGTCTACCATTGCCGTTCTGCAAAATTTTCCAAAGATTTTCACAGGGACCAATGTAGCGGCAATTGGAATTGGGCTGCTCACCATTGCAGTATATTATCTTTTTCCAAGAATTACCAAAGCCGTACCGAGCACACTGGTAGCGCTGATAGTGGCTTCGCTGGTGGCTTATTTTTTAAAAATAGAGGTACCCCTGATAGGCAACATACCATCTGGATTGCCCGAGCTTAAAATAGCAGGTTTTTTTAGTATCCCATCGGAGGCTTATGCTAAAATAATAGAGTATGCCATCGTGTTGGCTGCATTGGGTTCCATAGATTCATTGCTCACTTCGGTTATAGCCGACAATGTTACCAAGACCCGGCACAACAGCAATAGAGAATTGATTGGTCAAGGTATAGGCAACGCTGTAGCAGCAATGTTTGGCGGCATACCAGGGGCTGGTGCTACTAAAGGCACGGTTATCAACATAAATTCTGGTGGCAAAACCCGTCTTTCAGGCGCCATTCACGGGTGTTTCCTGCTCATGATATTGCTTGGTGCAGGATCGTTGGCTGCTTACATTCCCATTCCTGTACTGGCCGGTATCCTTATCCCCGTAGGGCTTAATATTATAGATTACAAAGCGTTGAAGCACCTTTTAAAAGTGCCCCGTGCAGATATGTTTGTATTGCTTTTGGTATTGATCATTACTACTTTTGGCAACCTGATCTATGCCGTAGGAATAGGTATAGTACTGGCTTCTGTGCTTTTTATGAAAAAGATTGGAGACCTGGCAGAGGAACGCACAAATTTAAAATCTTTGGAAGAAGCACATCCTGAAAGCCTGTGGCCTGATGAACAAACCCTGTATGCAGAGTACAAAAATAGCGTCTATATCAAACGTCTTTACGGCCCTCTTTTTTTTGGTTCTGTTTCCGGGTTTCAATCTATGGCCGATAAACTCGATGTGGATATGAAAGCACTGATCATAAGAATGGATCGTGTTCCTTATATAGATCAGTCGGGGTTATACGCCTTGGAAAATTTACTTTTCGATTTAAAAAAGAAAGATTTGCCTGTCATACTCGTAGGGCTTCAGGAACAGCCAAAAGATAAGTTGTTGGCAATTGGTATCATCCCCAATCTTGTGCAGGAAGACACTATTTGTGCAGATATAGAAACTGCCTATATTCTTTTAAAAAGCAAATTGACCATTTAGGAAGAGTAACAAAACAAAAACTGCACATAAAATTGTCGGCGCCTTTTACAGGCTAACCGATGGTACAGTAGAATTCTTACAATAAACGACACATGAAACGAAAGGGTAAATATTTCTTATACATCCTGGTGCTAAGTCTTTTTAACTATTCGGTTACCAATGCCCAAAACACAAGAATAAGCGACCGCAATACCATCGGCTGGTATGCTTACAACGGCACATTCAAAATAAATAAAAAGTGGGGCATTCATACCGAGTATCAATGGCGAAGGGATAATTTAATAAAGGACCCGCAGCAAACTCTTTTGCGCACGGGTATCAATTACCAGGTAAATAAAAAACTTAGCTTGAGATTAGGCTATGCCTGGGCAGAAACCTTCAACTATGGCGATATTCCCATCAATGGTTTTGGCAAACAGTTCACCGAGCACAGGGTATACCAAATGGCAACGCTCAGTGATAAAATTGGTAAGCTCGATTTAAGTCACCGCTTTATGCTGGAACAAAGATGGATAGGCCGTTACAGCAATGCGGCTTTAACCAAAGAAGACGACTATTTTTTTGTGAACCGCTTGCGCTATATGTTCCGGATGCAAATACCACTCAAGGGAAATACCATGGCAGACAAAATACCCTATGCTGCCATTTATGATGAAATTTTGATTGGCTTTGGCAAAAATGTAAATGAAAATGTGTTTGATCAAAACAGGGTAGGCGTTTTATTGGGCTACCGGTTTTCTCCCAGGTTTCGGGTAGAAGCTGGCTTCCTAAGCCAAATTGCTCAGCTACCCCGGGAGATCAATAACAGGAATGTATTTCAGTACAACAATGGTTTATTGGTGAATACTATTTTTAATTTTTAACTGGTAAGCTCTCAGCCGGTTCACAATGAGGAAAAAGCACGCAGCATTTAAAACAAATGATGCTGTAGCAGTAGAAATAATCTTAGCCCCGCCTCTGGTGGAAATTATAAAATAGCCAAAGATTTCCTAAGCAAAATCGGCCAAAGACTCTCCCGCAAAGTGGGTATGCAAATACATGCCTGCCAATGTGTGGCACATTGATGTTGTTACAGACCTGGGCTGGTAAAAAAACTTAACCTGCTTTGGTACTAATACCCACCGCCTGGTAGGCAGGGCACCAGCCAACAGCACTGGTGGCTAAAAAAATACCCGATAATACCAGCAGACCTACGGCAGTTTTGCCTTTGATTTTCCCTGCTGCATAAGCACTGATGACGCCAAGGGCCAGTGCAGGGCGAATGATCCGGTCAGCTTTGCCCATATTTTTTTGTAAGTTCATAATTTCCATTTACAATTAGGCTGCAAAACCCAGACCGGGATCTGCGTTAGCTTGCTGCTAGCCAGGATTTCACCT
>JBBSJJ010000080.1:0-18799 GCA_038257335.1 Chitinophagales bacterium | reverse complement strand
GGCAATGGGGAATGGGCAATAGGCAATGCCTGCCTGCCGGTAGGCAGGGGCAATAGGCAATAGGCAATAGGCAATGGGCAATGGGAAATGGGCAATGGGCAATTAATGTCGTTGACTCAAGCTCCTATAGAGCTTACTGTTTATAGAATGGTCTGGCTGATTGTATTAATAGCTCCGTAGGAGCTTCCTGTGCTTAGGAGAACTTCTATGGAGTTAAGAAAAATTATTCATGTGGATGCTTCTATAAACAGGGTGCTCATATGGAGCAAATGCCTTAAGTCAACGACATTGAATAGGCAATGGGCAATGGGCAATTGGCAAAAGGCAATAGCCAAAAGCAAAAGGCAATTGGCAATAAAAAATGTGCGGAAGCGGGTGAATGTGGTAAACTCGGGTTTGTAAAATGATCAACTCTGAAGCCTCAACCCTCAATCCTCAACACCTCAACCCTCACCTACATCACAAATCATACATCACAAATCATACATCACAAATCATACATGAAGGTCAATTTTCTTCTATTCTTGTAACCCTGATGGTATCAGTTCGTGACGCAACTTCTATGATTGGTTTCTTTCTCCTGAAAATATCAGATAGCTTGTCAAAATCTTTGCGGTAAGAGAGCTGCAGGCCAGAACGATTGCGTTGATTGCTGGTAAAGTCGGCACTGGTTTTACTAAACCCTATCACCCTAATGCTGCCATCTTTGTTTACCAGCCACTCCAGCCTTACATCTGGGGTTAGCAGGCCCGAGCGTTGTAGGAAAGGATTGTTGTAATCCAGGTTTCCACCAACCACCACATTAACCCTGCTGCTTAAAAAGAATTTTAAACCAGCTCTTACATTGGCCTGCAACTGCCTGGCAGTATTCTCCAAATCAACCGTTGGATTAATGTCAATATATGTAGAGATAACGCCATCTGTGGCACGCTCCAATTGTTTGTTGAACACAGAAGTGAGGAAGCCGCTCAAAACACCGCCAATGGTACTCGTGGCAATGTTGAAAGTGCTACCTGCTGTAAGAAAGCCCTCACCGTCTGTGATAAAGGCATTCACAAGCAGCAAACTTGCCACCTGCTTGAACATTTCATTCTCGTTGTTTTTGAAATCAGCCAGCTTGCGGGTGGTGTAGTAATCCCTGTTCAATTCACTGTTTTCTGGCAGGCGAAACTCAAAAGATATTTCTGGTTTGGTAAGGCTGCCCGACAAGTTAGATATGATGGTGATGTCCTCTTTTCTTTGAACGCCTGTTGATTGGGTAATGCTGCTAACATTTACATTCTTAGCTAAATATTCTGCATCAATGTCAATGATAGCCAGCAGCGGATCACCATTCCAGGTGATAGAGCCCCGACTGAGTGTAAATGGCTTTTGCACGAAGGTTTGAAAATTGAAAGTGTATTCTCCCCTGGTAATGTCGTACCTGCCGCGGATGCTTAAAGGCTCTGTGGTTCCCACCCTGATGTTCAGCACGCCATTGCCTTGCCCTTTAATAATATCGCCTGTTTCTTCATCCAGTATCACATCTACTTTACAGGCGGGGTTGGCAGTAATATTCATATTCACCGATATATCTGCCGCCTTGTTGCTGCCTGTGGCTTTGTCCATTTCGGTACCAAACTGTATAAAATCTATGTAGTCTATCTTGGTACTTTCCCTGGTGGTGGCATTGGTGTTCAGGTAAATGTGGCTACTATCAAAAATACTCGGCTGGCCATCTATGTTCATTTTTAAACTGGTAACCGGGCCCTCCATCGTCATAAGGGCGCTGCCAATTACATTACCGTAAAAACGGCTGTTATCTTTTTTAGTGGTATTCAACACCAGCATCTTCTGGGTTTCTATCCTCACTCTTTCAAGTCTAAAATCTTGAAAAAAGCGGTGGTACATTCTTCCGCTGGCACTACCAGTGTTGTTGAGTGTATCTTTTAGCCGTATGGTGCCAAGGTCTATGAGGTCTTTGGTAAAGCTGATAGTCTCATTGGCAATAAGGTAACGGCATTGGGTAAACGCTACTTTAAAACTTCCGGTTTCTATTAGCATGTCACCTATGATCGTCATCTCACCGTTGGTTTCTGCCATCACTATTCCCTTTGTTTGCCCCACGCCATCAATCTTGCTAAAGATGGTACCCAGGTAAGGCTCGAGTATATTTAATTTTACTCTATCTGCAAGTATGGTTGTGCGCATGCGGTTGCCGGTGCTGTCTTTAAAATTGTAGAAGCCGTCTATGTTAAAAGCATTGTCTGCCTCGTTGGTAGATACTTTATAGTCTATGAGCCCGGTGATGGTATTTACAGATGCAGCCAGGTTCGTTTTGCCTATATACTGGTTGTCCATAACAAAACTATCAACTACGCCTGCAAAATTTATTCTTTGTTTTCCCAGCGGATCGCTGATGGTGGCAGTGCCGGTGAGCAAACCTTTGAGAGCGGGCTTGGTCACAAAAAATGGAAGGAAGTCTTCCATTACCAGGTTCTTTAATTTTGCTACCAGGTGAATATCATCTGTGAGTTCGTCCATCTCCGTAGAAAGTACGATCTCCTGTTTTTCGCTCACGAATTTTACTTCGCTGGCATCCAGGTAGTTTTTGCGCAAGGTGAGCTCTCCGTCTTTTTCAAGCAACCAACTCTTGTTGTTTATTACAAAAGAAGAAGGAAAGAAATGTATGCGCACACCATCGTCCAGGCTTTGAATACTGGCATTCAGTTCTGCATTGTTCAGCGTTTTGCCGGTACTGGTATTAAGTTTTATGAGCGATAAATTATTATTGGCAGCCAGTTTCAATTTAGTGCCCGGAAAATGCAAGCTATCACTCAGGATAATGTCATCCACAGCTATGTCGGCAAAAAGCGTGTCCCGGTTACCGTTACCCACAAGGTTTGTATTGATGAATTGCTTGCCAGCATAACTAAACTCTGGCACAAAAGCATTTATCCGCAGCTCGTAGCGGCTCAGGTGCAGACTCCCATCGAGCCTCGCATTGTTAAACCCTTTTAATTTTTTATCAAAGAGTTCAATGTACTGGTCAATGTTGTTGGTCTTTATATTAAAACTAAAATCCTGGTTGCTCACGGCCTGCTTGGGAGGCTTGATATAAGTAGGGTAGTATTTAGCCAGGAACACTTTAAAAGCATCTGGCAACTCCATTATTTGGAACTGCCCCCGCAGCACTGCATCCAATTCGTTGGATTGCACACTCAACGTTTTTTGATTGTCTATTATATAAGACTTTAGCAACAGGGAGTCAAAAGATAGCCGGGTACTGTCATGTTGCAGATTGGCATTGTAAATACTGGCAGAGCCCAAAAAGTTATCGATGTTATTCCCGGTAAAGTTCAGGTTAAACTTTCCCGATAAAGTAAGCAGGTCTTTGCTAAACCCCAGGTTTTTAAAATTGATGTATTGCAAGTCTGCGTCTGCATTAAACGCAAGCTCTTTTCCATTCAGGCTCACTTCGCCCTCCAGCCTGTCAATTTTAATATTAGGATCGTTGATGGATAGATTGCCTCTGAAAACTTTGCTTTTAAAATCACCATCCAAAGTAATGTTTCTGTAGCTATAGCCTGCATAATCGAGACGTTGGACGCTACCATTAAATTTGGCGGTAAGCTGGTCAATATTAAAATTCCGGCCTTTAATGGTGCCATTCAATGCCACCATACCCAACTGTGAATTGTTTAAAAACTGGCCGAGGTTGAAACCAGCAGTTTGCAGTTTTCCGGAATAGACAGGCTGGCCTCCCGTGGGCAACTTCATGTTTAAGTCAGCAGTAATATTTCCAAGGTTGGTTTGAATACTTCCAAAAGCAACAAAGTCATTTAAGAATCCTGTGAAATTGCCTGTGTATTTGATATTGCCCAGTTTGCCGAGCGCAGGTTGTTTTACGGTTTTTAAAGAGGGTATGATGGTTACCAGTTCATTATAATTTGTTTGCAGCAGGTTGGCCTTAAGGTCTATAAAACTCGTGTTGACATCTGGTAGACCACGAATGGCAATGTTGCCATCAAAAAGACTGTTGCCCGTTCGGAGTTTCATATTACGGCCTGTAAAATTACTTACCGTACCCTTTGCTTCTCCGTCAATAAAAAAAGTACGTTTCATGCTTGCCATGGTGGGAGCAAAAAATGCGAGATCGTCTGTGTTCAAAACGGCATCCTTAAAATTGGCCTGTAGGTTTACGTTGTTTACAAAACTACTCATGTCCTTGTTAAAGGAATTGTATTGCATGGAGTAATAGTTCCCCAACTTGCTTTTATTTGTTTGCAGGTCCAGTTCTTTAAACTCCATCAGTTCGGGGCTGAACTTAAGGTGACTACTAAATTTTTTAATGTTCAGGCCGCTGCGTTCTTTTGCTTTCAGATCTATGTCTGCCTGCAAGGTGTCATTCAGGAAAACCACATTGCTAAGGCTGCCGTTGATGGACGAAAAGGAAGTATGCTGCCCATCAAATCTTCCGGCATATGGTACCCTTTCTGTAAACTTATCGTTGTTAAAAGTTCCATTGAAAACCTGCAGTTTTTCGAGCTTCACTACCCAGCCAGAGTTGTTCCATTTAAAGGCAGATACCACCGGTATTTGTGCAAGTATGGTAGTGAGGTTGGTTACCTTGGGTTTATTGCCATCATAAGTATTTTGAAGAAAAATGGGTTTCTCCAGGTAAATGTCTTTGATGAAGATTTGTTTGCGGTCAATGTCCAGCTTATCCATGGTTACATCCAGCTTTTGGAGGGAGGCTACCATATTTTGCCCCACCCATCCGTCAACCTGGTTGAACCTGATGTTTTTAAGATGCACTTCTCTAACGTCTATCTGGAAGGCGTTCTTTTTCTTTTTATTAGAAGAAGGAGTAGCAAAATAATCAAGCAAGAATTTATAGTTCCAGACAGAATCAGTTCGGTTCATGTTGATGATAGCATCCTCAAGCCCTATGTTGTTAAGTGTTATGGTATCTTTCAGGAAAAACCAATCGGTGATGTTTGCGCTGGCCGTACCAGCAAAAAGCAGGGTATCTTTCTTACGGTCCTCTACCATCAGGTCCTTCAATAAGAGTTTATCAAAAAACCGGAAATCAACTTTTTTGAGCGTAACCCTGGTTTCTAACTGGCCAGATAAATTGCTGGCAATTTTCTTAACGAGCCATGTTTGCACGCCAGACAACTGCAATAGCCCGTACAACAAAGCCACCAGTAAAATAAGTACCAGGAAAAACCACTTTAATATTTTAAAAAATTTACGCAGAAAAATTAGTTGTTTTCAAAATTAGGTATAAGGCATTTGTGCATGGGTGTATGCAAAAAATTTATCATTTTATTGTAACAAAGATTTGGGTGGCCCTCCGTATTTATAGCAACACATCATGTGGCGAAGTTGAATTTAGCAGAATATATTGCCATAAAAAACAAGTTGGGTTAAAATTTGTTTGGCAAAAATATGTTATATAGAGTATAGTTAGTAACCCGCTGCTGCATCATCGCCACGTTTGTCTGCAATGGCTGTAATCTTCCTGCCGCCTTCTTGTGTTATGCGAATGAGTTCTGTGCGCCCAATCTCTGACCGTTCGGTAATTTTGTAACCCATTTTTCTGAGTTCGTCGGCCACTGTTGCAGGAAAATCCTTTTCAATAAAAACTTCATCCGGTAACCACTGGTGATGAAACTTAGGTTTATTCACCGCATCTTCTTCGCTCATATTAAAGTCTAGAATGTTTACCAGGGTTTGGTACACACTCGTGGGGATGGTGGTGCCGCCCGGTGTGCCCACAACCAGGTACGGAAGATTGTTTTTTAAAACGATGGTAGGCGTCATGCTGCTCAGCATTCTTTTGCCGGGTGCAATGGCATTGGCTGCTTTGCCCACAGCGCCATACATATTTGGTGCGCCTGGCTTCACGCTAAAATCATCCATTTCATTGTTCAACAAAAATCCTGCTCCTTCCACTACTGTGTAACTGCCGTAGTTGCCATTAAGGGTGGTAGTTACAGCCACGGCATTGCCTTCGCTATCTACAATACTCAGGTGCGTGGTTTCTTCACTTTCTTTAATCATTCCCTCTTTTGTCTGTTGGCTGTTGCCAGCCACACCGGGTACAAAGTCGGCCATGCGTTGCCGTAAGTAAGCATCGCTCACCAATGTTTTTACCGGCACCCTGGCAAAGTCTGCATCACCCATGTAAGTACCCCTGTCTGCAAAAGCCCTGCGTTCTGCCTCTACCATCAATTGCACACTTGCCGCTGTTAAAAATCCCATGCTCCCAATATTTTTTGCTTCCGTCATTTTCATTAATTGGTTTATAATAATGCCACCGCTGCTGGGCATGGGCATGCCAACGATTTCGTAGCCTTTGTAATTAAACCTTAGCGCTTTCCTTTCTATGGCCTTGTAGTTTTTTAGGTCACTACGGCTGATGATGCCTTTTCCTTTTTTCATTTCGGCAACAATTAAATCTGCTGTGCGGCCGCAGTAAAATCCTTTGGCTCCCTTGCGGCTTATGCGCAACAGGGTTGCAGCGAGTTCGGGTTGCAGTAAAATGTCGCCTTGTTGCCATATGCCGGTTTTTACAAAGGCAACCGTATGCTTATTGTGCCTGGTAAATTCTACTTTATTGTTGTTGAAACTGCTTGCCTGTGCTGCTGTGATTGCAAAGCCATTTTGAGCAAGTGCTATTGCAGGAGCTACCAGTTTTTTAAACGGCAATTTTGCATATTTCATGCTGGCAAACAGGCCTGCCACCGTGCCTGGTATGCCGCTGGCGAGCGGCCCTGCGAGTGAAAGTTCCTTGATGGGGTTGCCGGCAGCATCCAGGTACATATCCTTAAAAGCCTTGGCGGGCGCAGCTTCCCGGTAATCCAGGGCAATTGTTTGTCCGTCTTTCATGCATGCCAGCATAAAACCACCACCACCTAAATTGCCGGCGCCGGGGTACACAACGGCAAGGGCAAGTTGCGTGGCAATGGCAGCATCAACGGCATTGCCACCTTGCTGCAAAATTTGCAAGCCCACATTGGTGGCAAGTGGGTGTGCCGAAACTACCGCTCCCTTTTCGCCCACAAACTTTTTGGGAATAGAGTAAGGCAGCGCAGATTGAGCCCAGGCTTTCGAGAGAAAAAATACTAAGGATAGTGCGGCAAAATATTTTATTGGCATGAATGGCATTTTTGTCAAAACTAATTTTTTTTCACAACAAAATAGTCTTTGGCAAATGCTCCTTTGGCATTGTTAAAAGCTGTTATGTGATTGTCCTGCAGGGATAAGTGGTAAGGCCTGTAAATAACATTGCCTTACATTCGTATCTCAAAAACCGTGAATGAAACAAATATTGCCAGCTTTTCTCAGTCTTTTTTTGGTAGCCAATGCCATGGGCCAAACTCCCCGGTCGCATTCTTCTGCAGATATTTTGCAGCAGTTAAAAAAGCTGGAAGTGTTTGGCGCTGTGTTATACATTGCCGCCCATCCCGATGATGAGAATACCCGCTTGCTGGCTTACCTGGCAAATGAACGCAGGTTTAGAACCGGGTACCTGAGTCTCACCAGGGGCGATGGCGGACAGAATTTAATTGGCGATGAGCAGGGGATTGACCTTGGTCTTATCAGAACACAAGAACTGCTTGCTGCCCGACGGATAGATGGCGCTGAACAATTTTTTACAAGAGCTTACGATTTTGGTTACAGTAAAAGCCCCGAGGAAACCTTGCAAAAATGGGGGCACGATAAAATACTCAGTGATGTGGTTTGGGTGATCCGAAAGTTTAAACCAGATGTGATCATTAACCGCTTTCCTACTACCGGCGAAGGTGGGCATGGGCATCACACCGCTTCTGCTATGCTTGCTGCCGAAGCCTTTGATGCAGCCGCAGATGCTTCCAAATTTCCGGAACAATTAAAAAACGGTGTAACGGTTTGGCAGGCAAAACGTCTTTTATGGAACACTTTTAATTTTGGAGGAACCAATTCCCAGCGGGAAGATCAATTAAAGATAGAGGTGGGTATGTACAATCCAATTCTTGGTAAAAGTTATGGAGAGATGGCAGCAGAAAGTCGCAGCCAGCATAAGAGCCAGGGCTTTGGCGTGCCGGCACAAAGAGGAGAGAGTTTTGAATATTTTTCGACAATCAAGGGCGAGATGCCGGTAAATGATTTAATGGATGGCGTTGATAATAGCAGCAAGAGAGGCGGCCAGCCTGGATTTTCTACTTCAGTAAAAACGCTCTTAAACAATTATAAATCAGAAAAACCTTCGTTGATTGTACCTGCCCTGGTTAGTTTAAGAAAGCAGGTGGGCAAATGGCCTGCAGGTTATTGGAAAGATAAAAAGCTAAAGGAAGTAGATAAATTGGTGGAAGCCAGCAGTGGAATATTTTTGGAAGTTACTGCTCCATCGCCCTACGCTGTAACAGGCGACAGCTTGAAACTTACTTTTACGATCAACAACCGTTTGGGCATACCTGTAAAAAATGTTACCATTCATTTTGGGGACACTTATATTGTTCCTAAAAGCGCTGAAAAAAATACTAATAGTATAAATGTCTTTTCAATACTGATCCCCGAGGATGCGCCCTTGTCTCAACCCTATTGGTTAAAGGAAGGAATGCCCAATGGAAGTTTTACTGTGACTGACCAAAAACTTATCGGAAAGCCCTGGAATGAAGAAGCCGGGCCAAAATTTCATTTTGAAATAGAAGGAGAGAAATTCACCTTTGAGAGACCAGTAAAGTTTAAATATACTGACCCGGTAAAGGGTGAAATTTACCAGCCTGTTAGCATTGTGCCGAAAATCACGTTACAAATTGATCCTGAAATAAATGTAATAACACAGCACGCAGAAGAAAATAAGTTTACTGATAAAAACTATCGGTTGTTTGCTGATGGGGCTCGCCTTAATATCAAAGAGGAGACTTATGCTAGGTTGAAAGATTTAAAAGCAGGTGCGCTTTACAGCCAGAGAGAATTGATCGATAGGACTGCCAAGACAAATGCGGCGAATTCAGCTGATGTAATAACAGTAAAAGATGCCGCTGGAAAACCTTACAATGAAATCAGGGAAATAGCATACGATCATATTCCGGCTACACTGTATTTTAAACCTTCTACGCAAAAGTTGCTGAAGGCAGATATTGAAGTGGCAGGGAAAAATATTGGTTATATACCCGGAGCCGGAGACAAAGTTCCGCAGGCGTTGGTGCAAATGGGTTATCGTGTAACGATGCTTTCCGAGAAAGATATTACTGCTACCAACCTGAAGCAATTTGACGCTTTAATTGCAGGTGTGCGTGCTTATAACACCAATTTGTGGCTAAGCATTGCTTCCCCGATACTAAACGATTACGTGAAAGAAGGCGGCGTTTTCCTGGTACAGTACAATACCAATAACAATGCAGGTCCGCTGCGGCAAAAAATGGGACCTTACCCCTTTACCCTGGGTAGAAACAGGATCACAGATGAAACAGCGGTTGTAAATTTTTTAATTCCCAACGATCCTGTTTTAAATTATCCGAACAAGATTACCCAAAAAGATTTTGAAGGTTGGATACAGGAGCGTAGTATTTATCATGCAGAAAATATTGATAGCAATTACCGCAAAATATTCAGCATGAAGGATCCCGGTGAAAAGGAAAGTGATGGCAGTTTGATTGTGGCTGACTATGGTAAGGGAAGATTTATTTATACAGGAATTGTATTTTTTCGTGAACTTCCGGCAGGGGTGCCTGGTGCATATAGGTTGCTAGCTAATTTATTGGCTAAGCCAACATCTTTTACCAAATCAGAAAATTTAAAAACCAGTAAAAAATAAGAAGCAGTAGTAAAAGGAAGGGGGCTTGCCTTACACTTTTTAGCTTTCACATTTCAAATTTTCATGAGCTATATAGACTGGACGATATTGGTAGTGGTTTTATCTGCAATCATGCTTTACGGCATATACAAAAGCCGCACTACCAAAAATCTCGATGGATATTTTTTGAGCAACCGCAGTTTGCCCTGGTACCTGGTTCTATTGAGTATCATGGGTACACAGGCCAGCGCCATCACCTACCTCACCGGTCCCGGGCAGGCCTATACAGATGGGATGCGTTTTGTGCAATATTATTTCGGTCTCCCCCTGGCTATGATTGTGATCAGCATTTTTTTTGTACCCGTCTACAGCCGGCTGAAAGTGTACACCGCTTACGAATTTTTAGAAAACAGATTTGATGTAAAGACCCGGAGTTTTACTTCGTTTTTATTTTTATTAAGCCGTGGTTTAAGCACCGGCGTGAGCATTTATGCACCTTCGCTTATTTTAAGTTCCCTAATGGGTTGGAATATTTATTATACCAATGTAGTGATGGGTGGCTTACTCATTATTTATACCATGGGCGGAGGAGCCAGGGCCGTAGCGTACACACAAACGTTGCAAATGATCATTGTATTTGTTTCACTATTTATCATTGCATATATAGCGGTGAATATGCTTCCGGCGGATGTTGGTTTTAGCGGTGCAGTGCAAAAAGCTGCCGACCTGGGAAAGATGAATGTGATCACTACAGGCTTTACCGAAAACGGGTTCGACTGGAAGGATAAATACAATATTTGGAGTGGTGTTATCGGAGGCTTTTTTTTAGCGCTCAGCTATTTTGGTACAGACCATAGCCAGGTAGGCCGCTACCTTACAGCAAAAAATATTAATGAAAGCCGAAAAGGTCTTTTAATGAACGGGCTGGTAAAGGTGCCCATGCAGTTCTTTATATTGTTGATAGGTATTCTTATCTTTTCTTTTTACCTGCATTATAAAGCACCGGTATTTTTTGACAATGCTAAAGTGAAGGTAGCACAGCAAACTATTTACAAGGATACCCTCGCTGACATAGAAAAAAACTATGATGCCGCTTTTGCCGCAGGCAACATGCCCCAGGCCAACGAATACCGGGCGCAATACAAAGCCTCCATTAAAAAAGCCTTGCCCGGCGATGAAGCCAATGATGCCAACTTTATCTTCTTACGTTTTGTAAAAGACAATCTCCCCATCGGGTTGATAGGTCTCCTGTTTGCAGTTATATTTTTATCTGCCTGGGGCAGTATTGCTGCTGCACTCAATTCATTGGCCGCCTGCACTGTCGTTGATTTTCATAAAAAGTTTTTTGCAAAAAATAATTCGGAAATAGACGATTACAAAATGTCTCAATGGTACACTTTTGCGTGGGGAGTATTTTGTATCATCATAGCCATGTTTGCACATAATATTGGCAACAGCCTCATAGAGGCGGTGAACATCCTCGGTTCTTTATTTTATGGGGTTATACTGGGCATCTTCCTGGTGGCCTTTTGGATAAAAAAGGTTGGAGCCAATGCAGTGTTTATTGCAGCAGTGGTTTCAGAACTCATGATCATCGCTATTTACAAAGCAGAAATTATATCGTTTTTGTGGCTGAATGTGATAGGTGCTTTGTTGGTTATTATTATATCAATTTTGTTGCAGATAAGTTTTTATGCTGCAAACCCCGGGAACAGGGAGGGGGCAAAACTTTAATTACTCAAGATTTGAGGGGTTTGCATGAACTCCGATTACAGGTAGACGATGATCGTTTCTACGGCAGCAAAAGTTTTAAACATGGCCATTACCCCGCAGTATTTTTCTACGGAAAGCTGCACGGCTTTTTCCATTTTTACTCTGTCGGCTTCTGCTAACTTAATTTTATAAGTAACTTTTACTTGTTTGTACATTTTTGGGTGTTCATCTCCCAGGGTTGCTTCTGTGTCAATAGAAAGGTCACTAAAAGACACTTTCATTTTATCCAGGATTGAAACCACATCTATTCCTGTACAGCCTGCCAGCGCTACCAGCATCATGCGCTTGGGCCCCGGTCCCTCATCGTTGCCGCCATTGTCGGTTCCAGAGTCTGTTAATACCTCGTGTTCATTTATGGAAGAAAGAAAAGCCATGCCTTCTGTGTGTCTGCTGCTAATAAAATGTGTATCCATCTGTATTAATTTGCCTGTAATTTGCACGAAAATGAGCGTAAAAAACTGTTTTTATGGATAGAAATATAAATTATTTCAAAATAGCTCATCTACTTCAAACATAAATCCTTACTTTTGCCCTCCAAAATTTTAGGACATGGCAAGAGTATGTGAACTTACAGGAAAGAGACCAATTACAGGTAATAAGGTATCTCATTCCAACATTAAAACTAAACGCAGGTTTCTGCCCAATTTGCAGACCAAGCGCTATTTCATAGCAGAAGAAGATAAGTGGGTTACCATGAAATTATCTTCAGAAGCTATCAGAACCATCAACAAGAATGGCTTGTATGCTGTTGTGAAGCAAATGCGTGCTGCAGGATCAAAAATCTAAGGAAACATTTGTTTTCCAACGAAATAATTGTAGCTTAAAAATATAAAAAATACAAAATGGCAAAGAAAGGTAACAGGGTACAGGTAATCATGGAGTGTACAGAGCACAAAACCAGCGGAATGGCCGGTACTAGTCGCTACATCACTACTAAGAATAAGAAAAATACCCCAGAACGTTTGGAATTGAAGAAATTCAATGCAATCCTTAAAAAGGTAACTGTTCACAAAGAAATTAAATAATTAAACATTGATTGGTAAGCTCACTAATTAATAAAAACTCATAACAATGGCAAAAGCAGCTTCAAAGAACTCGAAGATTAAAGATACCAAGGCAGCAGCAGATGCGAAAAACTGGACAAAAGTTATTCGCACCGTTCGCAGTCCTAAATCTGGATCATATACTTTTAAGGAGTCTATCGTTCACAAAGACAAGATTAAGGAACACCTGGGTCAATAAGATGACCCTGGTTAATTTATAATCGAAGCTGTTCTGATCATTCCGGAACGGCTTTCTTTATATCCCCTAGCCCAAGGCTGGGCTTTAGTAAATCTGGCAAACTTCCCTTAATTTGGGATCTTTCACACAATGATAAAACAGGGGCATGGGACTATTTGATAAGTTATTCGGTAAAAAGCAACAACAAGAAACCATTGACCAGGGCTTGCAAAAAACCCGGGAGGGATTCCTGGGAAAAATCACCAAAGCTATTGCCGGAAAAAGTACGGTAGATGAGGAAGTGCTGGATGAACTGGAGAATGCACTGGTAAGTGCTGACGTGGGCATAGAGACCACTGTAAAAATCATTGACGAAATTGAAAAGCGGGTGGCAAGGGACAAATACCTCAACACCTCTGAGCTGAACCGGATTTTAAAAGAAGAAATAACCAACCTGCTGGTGTCGGCACCAGAAGATAGTAATTACATCAATTACGAATTACCTCCCGGCAACAAGCCTCACATCATCCTTGTAGTGGGCGTAAATGGTGTAGGCAAAACGACTACCATCGGTAAGCTGGCACATAATTTTTCCCTTGCAGGTAAATCTGTTCTGTTAGGAGCTGCAGACACTTTCAGGGCTGCAGCTGTAGATCAATTAACCATCTGGAGCGAAAGAGCCAATGTGCCAATTGTAAAAAAGGAAATGGGCAGCGATCCTGCCTCTGTAGCTTATGATACCGTTATCAGCGGCGTAGCCCGAAATTCGGATGTGATCCTGATAGACACGGCTGGCCGCCTGCACAACAAGTTGCATTTGATGGATGAGCTTACCAAAATAAAAAGAGTTATCCAGAAGGTAATACCTAATGCTCCACACGAAGTGTTGTTGGTGTTGGATGGCAGCACCGGGCAAAATGCCTTGGAGCAGGCTAAACATTTTACTGCAGCTACCGAAGTAACCGCCCTGGCTATTACAAAGCTGGATGGCACCGCAAAGGGCGGCGTAGTGTTGGCTATTGCAAGCCAGTTTAATATTCCTGTAAAATTTATTGGAGTGGGAGAAAAGGCTACAGATCTACTGGTATTTGAAAAGCACCAGTTTGTAGACGGGCTCATAAAGTTATAAGCAAAAAAGAGGGGCTTCCCAAGAATGGGAGCCCCGTTTACCAAAACTAACTGCTTATGAGAAATTTTTAATTACCTTATTTGTTACACAAAGCTAAGAAGGTTCAACTCTAAATGCTGTTAAGCTAATGCCAATAAATGGATAACATTGCGTTAAAGCGCCCCTCTTATTTTTCTATAAAAATGTTTTAATAGACAACACCAGCAGCCCATAGGCAAGTGTTGTAGCGAATATGCCTTTCGCAGTTTCATCTTTTCCTGAATTAATATAAATAGTAAACAACAAAGCGTTGAGCAATAAAGAAAGGCTCAATGCCACGGTGAGTGTTTTAAACCCAGGCTCCACCACCAGGTATTGAAAAGTTTCTTGAAAACTGAATACGCTAAACTTGTACATCTTAAAGATGAGAATACCCAGGAAGGGGGCGAGCACACCTAATATAAGGCCTAAAACAAAATTGTCTTTCTTGAAAATCATTGAAATAATTTGGTTTTTTCTAATTGTTTCTTTAGTTCATAATTGGTAAGGTCAAACTGCACGGGCACTGCACTTACGTACCCATGTTCCAGGGCCCAAACATCCGTATCTTTTGCCTTGTCAAAGTTTTTAAATGCACCCGTGAGCCAGTAGTATTTTTTGCCGTGTGGGTCCAGTCTTTCAGAGAAATCTTCTTCATACTTGGCATAAGCTTGTTTGCAAATTTTAATACCTTTTATTTTTTCCGGTGCAAGGGCGGGGATATTTACATTCAATAAAAAATGTTTCTCCAGCTTTTTTTGTTGAAGGAGTTCGATTACCATTTTTCGCACCACTTCTTTGGCGCCAGTAAAATCTGCATCGTAGGCATAATCTAACAAAGAGAAGCCGATGCTCGGGATGCCTTCAATGGCTGCTTCCATGGCTGCAGACATGGTGCCGCTGTAAATTACATTGATGGAATGATTGGCACCGTGGTTGATGCCGCTCAGGCAGAGGTCGGGTTTACGGTGCAGGATTTTATCCACGGCCAGTTTCACGCAATCTACCGGAGTTCCACTTGTTTGCCAGGCTTCTACATCAAGGTCCTTAAATATTTCTACTTTACTCATACGGAGTGGAGAGCCAATGGTGATGGCGTGCCCCATGCCGCTTTGTGGAGCATTGGGCGCCACCACTACTACGTTGCCAAGATCTTTAACTGCTTCTACCAGGCTTCGGATTCCTTTAGCCGTCACGTCATCGTCGTTGGTTATTAAAATTACCGGAAGCTCTTTTTTTGCTTTTGCCATTGTTGATTGTTTGGTTAACTACTAACGGTTTTATTAGTGAAATAGTCTTGTGCTTCAAAGATACATTTGACAGCAGTTATGTTGCAATATATAATTGTAAACGGGGAGGTCGAATTTCTTTATTATTAATTGAATCGAATTTGTTTGCAAAATTTCTAGCAAAAAATCATGCAAAACAGTTTGACCGAAAAAAAATAAAAAAAGGTAGGAGGTTGCGGCGCATATATTATTTATAAAAATAAATTTTGATAAACTAAATATATTAGTATATTTGTGCTAATCAAATTAGTTTAATCATGTCGTTAGCAGGTTTAAATTTGAAATACCTCCGTAAGCTACGGGGATGGACGCAGGAAGAATTTGCGGGCAAACTCAATATTAAAAGGTCGTTGCTAGGCGCTTACGAAGAGGAGCGGGCAGACCCACGCCTTGAAGTTTTAGAGATTGTGGCAGACGTTTTTAAGTTGAGTCTTGATGAACTTTTGCTAAAAGATCTTAGCAACCAATCTGCCAGTTATTTGATGAAGCGGCGCCAGCAAAAGATGATGAGTGCAGACAGGAACATCATTCATTTTGTGCCTGTGAAAGCAGCGGCAGGTTACATGGCGGGGTACGCCGATAGCGAGTTTATTGATGAACTCAATACTTTTACACTTCCCATGCTAAGCGGTGGTAACTATCGTGCTTTTGAAATTATTGGAGATAGTATGTTGCCTACCCCCAGCGGAAGCATTATTGTAGGAGAGAAGGTAGATAAAATGGAAGATATCAAAAGTAACCTTGCATACATTGTAATCAGCCGAAATGAAGGGATTGTTTACAAGAGAATTGTAAAGAGCAATAAGGCAAAGAATAAAGTTTCTTTGGTAAGCGATAATCCTACCTATCAACCCTACCAGGTAAATACGGAAGACATCATCGAATTATGGCAGGCCCAAGTGGTTATAGGAAAGGTGACCACGCAACAGCGATGGGATGTAAACAGCCTCGCCAATCTAGTTAACAACCTGCAGGACCAGGTGAGTACTTTAAAAAAGAAAATGAATTAGCATTTAGTTTGTAGCTTTTATAACTTTAGCAAAACCAGATACATCGATTAATAAACAATCCTTTTACAATTTCAAAAACGGAAAATAGTAAAGGGGCAAAACACACAGTTATGATTAAATTACAAGTGATTGGTAATCTCGGTGCAGATTGCATTCAAAAAGAAGTAAACGGTAAAACCGTAATTAATTTTAATGTAGCCCATAGCGAAAAATACAAAGACGCACAGGGCAATGTAAAAGAAAGAACAACCTGGGTAAATTGTGCTTACTGGACAGATAAAACTGCCATTGCACAATATCTGATCAGGGGTAAAACGGTTTATGCCGAAGGTTCCCCTGAAGCTGACCCTTACACCAACAAAGAAGGGCAGGCCGCAGCAACACTTAGAATGCGGGTTCAAAACATTCAATTGCTGGGTGGTGGAGACAACCAGGGTTCTCAACAAGGCAATGTAAGCAACGCAGGTGCAGGTTACAATACCGGCGCAACCGACAAACCTGTGATGAGAACAGAAGCGCCTCCGCAGGTAGCCTCATTAGATGATGATCTTCCGTTCTAAACTAGTTTGCAGTAATATTAATAAAAACGCCCCTGTTAACAGGGGCATTTTTTATAAAAGTAATATTCTATAATCCTTTAACTAAGTGGCTCCGCTCTACCCAGTTTTCTTGCAAAAATAACCAAATGAACGACTGCAAAAATTATGGAGATATACAATAAAGTTCTATCTGTTTCAAAACCCACTGTGTACTGGTGCAAAATGCCAGCTATCACTAACAGAACGCACAACACCAGGCCTGTGTAGCGGGCAGCCCTCATCCCTTTACGATTGTTGGTGCCATTACCCAGCAAACTGTTCTTGGCGCCATACACCAGGTAAATATCCATACCTATGAGCATCCAAACAATCAGGCGAATCCAGGTATCCATTGGAAGAAATACCATCATGAACAAACAAACCACAATACCCAGGATTGGAACCAAGGGAACTAGCGGCGTTTTAAATTCTCTTTTCAGATCTGGCATTTTTACACGCATCACCCATACACCCACACACACAAGTATGAATGCAAACAAGGTTCCAATACTTGTCATTTCGCCTACCACACGGGCAGGTACGAATGCTGCAAAAAGACTCACAAAACCCATGAACAACAGGTTGCTTTTGGCTGGCGTTTGTGTCTTAGGATTTACCGAAGAGAAAATTCTTGGTATCAAACCATCTTTACTCATACTAAAGAATACCCTCGACTGGCCCATGAGCATTACGAGAATAACAGAAGAATAACCGGCCAGAATGGCTACCACAATCGCCCTGTTCAGCCAGGGATAATCTGGTGTAACTACGCCAGCTGCGTTGGTAGTACCCATATGATCAATGGCAATAGCAACAGGTGCAATTCCATCTTTACCTGCAAAGCTTGAATAGCTGGTAACACCAGTCATTACGTGTGCAAACAATATATACAACACTGTGCAAATAGCCAGGGAACCTAATATACCCCACGGCATGTCTCTTTTTGGATTTTTAGCTTCTTGCGCAGCTGTGCTCACAGCATCAAACCCAATGTAAGCGAAGAACACAATGGCCGCGGCTCGAATAATTCCACTGAAACCAAACTCGCCGAAGTTACCGGTGTTGTCAGGAATATAAGGAGTGTAATTATCGTTGTTGATATACTTCCAACCAAGGAATATAAAAACCAACACAACTGCAATTTTTAATCCTACGATCACAGCATTTACATTGGCACTTTCTTTTGTGCCTTTCATTAGCAGCAAACTCATCATCACAATGATGAACACAGCCGGCAGGTTAATGATACCTCCATCCCATGGCCCTACAGTGAGTGCGGTAGGTAAATGAATATCAAACCCCTCCAGGAATTTTACAAGATACCTACTCCAGCTAATGCCCACAGTGGCCGCACCTACAGCGTATTCCAATACAAGATCCCAGCCTATGATCCACGCAATAAACTCGCCCATCGTAGCATAAGAGTAAGTGTAGGCACTACCTGCAACCGGAATCATAGATGCAAACTCTGCATAACAAAGGCCAGCAAATAAACAGCCTAAGGCTGCCACTACAAAGGAGATGGTAATGGCGGGGCCGGCATGATTAGCCGCGGCCATACCCGTAATAGAAAACAACCCGGCACCAATGATGGCACCAATACCCAATGCAATTAGGCCCCATGCACCTAGTGTTCTTTTTAAGGTGTGTGAACCTGTTTCCTGGGCTTCATTCATTAAAGCCGCCATTGGTTTTCTTACAAATAAACTCATACAGTTAGTAATTTTTGAGAAATAAATATTCTGGAAAAATACGCAATTAATAAATAAAACAACGACCGGCTGCATATTTTCAATTTTAAACTTGCTATTGTCACTGCTTTAAAAACAACGCATGAATGTTTATGAATTTTTTTTGTAAGATGAATGCTATTTGGTTATGATTGAAAGATTAATTGTTTATTTGCAAATGGAATTACTAGAGATCACTTTTAAAGATTTACTAAACCCTGAGTTCTATATTGTAAATGGTGGCCTTTGGCTGTTCTTATTCATTGTGTTTGCCGAAACAGG
>JBBSJJ010000079.1:0-18837 GCA_038257335.1 Chitinophagales bacterium | reverse complement strand
TTCGTCAGTTCATCATTTTGTCCGCAGCTTCCTTCAGATTTGTGGTCACCCACAACACCCTTGCTTTGGACTAACGATTCCCGTTGGATGGCTCGTTCAAGACTTTAACTTTAAAGAACTATCGCATGCATGGCGCACATTAAAAAGGCCATTGCAAAAAATGCAATGGCCTGTTTTCAAATCCTGTTATATTTTAAATACCCTGCGTGGGTGGCACCGGGCTTTCTGCTACTATATTGTTCTTTTGTTTTTTTATTTTTTTGATCTTCACAGAATCCAGCGCATCAAGCTTGGCTTTCTTATTGTCCTTTTTAGATGCCTTGCCTTTTGTCTTTTTGATTTTAACTTTAGCAGGAATAGTTTTTATAAGCACTTCTGCTATATCCTCACTTAACAAGCTGCTGGCCTCTTTCAACTTCTTTGTAAATTTCTTATCGTTGGTACCAATCCTTAACTCGGCCAAGGCACCTACTAACTTATGATATACCAATTGCGTGGTTGCTTGCTTTATAACTTTTTTCTTACTCATGATCAGGGATGTTGTTTGCAACAAAGATAATTGGCAAGGACCATGAATGCAGTTATATTTTGGGGCGGCCCATTAATAGTCTTTTACTTTTGAATATCTAAAGCAAAGGGCAAAGAAAATAAATCCTCGCCCTTTGCTTTATAACATCTACTTTAAAATGAAAATAATACCTCTACCTACTGTCCGCCTATTCCTCCGCCACCGCCTTGTGTTCTCTTGTTTTCTTCTTCCAGGGCATTTTTACGCTGACGTGCAGCTTTCACCTGGCTGTTTCCAAAGCGATAACTGAAGTTCATACGAAATTGCTGACTTTCCCATCTGCCACTGGCACGCATGAACTGCCCGGCAAAATTACTGGTACCACTCCAGCGCATGGTTCTAAACACATCGGTAAAAGTTGCCTTTATGGTTCCTTTACCCTTTAAAATGGTTTTCTGTGCTCCTAAGTCGATGCCACCCATTGCCTTGCTTTCAAAAGTTCCCTGCCATATGGAAGGTGAGCTGTAAAAGCCACTTAATTCTGCCGTCCATGTTTTACCGATTTTGAGACTGTTTTGCATGAAGAAATTGTAACTGAACACATCAAGGTCTACTTCACGCCCCTGTCCAAAATTTGCTTTGAAGGCAGAATAGCTGCTGTTCAAATTTACAAAGGAGCTAAATTTTTTGTACGAAAAAGGATAGCTGATGTTCAGGCTTAGAATGTCCTGGGTTGCCAGGTTTTGTTTAGAGATAAAACTCTTAGACGTTTCAGCCGTATCAATCAACTGCGAAAAAATATCGCTTACGTGGCTGTAGTTCAACCTTGTGTTGAGTTTGTATTTATAACTGTGGGTAATTCCAAAACTATTGGTGTATTGTGGTCTTAGATTCGTATTGCCTTTTTGAAAAGTGTATTCATCCAGTTTAAATTCAAATGGATTTAAATCCTGGTATGCGGGTCTGTCTACCCGGCGGCTGTAACTAAACCCAACCTGGTTCATCGGGTTCTTGTTAAAGGTAATTGCAATGCTGGGAAAAAAATCTGTATAGTTTCTTTTAAACGTTGAGTCATAGCCAACATAGCCAATACCGTTCAGCTTTTGCCCGATAGAGGTACCGGTGATATTGGTGTTCTCTGCCCGCAAGCCAGCCTGTATGGCAAATCCTTTAAATGGCCTGTTGTAGTTGATGTAAAGCGCATTGATATTTTCTTCGTAATCAAATCTGTTACTACGCAAAGTGTCCAATATTTTTCCATTGTTGAACACATTAAAGCGCCTAAAATCATTGTCGGTATTAACAAAACCTATTTTGCCACCAATCCCTAGTTTGCCTTTTTTAAAGTTTTGCTCGTAATCTGTTTTAAAAGAATAGAGGTTAATGTTAGAGGGTGCCAGCATGTTATAAATCAAACGGCTTAGTTCATTCTGCCCCGACGGATCATAATAAATATTGGGTTGCATCTGATCGTTGTCAATTTTGTATTGGGCAAAATCTGCATCCATGTTCAATTCCCTGCCGGCAGTATCTGTATGCCGGTAATTGGCATTTACATTTAAGTTATCACGGCTACTGGAGCTGCTGTTATCGGCATATAGATTTTTAACCAGGCTGTTGGTAGGAATATATGAAATGGGCGTACGACTCTGGCTTTGCATTTCATTGTCATTTACAGAACCACTCACAATCATACCCAATGTGCTTCGCTTATTTATGGTATAGTCCACACCAGCTTTGTAAGTATGGTTATCACCTCGGCTAATCATGCTATTTTTTTGATCGAAAAGCGTATCTGCCACCGTACGATAAAACTGCATAGTGTTGATATTCTTACTCTGATTATAGTTATAGCTACCGAAAATATTGGTACGCTTGTTACGATTGTTGAGAGATAAACCACTGTTGTATTTTGGAAACGTACCAATAGCCCAACCTGCATTTACAGAACCATTGGTACCGTAAGATTTATTTTTTTTCAGGCGTATGTTGATGATACCAGCATTACCTGCAGCTTCATATTTTGCAGAAGGATTGGTAATTATTTCAATAGCTTCTACATTGCTGGATTGCAAGGATTTTAGAAAATCGGCCAGGTCTTTACCTGCAAGCGGTGTGGGTCTGCCATCTATATAAACCTGCACACCGGTTTTACCACTCAGGCTAAGGTTGTCGTCTTTGTCAACCATTACTCCCGGAGATTTTCTTAAAAGCTCCAATGCATCGCTACCGGTAGCGTTGATGGTACCTTCTACATTTAAAATTGTTTTGTCCGCCTTTATTTCTACCATCGGCTTTTTTGCAGTTACTACCACTTCACCCAGGTTGCCGGTACTTTTAGCCATCACTATCGCTGGCAGTGCCACGTCGGCTGCAGATAAAGCAATAGCATCACTGTAGCTGGTTTTATGACCAACATGCGTTGATTTTATGATAAAACTCCCAGGATTAATTCCTTCAAAAGTGTATTGACCGTCTGCTTTGGTGGCTGTGTATTTTACGGCTACGGAATCTTTGGCACGCAGCAGACTTACGGTGCTGCCGGCAAATGGTTTGCCGGTTTCATCTTTTACCAGGCCCGTAATTTTTTGGGCCATGATATTAACTGAAAACAGGCAAAAAAAGACTAATAATAAATTTTTTTTCATGTTCGCTTCTTTTTAAAGTGCAAATCTATCTATCCCTTTTTTTTGAAAGAAGATAGATGTAGCCAAATGGAAAAAAGCAGGGAGGAATGGTGAAGATCGTTACATGAATTGAAAATAGTTTTTGAAATATGTTGCAGTTTTCACGTCATTACATGGGGAGTTACTGACGCTATAGTGAGATTGCAGGCAGTTTTCTCAAAATTCTTAGCACAGGTGGGTGCAATTATACTGTAAAGTTTTTCCAGGTTAAATATGAGAAGCAAAAAATAAAGGCGAAACAATCATTATTTCGCCTTTTAATTTTAAATATATCCACCTAGTCTAGCAGGCTAAAGCTTAAAGGAATGTTTAGTTTTAAACTAAAGTTTCTTCCCATGTTAAAAACACCTGCTCTTTGCGTTGCCATATTTTCTGCAGCGTACTTTAAGCGGCTTAGATGATTTTGGTAAGCTACGTCGCCGATATTGATGGCACTAAAGCCCAGGCTAAATAAAGTTTTCTTGTTTTTATTTACAACGTCGGCACCTATACCTGCATTTAATAAAGTATACCCCGGAGTTTGTGTTTCGGTATTATAAGTAGTGAAAACATCGTTCTTTTTAAACGTATTATCTATCTCAAACTTTACATAAAAATTACGAACAGCGTTTGTAAGCTTATTAAAACTCCCCTTAAATTCTGTTGCTACCCTTGAGGCGGGAACAAAAGGAATAAATTTATTTCCTTCTATAGCAGTATTAAACTGTCCCGTAACTATGGAAAAAGTATTTAAAATATGCAGCCAATCTAAAGGATGCGGATGAATATCAATGGTAGCTTCCATGCCCGCTAAGAATGCCCTTTGCTGATCGAATTTAAAAGCAGTTAACAAATCTCCGTCTACATCAACCAGGCTATCTCCTGCGTTGGCTCCTTGCAATTTTCTATAAAAAATAAAATTATTAAAGTTGTTGTAAAAAGCAGATAACCCTACAGAAACATGTTCTGTATTAAAATCCATGCCTGCATCAAACTGTAAACTCGTCTCACTTTTTAATCGGGTGTTTCCATATTCATACCTGGTTGTTCCTTCATGAGCACCGTTGGAGGCCAGTTCTGGCAGGCTGGGTGCACGAAACCCCCGGGCCATATTGAACTTTAGATTTAATTGCTCTGTAAGCTGTGCCGCTAGCCCAATACTGCCAGAAATATTTGAAAAAGATTTTTTAAACGCATCTCCTTTAATGTCTGTGCCATCCAGCAAATTACCGGCATCAACACTCCTGCTATCAAACCGCAACCCACCGCTGAGTGTCACTTTATTTATTACTTTCCTGGAGTAGGCGTAAACTCCTACATCAAAAAGATTGTAATCGGGCACCAGTTGCTCTATACCTTTATTTTCATTGTTTTGCTGCATTCCATTTATACCAAAAGAAGTTTCCCATCCCCTATTTTTAGCCAGGTGAAATTGTGCTGTGTAGGTAAGGGTTTTTAAATCAAAAAATAAAGCCCTTTCATTCTCGTCATCGGGGTTACCAAATTCTTCCCGTTGGTTTTGCTGGTAACCAATATTAAAAGTGAGATTATTTCTACCCATTTTAATATTGTTATCAGTGGCTATTTTAAAATGCCTGATATGCTGGTACGGGATCAACGGCGTACTACTTTTAAAATCATCGTTGGTAGCTCTTTCGGTTCCTCCACCGGAAATTTGTTTTACAAAAAAACCTTCTGCATCCCTATCTCCTTCTATCAGCCCTGCTTTTAAATTAAACTTACTTACGAGTAAATGACTAAAGCCCCACTTGCCATTATAACCTGCATAACCTCCCACATTATTTTCGGCAAACCTGGAATTCAATACCTGGCCATCATATTTGTTTTTATAATCGTTTGCAGCTCTGTTGGACGAATAAAGGTTCCAGTTAAAGCCATTTTTGTTTCCCCCAATATTTGCATTAAGGCTGCGGAGATTGTTATTGGTCTGATAATTACTGGAAAGATTTGCCTTGATTGTATTTACCGGCACTGGCACATTGGTAATAATATTTACCACACCTGCCAGGGCGTCGCTGCCATATATAATAGAAGCTGGTCCTTTTAGTAGTTCAATTTTATTTACACTGGCTTCATCTATTTCAATACCATGTTCATCTCCCCACTGCTGCCCTTCCTGCCGTACGCCATCGTTAATGGTTAGCACACGGTTATAACTCAGTCCACGTATTACGGGTTTGGAAATGGCAGGACCGGTAGCTAAAGTAGATACGCCGCCAATTTTAGTGAGTGACTCTATAATATTAGAAGAAGTGTTTCTAAAAAAGTCTTCCTTACGCAAAACACTTACTGCAAAAGGTACTTTTTTTAGCTGTGTTGCCCCGGTTACACCTGTAACAATTACAGCGTTATTTTCAATAACAGCTTCGCTCAACACAAAATCTTTAGATACGTTATTCACCACATCAATGCTTTCTACAATTGTTGTATAACCAATGTGTGAAATCTCTATAAGATGGATGCCTGGTGGTATATTCTTAATCATAAAACTACCTGCTGCATCTGTTGACGTTCCCAATTTAAGATCGGCAATGTAAATTGATGCAGCTGCTAAGGGTGCGCCTGTTTTGGCATCTGTTATTTTTCCGGAGAAGGAGCCATAAACAAACAAAGATGATTTTGCTATTGCAGGAAATGATTTTTTATCGGTGCCGGCAACCGTATCGAAACTGATGATAAGCAGTATAGAAAATAAATAGATGGTGGAAATGCGCATGATTAGCCTTTTAATAAATGATTGATATTACAGGTCGTGCATCTTTCTATGTAACGAAGAAAGATTGAAAACCTCTTATGCAAAAGAATTATTAAACTACTGGTGGGCCACGAAGAGCATGAAAGATTGTTTGGCCAGAAACAACAGGAGCCTGTTGCTGCGTTTTGGGTACCGCAAAAATTTGAAGTGACGATACTAATTTAAAAATGACCGCTTCTGTAAAGGGAGATTCTGCAACAAGCTGATCGCATTGACAATTAAATAAATCATTGCCAATATGCTGTTCGCTGTTGCCAATAGATTTTTCGATGGAGTCGGTGTGGTTGGCGAATTCATTGTGCAAAAAAATGGTGGGTGCTATGCTGAGCGCAAATACGCAAATCATAACGACTGAAACCAATTTTTTTATAAGGAGGCTTTTATACAAAGTTCTTTTTTTGCTACAATGTTGCGAATGTAAAACATTTACCGGTTCAGCAGAGAAATATCTTATTGCGTGTCATTAACCATTTCTGCATCATGTTGACTACTAATTTTATAGATAACAGCAGCGGTGTTGTATATAAAATTAAATTGATCTGTTACCGATTTTGTTTTTACCAGTTCACTTTTTGTACTGGTCTCCAGGTTGTCTTCAGCAATTTCTATTTTTCTTTTCTCCAGCAGGGCTTGTACTCTTTGGTTAAGAACCTTTAAACCGCTGCTATCCGGGGGGGTTATGTTACCCTTCTGCATAGAAAGTACAAGGATGGCATTCTTAAAATACAATTGCGTATTCTCCATTACTGGAAAAATACCTGTAGAATGAAACTTGTTTTTTTCTGTTTGAAGCAGGTAAGAAAGCGAAGCCATGTGAGAGATTAGTGTGTGATTAATTACTACAAACCGATGTACATTTTTGATACCCTGCCTGTGCCTTTTTGGTTCGGAAAGCATCCTGGTAAAAGCATCCGAAAGGTTAGCTAATGCTATCAACACTTCCCGTCTTGCCATTCGTATATATTCAGTTTTTATAGGCGAATCATCACAAAAATGAATGGCAATACTGCTATAATATTTATCATTTGCTTCCAGTATTTTAAGCATGTATGTTTTAATGCTATTACGCTCCCAGGCGGGAATCAAAAAAAGACTTGCAAAAAAAGAAATGCCCGACCCTATGGCTGTATCCATAATCCTCTCCAGCATGATGCCGTTGATATCGCCGGGATAGAGGTAGTGAAAAAAGATAATGAGGTAGGTGGTCATGAGCAGCACGTTCAAAAAGTAATTGGTTCGCACGAACATGAAACTGCTCGTCATAAATATGATCATGATTACCAGTAGAGCCGTTCCGTTTTTAATAAAAAGGAGCACCAGTAAACCGATCATAATGCCAGCCGCGGTACCAATGAGCCGATCTACATTTCTTTTTTTTGTAAGGGAATAGGCAGGCTTTAAGATCACCACAATAGTAAGCAGTATCCAATACCCATGATCTGCCTTAAACAACAACGACACAATATAGCCTGCAAGTAATGCAAGACAAACCCGGATAGAGTGGCGAAAAATATTTGATTTAAAATGCAGGTTGTTGAAGAATAAGGAAGGCCTGATGTCCTGCACAGGCGCCATGTTCTGCAGGGTTTTTGATGTGTTGACTCCTTTCTTAACACTAACCTCGTATGTTGTAAATAAATGTAGCTGTTCTATTTTATCCGCAAGGTCTTCCAAATTATTCTGTATTCTGCCGAGGCTTACAAAGTTGGCCAGGTTATCATTACTCATGTAATCCTGTCGCAACAATTCGAACAATTCCCGTGCACGCAGCACCTGTTTTTGTGTATCTGGGCTGGGCGCCGAGGAAACACCACTCTTAAGGGCGAGGCTAATTTCCTCCATTTCTGCAGAAAGAGAATAGATGATGCTACGATAAGATTGCAGTATGCCAGTGTTATCAAAATCTTCGTGTAAAATGGTGTACTGTTGGTAAGTGGTCATTACAGATTCATACAGGTCGGCCACTTCCAGGTAAGTTTTTACCAGCACTCTTGCCACAGCGGTAGATTCCTTAACAATGGTGCGGGTATTAAACAGCAGTTCGCCCAACATATTTTGTTGGGCCTCAATATTAACTTGTTGCTGCAGGAGTTCCTCGTTTATTCTTTCATAAGCGGGATTGATGGCATACAAATCTCCTCTTAACTTTAGGTAGGCAGCCACTTCAAAAATATAATCGGCCAGTACCTGTTGTATAAATTTATAAGGGCGAAGACGATACAATAAAAGACTGTACAACATGTACCAAATTCCACCAGCCAGGATGTAACCTGCATTGATCCAGATCTGCAGGCCGGTATGCGGAGTTTGCAAACTTAGCACCATCACCAGCAAAGCAGCAATGCCCACAGCCGATGCCCGGTTACCATACACCGTTAGCATAGATAAAAAGAAACCTGAAAGGGTTATGACGGAGCCAAGTACCAGCACGCTTGCGGTTGCATAATTCACCAGCACAGCTATGGCTGCCACAATTAAACAACAAGCTAGCATCCCATTTACCCGGTGCTTCACAGCACCGGGTGTATCTGCTACGCTCACACACAGCGCCCCCAGGGAGATCACCAAACCAATGGGCAGCATGTTAAAATAATTCATTAAGAAAGATGGCAATAAGATACCTGCAGTAATGCGCACGCCTTCGTTTACATACCGGCCATTAATGAAATTGATGTATCGTTTTGAATAATTCATGCTGAAAAGGAAAGTTACCAATATGCATCCCCTAATTTCAAAATAAAAAGCCCTGCAAAAATACAGGGCCGTTGGTAAAGTCAGGATAAGTGTTTACAATTTTGATACTTCTATTTTCTCTTCTACTTTAAACCGAAGGTTGAATGATTCAACAAAACGGAAATTCTTACCGGTGGCGGCAAAATTGAGTTGACTCATGTTGTTTCTTTCTATCCGGTAAATCTGCTGAAAAGAAGAGCTGGTAATTTTCTGCTCGAAAATCACATCCCCGTTTTCATTGCTGATTTGCAACTGGCAGCCCTTTTCAGGAATCTGGGAAAGACTCACTTTAAATACCAGCATGTCATCCTCCAGTTTTACAAACTCGATGGTGCTATTTTCAGTGTTTGTAACTCCTGCGAGGGCCTTAAATTTTGGCTGACTGAAACTGAGTACAGAAATATAAACCAGCGGTAAAACCAGCACTTTTTTTAATAATTGATTCAATGATTTCATAATTCGGATTTTTTGGTGACGTTTGTTTTGATGTCTCCGCAAAGATCACACGACCGCATTAACCCAGGATGAACATCCTGTTAAGTTCGTGTGACCAAATTCTTGCATTAACATGAATAACGCATACAAAAGCCATAAAAGTTTTCCCCGTTTGTTGTCTTACACAGGGCTCTATACCCCAGTAAGCTAAGCACTCAATAGAATAGCTGCCAGATTCGTTTTAAAATGATAGTATTGTATATTCAAATTTTTGCTTATGATATTTTTACTGCGCCTTTCTTTCCTTTTTAGTTCATTACTGTTGTTGAACCTTTTTTGGGCAAATGCGCAAACGCCGGTTTTTGAAATTTTGAAAGAAGAGAAAATATTACCGACTTCACTTAAACAACATGTAAGCAAAGGTTCTGTTTACAAAATAGATGAAGCCGTAATAACGCAGGTAAGAAATGCAAAACCTTCCGAATTAAATCTTCAGTTTCATTTTGAAAACAAAAACTGGCAGCTTGAATTAAAGCCGAGCAAAATTTTTTCAAAGGGATTTTTTGTAAGTACCTCCAATGGCCAGGCTTTTAACTATGCCCCCAATGAAGCCTTGCATTATAAAGGTATCATCTCCGGGCAACCCGGATCTTTCGCAGCGATCAGTATTTTAAAAGATGAAATTATTGCTGTGCTTGCCGATCAGAATGGCAACATTAATATTGGCCTTGTAAAAAGTGAAGATGCTGTCGCAAAAAATACGCATATTATTTTCCGGGAATCCGATATCAAAGCCCCCAATCCATTTAGCTGCGCCAGTGAAGGTTTGCAAAGTGAACCCGGCAATCCTTTGCCACAGTTTCAGGAAGTTGTAGCAACAGAGGCAGTAGTAAACCCCGAACCTTTAGACATCTATTTTGAAGCCGACTACAGTTGTTACCAAGGCAACGGGTCTAACGTTACCAACACCGTAAATTGGGTGAGCGCTATGTTTAATGTTGTAAACACGTTGTATGAAAACGACAGTGTGTTTTCTCAAATTAGTGGCATAAAGATTTGGAACAGCCCTGATCCTTATGCATCGCTTACAACATCTTCCAGTGTTTTATCTGCATTTTCCAGCAATATGGCTGCGGGCTTTCCCGGAGACCTTGCCCACATTTTATCCCGGCGTTCTCTAGGTGGCGGCCTTGCCTTTTTAAATGTATTGTGCAGCAGTGCAGCCAATCGCACTGCAGTAAGTGGAAATCTTTCCACTTCCTTTAACCCCTACCCTGCTTATTCCTGGAATACGATGGTGATCACACATGAGCTAGGGCACAACATTGCATCTAAGCACACGCAGTGGTGTGGGTGGCCCGGCGGTGCTATTGATAATTGCGCAACTACCGAAGGTGGCTGCCCCCGCGGCCCTGCCCCTGTTAATGGCGGAACCATTATGAGCTATTGCCATCTAACAGGCACTGGTATCAACCTCGCCAATGGCTTCGGGCCTTTACCTGGCGCAACCATCAGAAATGCAGTGCGAAATAATCCATGCATCAATCCAAGAATTTCTTTCAGTACCAATTTTCAAACTATAACGGAGGAAACGGCAGATATAGACAACGGCTGCCATGATTACAAACTCATCAACCTGAAACTGGCAGTAAATTATACCCCGTCTCAACCGGCGATCATCGCTATGACAGCAACAAATGTTGCTTCGCCTGGTTTACAAATCGGCACCAACAAAGATGTGGAAGTGTCTACATTCAATTTTACATTGGTTGATACAACTGCGCAAGTTATTCAGCTAAAGGTGTACGATGATGCCATTATAGAAAATAAGGAAACAATGAGATTGGATTACAACATTGCAAACAATGGCACCAATGCAGTTAAGAATGGCGTGTTTCAGTTAGATATTTTGAGTTTAGATCACCGGCCAGATTCTACGCTTAACCAACTGGTCTACACAGAAACCTTTGATAATATTTCAACAGGTTTTGGCCCATGGACACAAACCATTTTGCACGGAAACCTTTCGCCGAACCGATGGGTAATTGGAGATGCCGGTGACGCCCAATTTACTACAAAGGCCGCTTTTGTTTCCGCTAACGGAAGCAGTGCCGGGTATGCAGGCAGCACGCTGAATGATTCTGCAGTTATTCGGTTAGAATCTCCAACGATCAACGCCACCAGCTTTAGCAATATGAGATTGAGTTATCTCTACAAAGTGAATGGCGAAGGAAGTGGTGGCCAGGGCACACTCGGCGGAACTAGTGGCGGTATTGACTTTGGAAATCTGTATTACTCCATCAATAATGGAAGCACCTGGGTAGTCTTAAAAGAAAATGTTTTTGGTAGAAACAATAGAACCCTCGACGAGATAAATCTACCGCCTGCAGCTAATAATGCCCCAGCATTAAAACTTGCCTTCGTTTGGCAAAATAACAGTACGGTGGTAAACAACCAACCTCTCATTATTGATAGCATCGTAATTAAGGGAGCAGGCAGTACCCCGGTGCAAACAGAATCGAACCCGGCCAATACCTATGAAGCATGGCTGGGGCCTAACCAAACCGTACATTTTTACAATCCTGTCACAAAAAATATCATGGGGAGTATTGCCAACAAAAGCAATGCTGATTTTGGATGCACCAGCCTGGAAATAATAAGAACGGGCGATAGTGCCAAAACTGCCTGGGGCGATTACAACGCACAAAAAATTACAGATAAATCTTACCGTGTAACAGCAGCCAATAACCCGCTGAACGCAGCTTACGAGATTAGTTTATACTACACAGCAGAAGAAATAAATGGATGGATAGCTGCCACCGGAAACAGTGCTGCAGACATGGCCATTGTTAAAACAGCTACTGATATCACGCAAGCTCCGCCCACATCAATCGCCGAATTTAGCAACTACAACAGCATCACCGATTATGGAAACACTGGCGCCAAAAAGATCACAGCGAGCTTTACCGGATTTTCTACTTTCAGTATTGGCAAAGCGGGCATTACGCCAGTTTGCCCCGGTAACACACAAATACTATCAGCCAACGAAAGCGGGCTTTCGTATCAGTGGCAGGTAAATACAGGCACAGGTTTTACCAATGTTGCAAACAATAGCGTGTATAGTGGCGCCGCCACGGCATCCCTATCATTAACCAATGCACCCACGTCATGGTACGGTTATAAATACAGGTGCATTATTACAGATGCCCAGGGTACACATCCCAGTATTGAATACCTTTTAAAGTTTGCCCTCAATTGGTTGGGAAGCAGTAATACTGCCTGGGAAAATATGGCCAACTGGGGTTGTATGTATTTACCAGATGAAAATACAGATGTGTTTATCAAGCCCGGTGCTTCACTTTATCCTGTGATAAACAGCAACACTTCTGTGAGAAGCCTCACCGTGCAAAGTGGAGCAAATGTTACCCTCCAAAACGGGGTACAAATCACGATCGTGCAATAAAAAAAACTAGTATTTTAAAAATTAATCTTGCAAAAGAGGTTGTCCCATAATAGTAACTTTCACGCAACGAAACAAAGAAGGCAGATAAACAACAATTGTTTTTATCAACCTAATTCTTTGTACACTTTGTTTCACATTGTAATCTTGCTATAAAATGCCGTCTCAACGATGAACAACAATCTTGGGTTCAACAGTTTTATCCATAACCCCTATTTTTGCAACTATGAAGTTGTTATTCTTTTTTCTAAGCCTATCCATGCTCTACATGAGTGGCCTCCCTTGTGGAGATGGTAGGGAGTGCAACGTAAAGGAACAAGAACAGACATCGCTTCCTGCCGCTGAAAACGGCCATGAACATGAGCCTGAAAGCTGCACTCCTTTTTGCACCTGCAACTGCGGCGCAGCGGCAAGTTTTATCTATCTGGTTAATCAGCAAAACACAACTTCATCAGCCGTTGAAAAAGTAAAGTTTTTCTCCCTGCCTCCATTTTTTGAATCTTACCATGCTTGTTCGGTATGGCAACCTCCCCGGGCTTAGGCTGTTATTTTTCTTATTAAGATCAAAAAGTTTATTCAATTAAAATATGTCCATGTACAAAATAGGTTTAGCCCTTATGGCCTTGCTTTGCAGCACCCTTGCATTGGCGCAAAATAATTTACAGGTAAAAGTGGTTCATCCCGAAACAAAAGAGCCAATCGTATCTGCAACCGTTTATGTTTTGGCCTTAAAAAAAAGCGCTGCGACTGACTCCTTTGGAATTGCAGTTTTTAAAAATCTTGCCGCAGGTAATTACCAGGTGAAAGTTTCTCATGTTGGTTTTGAAAACCAGGTAGCCACCCTATCGATCCCGTACGATGAAAGTTTTCTTTTGGTCACTATGAAAGAGGTAGAAGAGGAAGAAGAGGAGGAAGTAATTGTTCAATCTACGAGGACCAGCCGCAGCATTGCAAATGTGCCCACCAGGGTTGAAACAATTGAACTGGAAGAGATAGATGAAAAAAGCAATATGCGCCCTGCCAACGTGGCCATGATCTTGCATGAGAGCACGGGCATACTGGTGCAGCAAACGTCTGCTACTTCAGGCAACTCGAGCATAAGAATCCAGGGCCTTGATGGCCGCTATACGCAACTTTTAAAAGATGGCTTTCCAAACTTTGGTAATTTTTCCAGCGGGCTGAGTATTCTTGAAATTCCTCCGTTGGATCTGCAGCAGGTAGAAATCATTAAAGGTCCCGCTTCTCCCCTTTTCGGCGCCGGTGCCATTGCAGGTGTGGTAAATTTTGTGAGTCGCACGCCTAAAGAAAAGGCAGTGTATAATTTTATCTTCAACCAATCAAATATTGGCCAAACCAACATTGGCGGCTTTGCTGCGCACCGCGGCAAAAAAGTAGGCTACAGCATGCTGGCGCTCTACAACAAACAAAAAGCCTATGATGTAGACAACGACGATTTTACAGAAGTACCCGAGTCGGATGAATTCACACTCAACCCAAAATTATTTTTATACCCCAATGAGCACACCACTATTACCCTGGGAAATAGTTTTACAAAAGGGCAAAGAACAGGAGGAGATATAGAAGTGATAAAGAATGATGCCAGCGCTGCCCATCAATATTTTGAAAAAAATGAAACCATCCGCAACATAAGCAGTCTTGAAGTAAATATAAAAAGGGGTGACACAAAAAGATGGGTGGCTAAGCAGAGCCTCAGCGTTTTTGATCGCAACATTACCATTCCATCTTACCAATTTAGCGGCATAGATTATAATACTTTTACCGATCTGTCGTATATCAGCAACACCAAAAACCACTCCCTGGTTTTAGGTGGTAATTTTATCTACAATAATTTTAAAGAAAAAGAAAACAGTGCTGGCAACAGGGATAATACCATCCGCACAGGCGGTATCTACGGGCAGCATACCTGGGATGCGTCAGAAAAAGTAAAATTAGAATCAGGCTTGCGGGTAGATGTTACAGACTATCGAAATGCTCTTTATTCAAAGAGGGAGGCTTTTGTTTTACCAAGGATTTCCCTACTGCTAAAGTACAACAGCAGTTGGTCATCCCGCATTGGTGCTGGCATGGGCTATAAGAACCCTACCCTTTTTACCGAAGAAACAGAAACCATACAATACAGAAATGTAGACCAGCTAAATAATATAACCTCCGAAAAAAGTTATGGCGCAACGGCAGATGTCAATTTTAAAACCAACATTAGCAATGAGCTGGTATTTTCTTTAAACCAGATGTTCTTTTACACAACCATTCGCAAGCCGGTGGTGCTGCAAACAACCCTCCTGGGGAATGTTCGTTTTATGAATGCGGCTGCCCCCGTGCACAGTGCAGGGTTTGAAACCAATGCTAAATTCATTTTCAAAGAAAACTTCAAGCTCTTTTTAGGTTACACCTACACAGACATAAAAGCAAAATATTTAACCGGTAACCAGTTTCTGCCACGTGTGCCAAAGGGGAAATTGAACTCGGCGTTGATTTACGAAAAAGAAGATGTTGTAAAAATAGGGCTGGAAGGCTACTTTACCGGGAAACAATACCTGAGCAATGGCACACAAACACCCGCTTTTAAAGAACTGGGTTTTATGGTGGAGAAAATATTCAACAAATTCTCGCTGTACATCAACTTCGAAAACTTTACCGATACAAGGCAAAGCAGGTACAAGAACGTAGTTAACGGCTCTCACCTCGACCCTACCTTTGATGAAATTTGGACGCATACAGAAGGATTTGTATTCAACGGTGGTATCAAACTAAAACTGTAAAATACAGTTAGCAGGATTTAAGCATGTATTTTTGCCGGGAATTTAGGATCGTCCTAAAAAAGACACCTGTAAAAATTATTACTGCGGAGGTACTTACTCCCGCAGTTTTTAAAATACCACATTCAATAAAATGGCTAGTATCATTATCGGCAGTCTTTTAATTAGTTTGCTGCATGCCGTCATACCAAATCACTGGCTACCTGTGTTGGCAATTGGGAAAAAAGAGGGCTGGACGCTGGGCGAAACTACCCGCATTACTTTTATAGCGGGTATGGCCCATGTAGTAAGTACGGTCATCATCGGTATACTACTTGGCCTCATAAGCGGAGAACTTTCCAACAACATCGAGCATTTCAGTCGCATTGTGGCGCCCTCTATCCTAATATTGATAGGATTATATTTTGTAAAGCAACACTACTCGCATCATCACTTTCACCTGGAGAAAAAACAGCTTGAAAAGAAAACCAAGAGTTCTATCATACTGGCCCTGGTAACGGCCATGTTTTTATCTCCCTGCATGGAAATTGAAGCATACTTTTTATTGGCCGGAGAAAGAGGTTGGCCAATGATGGCCGCAGTAGCCACCATGTACAGCGTTATCACCATCACAGGAATGCTTCTCTGGATCAGGATAGTCTACAAAGGAATGGTAAAACTCAACTGGCACAAATGGGAGCACAATGCCGGTATCATTACAGGAGTAGTGTTGATTGCTACAGGTGTGGTATCATTTTTCATATCCTGATAAGTTGCAAGGCGTACAAGCCGGAAGGTTGTAATCACTGCGAACATTGTCTGCACAAGTGCTTGCATAAATGAAAGGGCTACTCCAAAATAAGACAAGCCCCACATTTCTGTGAGGCTTGTTGTGGGAGTTCGCGGGTTCGAACCGCAGACCCTCTGCTTGTAAAAAGGAAAAAGTCTTTAATTCTGCCGTTGGCAACGGCAGAATTGGCAAATGAACGGGAGGCATTTATGCCGTGAGTAACGGCAGAATAACCTACAGGGGCATTGGAAGCCTTTTGGCAGGTAAGCTCTAGCCATCACATTATTCTGGTCTATATGTAATTGACTCGTTTCATTTATTCGTTGATTTTTTATAAAAAACGCTATCACTTATCTTCCTCCAATAATGCCATCAATCTCCAATTCACATAATAAGTTATCCTCCCCATTTTTTGTAGCCTCGCAATATCAGCATCGGCCAGTTTCTTTAACCAGGTGGATGCTGTTTGCCGATGGGCTATTTTTTCTTTTCTAATAGTTCAATTTTAAAATAAGGCAAGGCAAACATCAATTGCAGTAAATCGGCACTGAATGAAGCGCCCGGCACATCTTTCATTTTCTTTTCAAGTTCTTCTTTTAGCAAAAGCATACCCCTTATTTTTTTTGTCGTAACCTGTGCTGTTTCTATTAATGCGGTTAGGATGTACATGACCCAATCATGCCAGTTATTTTTTTCAGTGAAACCTCTTAATAGTTGATAATATTCTGTTTTGTATTTTACGATGTAGGAGCTTAGATAAAGAACCAGCTGCAACAATAACTCCTGCTGCACCAGGTATATTGCGTTTACAATACGGCCTGCACGGCCATTGCCAAAATTTATTGGCTTACAGGTTTGCAGTTTGGTTCTCCATAATGCCTTTGTTATTTAAGTGTAAACTCAACCGCTATTGGCACATGGTCTGAGATTTTCCTTGCTTCACTTATGTCATCAAACGACCGGTAAAAATGGATGACTTTGCCTGAAACATTTTGCAACCTGCTGACATTAAAAAAGATATTGTCAAATGCTGATGCCAGGCAATCTTCCTGCTCACATGCTTTTTTCAAACTTGTTTTCTGATTGGTGAACACCGGCTCATAGCCCATCTTTTTAAGGGGATTAAACACCGAATGACTTTGCGGCAAATTAAAATCACCACAAAAGATCAAATTAAGATCGGGGTAAGTTTGAGGTAAAAATTTAAAATATTTGATCTCTGTTTCCGGTTGTTTGCTTTTAGTGATCGCATGAAAATTAACGAGGGTAAGTTCTTTTCCTGCTTTGCTAAAGCTTGCATAAAAAGGCTCCCGGTCTATTTCCGCTGAATAGGTTTGTTCAAGCCAGGGTTTGCCCACGAGCTTCACTGCAGATGGCTTCCATAAAAAAGCATAACGCTCCCGCTTATACGAATTCTCCCCGCTGGTAATATCACTTATACGGTATTCCCATTTTGTTCCATTTCTGTTAAGCGCATCCCCAAGCCTGCCTACAGCCTGCGCACCACCGGGATCTTTTGCCACTACTTCCTGTATCAGCACAATGTCAAAATCCTTAACGATACCTGCGATGTATTCAATCTCCTCATCCGACTTGGTTTTGCCAAAGTCCAATAAATTCCACGACACTACGCTGATGCTGGTATCGCCTACCGGTATAAACGCAATGCATGTTAAGAAGAGAAATGGTATAAATAGACATAAAAATCGTTTGGGCATGGTGCAATTTTATAGGATTGTTAAGTAGCTGAAAAACCAGCTCCTGTGCCACTGATTATAAATATCTCATTGCCTTCTTTGCCTATCCACATCATTGGTGGGTGTTCCGGTTTTCTTTGATCGATACACTGTTCATAAAACTCCAAAATATTTTTACCAACGGTGTATGCTGTAAATAACATGGTATCCTTATTACATTCATGGCAATGAACAATGAGTTCGGTCCAATGTATTTGGGTTGATACAACGCAATGATCACAATGATGTTTACCGGCAGGCAAATTTGCAAATTGCCCGTGTAAAGGGCATTCTTCATCCAGATCATCCCGGTAAATTACACCGGTATCATAGTTTCTATCACAGGCTCCTTTGCATTTATCGCAAAACAGGTTTTCCGTTACTGCAAGCCACTCTGTATCTGAGTAAATGGTTGTTGAATATTGGCAGCAGTTGCAGATGAAGATAGCAGCCTTGCAATAGAGTTTGTTTTGATTCGTGTTATTCATAAAATAATGTGTTATGAAGTGCGGCTAAAAACCGGGGCCTTAAATAAGTTCATCGTAAATTTTTATTCAGCACAAAATCGTGAATGATCATATTTGAAATGGGGAAGAAAATTATAACTAAAGCTGAGATTATGGCCATAGTAATCAGGAACACTTTAAAAGTTCTCTTTGAAGTGAAAAGAAAAAATAACAGCCCATATATTACAACCGGCAAAAAAACACAAACATATACGGAGGTAAGTTTATAATCAGCATGTATCCATCGGCCTATTTTATTTAACAGAACAACTGCCTGGTCAAACCATTTATTCCAGGTGGCGGTATACAACATATACCCAAACAATGGAATGGAAATTAAATTGATCCAGGCGGACGTTCTTTTGCCCAGTAGCCAAATCCACGATGCAGGTATAATGCCGAGCCTGCTGTGAGGTTGAATAGGTAATAGAGAAAATGCTGGTTGTCGTTGATGATTTGTTCGGGCATGTT
>JBBSJJ010000078.1:0-19054 GCA_038257335.1 Chitinophagales bacterium | reverse complement strand
TTCGGACCACCCTGTGGCAACTGGAAAGGAATGTAATTTGCAATCAGGATAATTTTGTTCGGATCTGTCGGGCTTTTAAAAGCATACAGATCTGTGTTGTCTGCCATGGGGTCGTCGGCAATCATGGGTGCCTCCCGATGGCTGGAAGCCCATACCGGGAAGGTGTTGAAGCTCATTGCCACTAACATAATGGCAGCGTAAATTTTACGTTTCATACATTTTAATATTTAGAAGTGATTAGAAAAAACCTCATAGCACAGAGGGGCAAGCATGCTTTTAAAAAATTGTTAGTTTTGTTTTTTCTTGGGGGTGGAAGCAGCTTTAAAACAGGGTACGGCTTAATTCTTCTTAGTTACGGATTTATATTCCCGATGGTTTTAACTTTTTAAAAATGTTATTTATTCTTAAAGAATTCTACCGGAATAAATGGATTGAATATTTTTTAGCTCATTTTTAGATGGCGCACTTCATTCTAATTGGAGGACATGATAAACTGTACAAGCTTTACCACGGCAGGTCTGCAGCCGTAACGGGCATGCCTTGATGGAGCATTGACGGGCTATTGGAAATATGCCTTGATCGAAGTGTATGCAGTTTAGGAGCAGATACCAGGACACCGCAGTTTGTGCTATCAACTAATATTTATTCACGGAAAGTCTTGCAGGGTATCGGGGTAAAACTCTAAATAGAATTACTTTTTAAACTAAAAATAAAGGGTAAAACTTAGCCTTGCAAAAAAGGGTGTGCCCGGAGTGAAATGTATTTCAGATACCGGGGCAGGCTCTGATTGCAAGCGGCTTTCAGTATCAAATTGTGTTTCCTTCCATTTGCTGTTTAGCAGGTTTTGAATGGATAAGCCTGCTTCCCATTTGGGCTTTGTGTAATTGATGGAAGCATCAACAATCAGATACCCCTTAGCAATTACAGAATTGTTTTCATTGGCCGGACGATCGTTCATGAAACGATAACGCAGGCTGCCATTCCAACCGGTTGTTTTTCTATAAGTGAGTCCACCAACGCTTGTAAAGCCGGGCGCAAGCGGCAAATAACTTTCAGCCTTTTCTACACCCGTTGCCCTGGGGTTAGCGATGCTGATATCCATATCAGCATACAGATTTTTTAAAACTTCATACCGTGCAGACACATCAAGCCCAACTCTGCGGGTTTGCCCACCAGCTTCTACCACACCCTCGTCACCTACATACACAAATTCCTGCTGCAGCCACAAGTACCATAAGGCAGATTGCAACACTAATTTTTTTCCAATTTTAAATATGCCACCAAGGTCTGTACCGTATGCAGGCGGCAATACTTTTTTTCCATCCTGCTGCACAGCCACCCTGGTATCGTTGCTATGGAAACTCTTGCCATTTAAAAGATAGATCTGCGCCTGGTCATTGATGCGATAATTGATGTTTAGTTTTGGACTAACGATGGTTGATCCTGACTGCAGCTGCTGTGATGCCAGTTGGTCGTTGTACCTGTTTGTAAAATGATCTGCTCTAAGTCCACCCGTGATATCCAGCTTTTTAGTAAAAGAAAATTTCTGAGCATAGTATGCTGCAATATTAAGTTCGTTTACATCACCCAGCATCAGGGATTGGGTATTGAGCACCCTGTCCTTTGTACGGGTTAATTCAATATCTTTTATGTCATCATAACGAGCCTGTAAACCGGCAGTGATTTCTGTTTTAAGATGGCCCAGGTAAACATCTTTTTTATATGACCCGTTGTAACCCAAAATATTCCTGTTTTCTTTTTGTCTTATCTGGTCGCCGGTTATGGGATTTTCTTTAAAAAAAGTGAAGTTAGAATACAATTCAAAATCGTATTTGTTGTAGAAAAGTTGGTTAGACATAGTAGCGCCATTGCGCAACCGGGATTGTACCAGCAGTGAGGCATTGTACCTGGATGTGTTGCCGCCCTCTGTGTCATCTATAGCACCGTAGAAACCTACTGTGCCGTCCTTGATGGCACGCTCTGGTATCTGCCCGGAGGCATTCCATTTACTTTTAAAGGCGGTAAGCATTGCGGTGACTGTGTTGCTGCTGTTGATGCTGCCATGGTATTTTACCTGTGCATTGTATCGGCTAAAATTTTGCGGACTTTCAAAATAACCTTTCGTGTATGATCCTTCTGCCGCAACATATAGGCTCTGTGTTCTTCTTTCTCCGGTTGGTTTTAGCAAATTGAAACCGGCAATCGTGCGATAGGTATTAAACTGGCCGGCCTCCATTTTTACAAAATTATTTTCTAAATAATCCTTGGTTTTAAATGCTACAAAACCTGCGGTTGTAAAATTTCCTTTAGCAGCATCATAAGGGCCTTTGCTAAAATTTACCTGGTCTATCAGTTCTGGAATTAAGAAGTGCAGGTCTGCATATCCCTGTCCATGTGCGTGACTTACCATGTTCACAGGCATACCGTCCACAGAAATATTGATGTCTGTACCATGATCTATATCAAACCCTCTTAAAAATATCTGTTCTGCTTTACCACCACCAGCATGCTGGCCAATGAATAAGCCAGGCACCATGCACAGCACTTCCTGCGAGTTGTTGATGGGGCGCAGGTGAATGTCCATGTCGCTGATGGTTTTGAAAATTCCTTTAGAAGAAGATGCAATTATTTTTATTTCCTGCAGGCTTGAGATCGTGGGTGCAAGTGCAATAACAGCCCGGTTGTTTGTAAATGGAAGGGTATCTAAATAAACCGTTATCGTTTGGTAGCCAACACAGCTAATAAGTATATTTTTTGTTGCAGATCCATTTTTTCCAAGGTCAATAAATCCATTGATATCAGCCGTAGCCTGAAAATCGTCGGTAATACTTTGAATAATTGCTTCCAGCAAGGGAACTTTTGATTGATCGTTTACAATGTACAGTCCTTTGCTTTTGACTTGCGCTGTAAGTGCAGTCGCTACAAACAAGGTTAGCAAACAGCTGATCAGCAAAGTTTTTTTGATAGCAGTATTCCGAAGCATATTCAGTTGTTTTGGAAGATTGTTTTGTTAGATAATTTAGAATTACGAAAAAAGGTTATTCGTGGTTTGGGGGTGGAAGTTGGTCAATGTATCAATGGGTCAATGGTTAGTACAATAGTCATTGTGCCAATGGTTAATGTGTGAATGCCCGTCGGGGTGAACGTTGTTAGGACGGGGTCAATGGGTGCCCGTGGAAATTATTTGCCAGCAAGGCCCTTGCCCTGTTTTTTGTAAATGGCGAAGACGATGCGTACTGCGGAGGCATACTATTTCAGTCCAAAATAAAATAACATCCTGAGCTTAACCATAAGGCTGGTTGAAAGACGTTGCTTTGAAGTAGAGACATGCGCCGGAGGGGTGCCTCTTCAATTCTGCCCCGATTGTATCTGGGAGTTATTAAAACGAAGCACCCGGCAAATGGGCCAATAAGTTTTCTTATTTTATTGCCTTCAATAAATCGGATGGCAGTACAAGATTGCTTAATAGCCTTCCAAATACTTCCCAGCTTTTTGCAGGGCTGGCAGCATCAGCTCCTTTTGCTTCCATATAATTTCTTATCAATTGCTGGCCATAATTATAATTGATTACATAGCTGCGGTTCACATTAATAAACCTGATACTTTTTTTAGCTGTTTCTGCATTCATCAGGGCATAATCTCTCAACCAACGCATGGTGGTTGCAGCGTCCATAGTATTGTTCACAATACCTCTTGCCACTTCATTGCGTGCAAAATTTAATTCTCCCCTTATAGTCAACGCCTCAAAATAGGTGCTGATGCCTGTTGTGTCCAGGCCCGCCAGCGGCAACAACACTTCCTTACAAAATGCCACCTTGATTTCATTGCCGGGGAATACCATGTTGATGCCATAATTTGCCGAGCCCTCTGCAATAAGCGATTGCGGACTGAATAATGGGTACATAGAAATCTCAACCCAGCCTTTATCCTGGTATAAATTTTTTTCAAGGAGCATATTATAAACATGATGCCCGGGATAACTTTCATGACTGCCTACATCAATGGCACGTTCTATAAATATCTGCAGATCGGTATTTATTTGTATAAGACTTTCGTAATTTCCTTTGTACCAGTTGTATCCGCTCCATGGTTTATCGGTTACAAATTCTAGGCTGAAATTTTCGCTGGCAGGAAAGGTAAAATGCTCCAAAGTTTTTTTGCGGCACTCAGCTATAGCGGCATGAAACACGGTATCCAGTTTATTTTTGGGAATAATAAACCGGTTAGCCAATAACTGGAACCGGTCGTTTACAGCACCAGTTCCGGGCAACACTTTATCCAGCTTTGCAACCAATTCCTGGTAGTGCGCTTCCGGGTACACGGGGGCTACAGCTCCATACAATTCCAGCGATTCTTTATCAAAATCGGCGAACTCGCCCGAAAATATTTTTATTCTTCTGCTGAAAGCAGTCAGCTGGGCCCTCATCCAGGTAGCTCTTAACGCTATGGTATCATCCTTAGTTTGCTCTATCAACGTCGAAAATGTATCTTGTAATTCTTGTACGTCAGATAAGAAACGTTCTTTCGGAAACACTTCTTTTTTTGTTTCGGCAACTTTTAAAGAATCGGGGCCATAATAGGCATCTACAAACGATGAATCATACCTGCCAATATCCAAGGCAAGCCGCACATATTTTTCAGCCAGCTGATTAATATTAACTGATGCTGATGTAGAACGTTGTTGATTACAGGAGAGTATTAATATGCCTGCTATTAAAATGCTTACAAAACACTTCATTACATTTAATTTAAGTTGGAAGGTAGGCTATGTAGTAAATATTTGAAAAATTAATACGCAAAATGGATTCTTAAAAAAAAGAAACGAAAAACTTTTTATAGCATTTTAAAAGTTTACATTTATTATCTATTTGACAAATTCGCCTGTACCCATCTTCTAAAATATATAATTAATTAATGATGAAAAAGCTCCACCTTATTTGTTTGTGTGTATGCTGTGCATATGTAACCCCTGCGCAGCAGCCTATACTGGATGTGGGCCTGCGCCTGCAGCAGACCATAAACTTGTATAATGAAAATGGCTTTTCAATAGCCTGGTCGCCGGCAAAAAAAAGGCATGATAAATTATATCTTGGTTTTTCTTATGCCACCAGCCGCCTGGGTTCGGCCTTTCATTCCAATGCTATTAAGCAGGATAACCTATTGGTGAGCGGCGCCTGGTTCCTTCGGCGCAATCATATCATTCGGCCTTTTGGCCGCATAAACACGGGCTTGTTTAATGCGAGCTATGGCAATAAGCTTTTTGATGATCTGCCGTCAAAATCTTTGTTATTATCACCCGATGTAGGAATTAGTTTTGAAACCAATCATCCGCTTAAAATCGCTACGTCTTTCGGTTATAATTTAATCACCGGTGATGGCTTATCAGGCCCCGGTACTTTATTCCCGGCCTACTATCAACTTACGCTTAGCTGGAATATATACCAGCCCCGGGGAAACAACAAAGAAGCAGCCGCAATTAAAAAGAAGTGGTAAATAATGCCATTCCCTAAAAAACGATTCATTCATCATAACCTTTACATCAAACAATCAATTATGAAAAAACTTTTTGCTGCATGTATAATGTTGGTTGTTTTTTCCGGCTGCGGAAAAGACCCGGCAGTTCCTGCAGACTACCTCGGCGGCGGCGTATTGAAAGATTCTTCCATTTACTTTCCACAGAATTATGTATTGTCAGTATCCAAACCTAACCCCACGGCAGCCGAAGCCTTGAAGCCGGTTATCATAACCTGCCATGGATATTCGGCTTCCACGTATGAGTGGTCTGAGTTTCGGGCCTGGAGTGCCGGGCAGACAGATTATTTAATATCCAATGTGCTGTTGGCCGGCCATGGTACCACGTATGACGAATTTAAAAACAGTACCTGGCATCATTGGCAGGCATCTATAAAAGCTGAATATAACAAGCTGAAGGCAGCGGGTTATAAGAACATCAACTTCGCTGCGTCGTCTACAAGTTGTCCCCTGCTGCTAGATATGGTGCATGAAGGTTTCTTCAATACTGCCAGCAGTAAAGTGCGCATATTTTTGATAGACCCTGTGATCATACCATCCAACAAATCACTTTCGCTTGTAGGCATCGTAGGGCCTGTACTAGGTTATGTAGAAAGTAAAGATGAAGCCGGGGAACAAAAATTCTATTACCATTACCGTCCGCAGGAAACACTGCAGCAATTGCAAAGCCTGCTGAATGTTGTAAGGACCGAATTACAATCTGGCTTTTCGCTGCCGCAAAATGTTTACATGAAAGTATATAAATCAAAGAAAGATCCAACAGCAGATCCGGTAAGTGCGGTATTAATTTATAACGGATTAAAAACTGCCGCCGGCACGCCGATAGATTTGGAAATGATCAATTCCAGCCTGCATGTGTTTACCCGGCTGAACCTGGTGCCCAATGTTACGGCGGCAGACCGGGCCAACCAGTTATATACTTTTAATGATATTGTAATGCGGATTTTTTAATGGTGTAATGCAAATCATATATTTTTTGCAACCGGCTACTTCACCCGATAGGAGAAAGGGAAGCTGCATAAAGGTTTTAAACGGTTGTTGAATGCGAGAGCCATTTTTAGCAATCAGTTTATAGAGCAGAAATTAAATCATATGCATGCTACGCCAGTAACAACAAAGTGGCTATTGGTGCATGAGCTACACCGATTATGAACAGAGTATTACTACTTTTTACGAGTCAGGGAATGCCGTGCATTTTGGTGTGTAGCTAGTGTATCATAAATAGAATTAAAAAGAGGCTGATCCAAAAAATAGGCCTCTTTTTATTGAAGCTGGCTATTTGTTATTGTTTGAATTTTTTTTCTTTCCTCTTGCCTGGTGGGCTGTGTTAGTCCTGGAACCTGATGTGGATAATTGTTACAGCTGTTTACTTCCTTAAAGATTGTCTGAATTCTTTAACTCGTTCTTTCATTGATCTGGATGGATTGCGCTGTAACAAAGTCATTGGATTCGGCTTGCTTTTTCCTTTAAAAGAAGGGTAAGTTGCAGGTGACTTTTTATTCCCCCCTCCGTCCTTGCAATTTTCAAATTCAAAACCTACGGAAGAATGAATGCCAGATTGCCTGTCTACGTAATCAACAAATTCTAGATTAACATTATTGGCAGTGTGCCACTGTGTTTGAGCCGGGTCGTGATCATAATAAACGGACGCTGTACCAAATTCGTCATACACCATAATTCTTTCGCTGGAATACCACCATTTGCCTAAGCCAAAGGTGCTGTTTGAATAAGGAAAATTATGCTCAACTCCAGGTGTGCCTCCCCTTAGCGGGCTTTTGTAATGATTGTCGTATATATAATGACCAGACACAACCGGAATGCCGCCATCGCTAACTGTCCAGCTTTCAAGGTCACCATTAGGGGTGTACACATTTTCTGTATAATATCCTGACAAAATACTCTCCCACTTTATGATCTGCCCTTTTCTATCATAGGTGTAACGAATATCATCGACCAAAACATTTGAATTGCCATCGTACCAAAGTTCTTTGGTCACTCTATTGTGGCTGTAAAAAAAATGGATCTTGTACACCAGGTCGGTGCCATCGTATCCCCTTGCTATTTCCAATGTACCTTCTGCGTCATACTCCATTTTGTAATCAATGCCGTACCATGTTTTCCATTCATCTACAAGCCCATTTCTATACGTGTAATGGTCAAATTGGTGTTGATCCGAAAGTCTATTATAATAATCAAATAGAGTTACGCGGCAGCCCTTTGCTTTGTTTGACTTTCCTGCTATTGCCTGGGCAGCATTTTCTTCATTTAATTGTAACGTTTCTTTTTGGCAACCAAACAAAAACAAGGCTGCCATTAAACCAGAACCGATGAGTTTTAATTAATATTTTTCATAAGAAAGTTTTAATGTGAATAAAATCCGGCTTAACCCTTCAGATATTTTCGTGTGGAAATTAAATTGCCCAACGGCTTCAACCAAGGGATCTCATAGAATGTATGAACCGCATCAACAATTCGTTTAATATTTTTCAGAAAGATAGCCGGCCACTAAAGAGAAAACAATACCTCGCCGGGTGATTTAAGTAGATCAGTGCAGACTTTGCTGCACCGCCTTCATCACTGCTTCACTGCGGCAGACTACATGGAGTTTTTTGTAGATGTGCTTCACATGTGTACGAACCGTTTCATAACTGATGAAAGCTTTTTTTGCAATGGTTTTATAATCCTCTCCTTCAACCATCATATGCAGAATCTCCTTTTCCCTTGCACTTAGTTCATAGCTGTTTTGGTCTGGACTTATAAGGATAATATTCTTGTTGCTGAAAAAACCAAGTACATTTTTTGCAACACCAGGGTTCATCGGCGAGCCCCCGTTATACACTTCGTTAATTGCCTCCAGGTATTTACCAGGAGGGTCGTTTTTTAAAATATAACCGGAAGCGCCGGCGCAAATTGCCTGATATATTTTGTCTGTATCATTAAAGACGGTTTGTATCAGGATTTTTATTGTGGGGTAAGCTTCCAACAAAAGGCTGCTGATTTCTATACCATTTAAACCTGGCATTTCTATGTCCATCAAGATTACATCAGGTTCGCTTCTTTTTACATCTGTCATCCAATGATTGCCATTGGCAAAAACACCTGTGCAGATATAACCATCCGTTCCATTGAGGATCGCCTGCAAGGCATCCCTCACCAGGTTGTTATCTTCAAAAATTGCAACACGTATTGCGTTGTCCATTGCTTAAAGTTGAATGATCAAAATGTATATGCCAGCCAGGACATGTAAAGGTTTAAAAAAATGTTTTTCATCATTACATTCTAAGATTTTTTGAATCTCCCGGAAGGTAAAAACTAAAGCATTTTTGCGCCCGGGTCCTTTTTTGCAGTGGCAAATAAGGTCCGGTTCAAAAGTAATTTTCAGTGTGAAGCCACGCAATACCTTACTGGGGCATTTTCAATTTACGGCTTCAATTGTTTGTAGTACGAGTGCAACCTCGAAAAACAGGAAGTTGAAAATATTATAAATCATCAACCTGGCCGCTATTGGGGCCGGGATCGCAGCCACACCGTTGTACCTTCATTGAGTAGGGAGGTTACTATAAGACTAGCGCCTATTTCTTCCGCCCTTTTTTGCATATTTTCCAGGCCATTCCTTTTTTTAACCGTCGCTGTATCATAGCCCCGGCCATTGTCTTTTACGTAAACCTCCACGCAATGATCAACGGCACTTGCAGCAAGGGTAATCTCACCCGCCTGGCTATACTTTACTGCATTATTGATGGCCTCTTTACAGATAAGGTACACGTTGTGCCGGGTTTCCATTGATAGTTTGAGTGCGGAGATTGCCGCCTCCGTATGGATGCTCATTTTAATTTCTTTTGTGGCGGCCATTTCCCTGGCATATTCCTCCAGCTTTTGTAATAGTTTTTGCAAAGAATCATGCTGCGGGTTTACTACCCACACTATATCACTCAGCTTGCTTATCATATCCCCGGCAGATTTTTGAATGATCGATAATGATTTCTCCACTTCTCCCATTTCCCCCTTCTCAACTTGTTCCCGGCTTAAATGGCTGTACAGAGCAATTCCGCTGAGTGTGGCGCCAACCTCATCATGCAGATCGTGGGATATTTTTGTTCTAATAAGAAATATTTTTTTGAGTTCGTTGATCCTGTAGTGAAAAATTGCATACACAACAGCGAACAGCAACATCACAAGCAGCAAGTAGAACCACCATGTTTCCCAGAATGGAGGGCTTATAAAAATAGTTAGCCGGGTAAACTGTGGCGGCCACCGGTTATTGGGAGAAAAAACTGTTGCTTCTATTAAATGTTTGCCCGCCGCAAGATTATTAAAAACTACTGTTCGCTGTCTTTCCAGCGGCACCCAACTGTTATTATTCCCATTGGTAATGCGATAGGCATAATACTGATCCTGTGCGTCGTCGTAATTAATGGCATTGAAGGAAACCTTGATATCATTGTTTTGCCAGGAGCTGTTTATTTTTTCGGCAGGGTTCCACTGCAACTCAGCATTCCCCAATGAAATATTTTCAACAAATAACTCCGGGTGGCTGTTTTTTAAGACCGGTTCGGCGGCATCAAATTGCATGATTGCTGCGCCCAGTCCCACATATAAGAGTTTCTGGTTTTCATCCAGGCACAAATTATTGGTACTTATGCTCCTGCTCCCCATCTCTTTGCTGTTAGCTACCTGCACCAATTTCTTTGTCTTCAAATCCATCTTTGCAATCCCATTTAAACAGGCAATCCACAAACTGTTATTCATTACTTTTAAAGCCAGCACCCGGTTATCAGGCAATCCTTCTGCCTTTGTAAAAGATCGGAATTTATTAGTAGCCGCTTCATAAAGTATCAGGCCATTGGTTGCGTTCCCCATCCAAACCCCGCCCTGCTGATCACAAACCAGGCTGCTTATATTTTTTCGGGGCCATCGTATGGCGGGGAAAGAATCGAGGTAAATATCAAACTGCTTTTTGCTGGTATTATACCGACCTGCACCTTCTCCCCCCATCCATATATTGCCCTGCTCATCTTCGGCAATATGAAATATCTCCTCTAGTTGCTTTACCAGGGTCTGATTAAACTGTAGAGATTCCGGGCGGGCCGCATTTTTCCTATACAAGTACACCATGTTGGGTTTATTGCAGGTTATCCATGTATTGCCTTCCCTGTCTGTAAACATATCCGCAACCCAGTTAAACATGCTATCCCAACCAGGCATGTTTACCACGCCGCTTTTATTGCTTATAGCATCATACCAAAACAATTGCATATTAGCGCCACATAGGATGGTGTCCCGGCCTCTTTTGGCAACTGTATAAGTACTGTTATTTCCTTCCGCTGGAAATTTAAACCGGATCGATTTTTTAAAAGACAAATCTCTCTTATTAAAAACATACATACCGTTGCCCGATAAATTTGCGGCACAAATGTTTTCGTCAATTACTGCCAATTGGCGAATACTGGCGCCGGGGCTTGCTTTTGTTACCTCTTCAGGGATGTTGGCAACCCTTATGTTGCCGGGGCTCCTGTTTTCAGTCAGTAACCCATTGCTACTGCCCATCCATATTCGATTGTTCCTGTCCGCTAAAAAACTATTGCATCTAAGGTTTGCAAAAGATTTAGCGGTGTCCATATTAACCAAGCCTGTTGCCCCGATAATCTTTAATTTAAACAGGCCGGCTTTTTTTCCGGATAAAAACAGGGTGGAGTCTGCCTGCACATATAAACTGCTTTGCCAGTTTATTTCAGTTTTTAAGGGATAAAGCGGCAACCGGGAGTAAGCAACAAGTTTATGTTTTTCGTTAATAAAAATGGCAGTATCACTATCATTCAAAAAAAAGAGGAAACAGCCGGGCCACGGTTGCAGCTGCGTAAAATTTCTTTTTCCCATGTTGATGATGATATCAAAAATTTGAAACCGCCGGTCGCCTTTTTTTATGCTAGAAAATTGATGAGTAACAATGTTGTAACTGTTTATGCCTTTTTGCCCTGAAACGATGATATTCTTATCATCAAGCCAGGCCATAAATGTGCCGAAACCCATAGCGTTTTCAGCCTCTCCGGCAGTATAGTCATCGTATCGAAATACGAGTTTATGTGCAGGGTTAAAATGATAGAAGCCAGACCTGCTGGCTATGTAACAATTGCCCGAGGCGTCGGATAAGAATTCACGCAAAGAATTTACTTTGTAATAATATTTTAGAACCCCCGGCGGTATGATGAGGCTTTGCTGCTTCATCGACTGAATGTTAAGAATGTTTAACCCTGATTTTGTAATAACGGCTAACCTGTTAGAATCAATCCATTTGAGATCACTTATTTCGTCTGATGGTAAAGATGCGTCCGCATGATTGCTTTGAATGGTTTTAAAATTCAGCCCGTCGAACCGGTTTAAGCCCTGGTGTGTAGCGATCCATAAATAGCCAAACCGATCCTGTGTGAGCGCAGTAATCCAGCTGTCTGTTAACCCGTCACTCTTATTGTAGGTTACAAATTGCTTTTGTGAGAATTGTGAAAAAGCATTAAAATTAATATTAGAAATAAAAAGCAGGGTGGCTATCCCCCGGAGGATTACACAACGGAAGCAACTTGTAAAAGACAGTTGCCTTGTGGAGTGATCGACCCTGTAGTTTATGGCCATCTCCCAAATATTAGAGACGGAAAAAAGAATGGACGGGTATCGTAGTTTTATCAGGTTCAAAAAAAGGGATCTGGCAGGTGGCGACAGTAAAACTGAGTTCTGCCTGCAGCATGCATCCAATATCTGAATAATTTATGCCAATTGCAAGCCCATTCTTTGATTAAATATTAGAACGATTATAAAGACAGCTTTTTTACCAATCAGAAACTGCCATGCATTCACTCCGAAGCATTATAGAAATTTGTCAATGAAGTGTATACCGGTTGGAGAGAATGCTTTGCATCGGGCCCGCATGACGGTAGGCAGGGTTTGATAAATGGTTGGTTGAACTAGTTGAACAATTGCGATAAAATCCCGCTCCTACACACAAAGCAAAAAGATAGTTTTAGATCAATAGAGCATTGAGAAAAACTATCTTTTATAGGGGTTTAATATTTTTTCACTCTGTGAGAAATATGCTCACATATGATAAAAATTAATTGAGATTTCTTTAAGTATTCAGCGTGAAATTTGTTTTTATCTTTTAAGGTTCAACAGCACTTCGTCGTATTCGCCGGCCGCATAATCCTGTCGGATAAATAACTTCACCGTAGCACGGGCCAGGTCCCGAATTTCATAAACATCTCCGTCAATTTCTACTTTAGAGTTGGGCCTAATGATATAAGGCAGGCTTTCTACAGCCAGGCCGGGCGCTGCTATTACCACTTTGCCGTTTTCTCGAAAGTCAAGGGTGGTTCCATCACCTGGTTCGGAATACCTGTCTTCCAACCTTCCATTCACGTATTCATTTATAATGGTATTTTGAATTGTCCATTTACCTTTTAGCGACACTTCGCTGTCTACTTTGTCTTGTTTACAGCCAGCAAGTAACAGCATTGTCATGAGCCTAATAAAACTTTTTGTTTCATGTTTTTAAATTTTAAGATTAAAAATGATTGCAGCCAACTCATTGTTTTCACACGGCTCGCTGTTGTTGTTTAATGTATTGATTTTTTGTTTTGATGATGGGAGATTGTATTGACGCCGAATCGTTGATTATTTCTTTTTAGTGTTCAGCCATCCAATCATAAGTTTTATTTGCCCTCCTACCGGCGATTGAATAGCATTGAAATTGGCAAAAGCACCGGCGCCCAACCCTACGTACGGGAGTAAAGCCCAATTGAAATCTGCCTTAAGTGTCCCCCCAAGCGTAGTGGTTTTTGCTTCCTTGTTTATGGCGTAGTTGGAGGAAGTGTAAAAAAATCCATCTGTTATCACAGTTTGCGGCGAAAAAGTCATTTTTTCTCCGCTTACCAGCGACGGCCCGGCTTCAAATGTTGCCCAGGTTTTTCTTCCCATTTTAAAAAGCCTGCCCCCGGTTAAACTGATTACATCCATTTTTGTGGTAGGATATGCATCGTATAGGAACAACAAAGAATAGCCTCGCTTATAGTTTTGCGGCAGGTTTTTAGGGTCTACCTCCATATTTTGATAGGAAAATGTAGAAACCCACTTGTCTCGAATGACGGCCTGAATACTCATCTCCCCCATCAGGCCATTATGGTTGCTTCCCCCGGCTGCAAGCTGCCCATAGACTTTCGTGAAGGCCGATTCTTTTGTTTGGCCAAATGCTACGGTTGCGAAATTAAACAGCAGCAGTGCGATGATAATTTGTTTCATACGTTTGTTTTTTTAAGTTTAAAATTTTTTGTTTGTTTTGATACCATAAAGTTCTTGCAGATGCGGTGTGATCCCTAATTGGTGGATGCAGGCACTAGAGTATAATTAGTAAGCAGGCTTAAATCCTGCAGTCATATACCCCCTCATTATTGCTTTTTACTAAAGGAGAAACCCGCATTGATCATTTTATCGGGAAGTACTAAACAATAATTTTACGTTTAGTACCTGGCACTAAAATCAATGGTTACCCTGTTGCTATAAAACGGGTTCAATGTGCGTGGAGCCTACGGTTCGCCATCATTGCTGTCAGTACCGTAATTGGCTATAACTTCAAGTGGCTTCTTTTGCAGTTCATAACTACTGGGGTAGGAACAGCTTTTGCAAAAGCAGTTATGCCTGGTGCCTGCAACATTTTACCGGATGGTATTTCCGTTTTAGTGAATCGCTCGGCGAAAGATTTGAACGCTGGCCCCCGCACCGCCATTTGTGGCATCACAAATTTATGCTGCATGCCGGAACTGGTTTAGATAGCTACCAATGGCAGGATGGAAGTATAGGAGAAAACTATGAAGTAACGCAAGCAGGTGTTTTCCACGTAACGGTGACCGATGCCTGTGGAAAAACAAGAGTGACACGGTGATTGTGTCTCAGCTCAATATTCCATTTAGCATCGGGCCGGGTCGCAGCAAATGCAACAATGGTACATTGCACCTGGTAGCTACTCCAGGATTTTTGAACTACAGTTGGAGCCTCAATTATAACATCAATACATTACCTGGTCAATCAGTAATTGTAAATCCGTTGGTGGATACCAGTTATTTTTTAAAAGCGGAGCTATCAGCAGGACGCTTTGCTTTTGATACAGTAAAAATAAAAGTGAACCTTTCTTCTGCTATTGCCCTTGGCGCATACGCGGGCGTTTGTAAAGGGCCCCCTTTAATTTTAAATGCAGGAAATGGGTTTGTAAACTATACCCGGAGCAATGGTTCAACTCAGGGTATATTGCAAGTGGTTAATGCTGGTATCTACAGCGTAGCAGCACGCACAGCCCAGGGCTGTTCTTCTCACGATACCATTAACCTACCACTATTTGAATTACCAGTTGTAAAGCTTAATAAGGATACGGGCATTTGCGAAGGATCGGGCAGGCTATTGGAAGCGTGGAGATTTGCATCATACCTTTGGCAGGATGGCAGCAGCACATCCGCAGTTAACGTAAAAGAGCCGGGAATATATTAATCGTTTTAAATTCCGGCTCTGCGGCCAGGCGTCGTTGCGCACCAAATGGGAGGGTAAGGGCTAGCGATGGAAGTGGAAGTTTGAAGAAAATGAAGGGACTTGTGGCTTGAAGATTTCGGTTGCTGCGTGCATCCACGATAAAAATTTATCGTTTACCTAAACATACAGGTCAGTCCGCTCCACATATCTGTAATTTTCGCATTTTTACCCGTACCATCAAAAATGCCGTACAACCCAGCGGTCGTTGAAAACTCGTTACCCAAACTTGTCCTGGTTACTGTTATGGAGTAAGCAGCTTCCATCTCTTGCCGTGTGGAGCCAATGCCGATGCCTGCCATTGTTTGAAGAGTTTTTAAATTACCTGAAGGTTTGCCAAGATACCAACCAGCAAACTGCCACTCTCCATTTGATTTTAGTTCTTTGAAAATTATATTTAAACCGTTTTTCCAAACTGCCATTTTTAACGGACCAGCGCCGCACTCCGTGTTTATACCAACGCTGGCAACTTTGCTTTGTAAAACTTTGTTCAGGGTTTCTACCATTTGGTCAAGTGGTTTGCCAAAAGTTATTTCTGTGGTTGAACCTGTCTCACCGTTTACCAACTGGAGTGCGTTGGAAGTGAGGGCCAAACGATAGGCCGATTTTATTCCAGCAGCTGTATCGCCTGGCATTTCTTTATGTATAACAACCTCCTGGCTGTCTTGCCCCTCTGCTATGGCGGGCTGCTGAAAATCTGTAGTACTTTGAGTGACCTTATTTTTTTCAGCAGCGTTTTGGCAACTTGTAAAACTGCTAATTAAAAAGATTGCACTAAGTATTAATTTCATCATTTTAAATTTTGTGTATCCTAATCAATAAGCATACCCTATAGTTAAAATAATTTAAAACAGCTTTTATTGCAGTAGCCGTTTTTACGATACGGCGTCTATTAAATTTTTATTTTTCTAAAATAAATTTTAAACCAGTGCTGTGTTAAGGATGAAATGGTGTTTCTATTTGTGAATGCCTGCCGGTAGGCAGGGTGAATCAATGTCGTTTACTTAAGATATTTGCTCCGTTAGGAGCACCCTGTTTATAGAAACATCAACATGAATAATTTTTCCAGACTCCGTAGGAGTCTCCTAAGCAAAGGAAGCACCTACGGGGCTATAAATACAATTAGCCAGACCATTCTATAAACAGGAAGCTCCTACGGAGCTTAAGTCGACGACATTGAATGGTGAATTGTCAATGCCTTCCTGACTGCCTTAAGCAGACTGGGTGAAGTATTGACAATTCACACTGAACATAACACTAGAAAGTCTTTAATAAGTTATTTCCTTATTTATAAACACCGGCCAAAAAGGTTTACGAAGGCGGCGCATACAACTCACCCGGTTGCCTGCTGTAATTTAATTTTCGTTTCCAGGGTATCAAACAATGTACTGTACTGCATTTTATGATCTGCCATCTTTAACTGCGCCAGCACATGCAGCAGTTCTTTTTGAATGTATGCATCCTTTTTTCCATAATTCCAGATGGGGTGAAGGCATTTTTCAAACATATCTTTAAAAGAAGAAGAAGGCATATAAATTCTTTCCACGCCTTGCTCATCTTGCAATACAGAAGGCTTGTTCCGATAAAGTTTATAGGCCAACACATCACAAAGAGAATGAAGGCTTATCACGGCAGTACCAGGATCATTGATGCCGGGGCTTAATGCTTTTATGGCTACTTCAGCCAGCTGGCTAAAACCATAATCTGCATTATAGCTAATGGGCTGTCCTTTATAAAAATCGGTCGCCGCTAATATTTCCTTGCGAACCGCCTCCTCCATCACTCCGCTGCCATACACCCGCATGATCACCGTTCCCTTTATTAAATAAGTGGCCCGCTGGTATAGGAAAGAAATAAACAAATTGTTTTCGCAGGCTATCTTCAACAGCTTTTTTTCATTAAAGCCCTGCATGTAATTAGATTCTTCAGAAAGCAGCTCTACAAAAGGCAACTGGCTCCACGAAATATTTGTTTCCCTATTGTCTTCATAGTTGGCTTTCATAGTGGCCATGGTTTGCTGTTGCACCCGGCGAATAACGGTTTCGTATTTTACCGTTTGTGTTGCATAATCTAAAAAATAGATGAACAGAAAAATATCAATTACCGTTAGCAGTATCAGCAGGTAAATACTTAGTGCCGGCACATACACACCGCTGCTGATATCTCTGATGGTACTCAGCAAAAACAATGCATATACAATTGTGCCGATGTAAAAGCCGAGAATGATTTGTTGAAAGCGATTCTCTATCATACTGCTAAGCACCCGGTTGCTCATTTGCGAAGCCGCCTGGTTTAGTACGATCATCACCATAGAAAAGCTAAAAACAGCCAGCGATAATATGGCGCCTGCCACAGTAGAAATAATGGATCGTGCCGTACTCGCATCCTTAAGGCTCAGCCAGCTTAAGCCTCCCTTCAATTCCCTGCCCCAGGGAGAAAAATCAATTTCAAGCATACCCCACGAGAGCAGCAAAAAACCAATAGCAATAATGGCCGGGTAAAACGCAATACTCCCCGCAATTTTATTATAGTAAACTCTAAACCATTTGTTGATAGCTATACTCATGGGATTGTTTGTAAAAAGGTTGTTCTGCTGCCGGCAACTTTATGCCACAAATTTAACCTATTGCCGGAGAAAGTTTCCTTTTAAAACCATTCAATTAATGAGCACGCCTGCTCAACCTCCGCCATTGGCTCGTGCTTCATAAAACATTCATGAGTTGTGATAGCAGTTCCTTGAGACCTAACCGGGGAAGGCGGTTCCTGTCAAATACCGGATGCCACTACACATACTTCGTGCGGGAACGCTCAGCAGCAAGTTTGTTGGATAAAGCTCCAGGTATTGACATTTTGTTTGGCCTATACCACAGCCGCTTCCTATTGGTGCGCAACTTACCGATTGGTAACATTCGTAATCTTTTGGCAGCTTGCCACAGGCAGCAGTAACCCTGGCCAACAATAAGTGTCAAGATTCTAAGAATGCCCTGCCTAAATATTTACATTAATCTATCTGACATCAAATAGAGCTATTCATGAATGCCTGGCAAAAGCCCCTGTATTTAGGCGCTAAGCAACCTCACAACAAAATAACTGTCCATAGAGTTTGAGTTAAAGAAAGAGATGTGTAAATTGTTTTGCCGGCAGCCAAAATGTTGCCGTAAAATATGCACCTAATAATCCTAGTAATTTTTGTAGCCGGCTATTGCCTCATTGCATTTGAACATCCACTTGGTATTAATAAAACAGCGAGCGCTATACTTACCGGCGTTTTATGCTGGACGGTTTACATTACATCCTGGAACAATACAGCACTTGTTAACCACGAATTGTATGAACACCTGGGCCAGATATCCGGTATACTCTTCTTTCTGTTAGGCGCCATGACCATTGTAGAACTGGTGGATGCACACGATGGCTTTGACGTGATAACAAACCGGATTAATACCACTGATTACAGGAAACTGTTGTGGATCGTTTGCCTGCTCACGTTCTTTTTATCTGCCGTATTAGACAACCTTACCACCACCATTGTAATGGTTTCCCTGTTGCGAAAGCTGATAGTAGAAAGGCGCACCCGTATATTGTTTGTAAGTATGGTGGTGCTGTCAGCAAATGCCGGCGGTGCCTGGTCGCCTATTGGTGATGTTACTACCACCATGCTATGGATCGGCGGGCAAATTACCACCGCCAACATCATAGTGCACCTGTTTCTGCCAAGTCTTGTATGCATGCTGGTGCCGGTTATTATTCTCTCCTTCAGTTTAAAAGGCAAGGTTAATAACCAGCAGGTGCACTCTACCAGCGATTCAAGCGGCACTACTAGTTTCGAAAGAAAGTTCGTATTGATACTCGGCATCGGGGCCCTCATTTTTGTCCCTTTCTTTAAAACAATTACGCACCTTCCGCCATTTATGGGGATGCTTTTTGGGCTGGCAGTTTTATGGATTGCTACCGAGGTTAT